>NZ_JBLROB010000018.1:0-123636 GCF_047921475.1 Micromonospora sp. SL4-19
ATTGGCCTACAAGATCGCATGGAACGGTGGCCGCTTGGTGGTGGCTGACCGCTGGTATCCCTCCAGCAAGACCTGCTCGGGCTGTGGCACGGTGAAAGCCAAGCTGGCCCTGTCCGAGCGCACCTACACCTGCAACTCGTGCGGCCTGGTCCTCGACCGAGATGTCAACGCCGCACGCAACCTCGCCGCGATCGCGGCTGAGGCAACCACCGCCGGGAGTGGCCCGGTGGCAGGACGTGGAGCCGACCGTAAGACCCGCACCAGCGGGCCGGTGGCCGTGAAACGTCAACCCGGCACCGCTCAGGCGGGTAAGACCGGGACCGTCCCACCATCAGGCGGGACTGCCGACCGCGTGCTCACCAGAGCCCGCTGAAAGGTAACGGTGCCGCGCATGGATGAAACCTCCAGGACCCGGCAGGCGGTGCGTGATTACGTAGCGAGCGCGGAGCAGCGCGACTGGCGCCGCTTCGGCGAGTTGCTTGCTGACGATGTGGTGTATGAGATGCCGCAGACCCGTGAGCGCATCCGAGGCAAGTCGGCGTTCATGCAGTTCAATCAGGAATACCCAGGCGACTGGCACATGGAGGTACGGCGCATCGTCGCCGACGGCGGCTTTGCCGCGGCCTGGATCGATGCCCGCGTCGGCGACGAGCACCAGGACGCCTGTGTGTGGTTCGACCTTTCCGAGGACGGGCTGATCGTTCGGGTGACGGACTACTGGCCGGAGCAGTATGAGCCGCCCTCCGGTCGCGAGCACCTTGTCGAGCGCTGGTGAGCGTCATGGCCTGACACGGCCGATCGACGCCACTGCCGAGAGGGCAGCCGATCCGCCATCAGGCAGGTCTCCGGCCCCAAGCCGAGATCATGGGCGAGGTGGCGAGGTCGAGGAGCCCCGTCGCGATGTTGTGGAGATGCTGGTCGACCTCATCGTCGGTGGACAAGCCGGCAGTGATCAGCCGGTCGCGGATCTGTCTCACGGTGGCCTGTTCCAGCAGGGCGCAGGCGGCACCGCTCATCGGGAAGAAGGCGTCGGCTTCGACGTCGGCCAGCCCCGCGTCGCGCAGCAACCGCGGTAGCGTGCGCCCGTAGGACAGGTCGACACCACGCTGGGCCATCAGCGTACGGAAGTCGCGCTTGAGCTTGTTGGCCAACTGCTGGGCCGGACCTGACTCGTCCGGGCAGACCAGCGGCTGCATCATCGGGTCGGCCTCCTCCAACAGCAACCAGCCGCCGGGCCGCAGCGCCGAGGCCATGGCGGCGAGCGCCGCGGCACGCTGGGGAACGTGGACGAGGACCAGGCGCGCGTGCACCAGGTCGAATCCCTCCCCCGGCGGTGGATCGGCGCCGACGTCATGGCAGCGGACCTCGTAGTGTGCGTCGGCGGTCATCCAGGAGACGTCGATGTCGGTGGCGAGCACGTGCCCCGCCGGTCCGACGCGCTCGGCGAGCCAGGACGGCACGCTCGCGCCTCCCGCGCCGACTTCCCAGCATCGCCAGCCCGCTGCGATTCCGAGGGTGCCGATGTGCCGAAACGTGGAGGGGTTGAACAGCGTCGCCAGGGCGTCAAGCGGATGCCCGCCTCCGCCTGCTGGTTGTCGAGCAGATAACCGCCGTCGTCAGCCACGTTGGCATCATCTCAGCTGCTGATGCCCTCGCCCGCGAATCGCAGCACGTTGCCGTAAGGGTCGATGACCTCGATCGTCGGTCCGCCGGGCGCGCCCGCGTCGATGCCCGGGCGTAGCGGCGCGTTCGGCCTGGAAAGCAACTCCTTGTGCAGGCCGAACACATCGGTCACACGGAACCAGACCACACCGTGCGGGCTGCCGTCGCCGTGGTGCTCGGACAGGTGCAGCACGGCCTGTGACCGGGACACTTGCACGTACAGGGGCAAGCCGGGCTCGAACCGGTGCTCCCAGTCCAGTTTGAAGCCGAGATAGTCGACGTAGAACGGCAGCGCAACCTCGACGGACATCACCCGGAGGACCGGCACGCCTGGTCGGATCTCCGGCGACGCTGAGCGTCCGGGGCGGCCCACCGCCGCGGCCAGGACGTTCCAGTCCTTGGCGTTGAACTGGTGGGCGATGAGTTCCAGCGCGAGGCTGTGCGGGATGCTGAATCCGGCTGCGGCAAGGTCATCTCGCAGGAGCTTGGCAAGTCTCTTGGCATGCTCCGTGCTGGGCAACGTCATCGCGTCGGCCTTTCCCGCGGCCCGTCCTGCCGATGCTCGCGTTGTCGGCTGGCGCCGCGGTCAGAGAGCCGATGCTCGGCAACCCGTCCGGTGCATTCACCCAACCCTGAACGGGCGCGAGCGGCCGGCTGCACCGAGCCACTCACGATGGTAGCCGCCCTGGCCGTGCGGCGGGAGGGACACTTGCTGCCCAGCCGGTGGGGCGGCTGGGCAGCGGGGTCCGCGGCGTCAGCTTGGGCGGGCCTGCACGACCGGGGGCAGGTCGAAGTCGTCGTTGCGCATCCGCAGCAGCGCCACGCTGGCGCCGGCGAAGCCGACCGCCGCCACGATCAGACCGATGCCGGCCGCGACGTGGCCGGGCATGAACGGGTGGGTGAAGCCGCCGGCGGCGAGGGCGAAACCCATCCAGGCGGGTGCGATGCGGCTGCGCCACAGCGCGATGCCGAGCAGCAGCAGCCCGACGGTGATGCCAAGGATGAACAGCAGCCCGCCGAGAAGGGTGGTCGGGTGGTCCTCGATCGCGGTGGAGACTCGTGTCATGGTCGCGACGTCGAGGCCCTCGCTGACGGTGACGTTCTCCAGGCGCGGCGTGCCGCTCAGGATGCCGAAGCCGGCGAGCAGCCCGGTGAGCGCGACCAGCGCTCCAGCCGTGGTCAGGCGGGGCGCGGCGCGCCGAGCCGCCCAGACAACGGCGAACGTGGCCGGGACAAGCAGAACCAGGAACGGCAGCTCGAGCCACTCCAGCAGATCCAGTCGGCCCTGGTGCGCGGCGAAGGCCGCGACGCTCTTGTCGAACGACACACCGCCGTCGACCGGCAGGAGCACATACTGCACGCCCATGAACAGCATGGGCAGCGGGGCGATGACGGCGAGCAGGACCCGCCAGAAGCCGCGGACATCTCGTGGCCGGGCGCGGGTGGTCGCGTCGACCGTGGCGGCGTCGGTGATGGACATCGGTAACTCCTCACGTTTCTTACATCGGTGCGGACAGCGTGCGTCGGGACCACCTCTGGTCGGCAGCCAGCTGTCCCCTGGGTGAGGTGCCGGATGTTCACGGTTCGGGTAGGGGCAGGCCCCTACCCGACTGTGGGTTGGGCTGAGGATGATGAGGGCGTGACCGTAGACACCGACCGCCGCCGGCGTACCGCCGCAACGGTGGTGTTCGCGTTGGCGCTGGGCGAGGCGGTCACGACCGTTGTCGCGGGCGCCGCATCGGGTCTCGGTTGGGCCCGGCTGGCCGACCTGTTCGTGGTCACCAACGCGATCATCGGCCTGTCGCTCGCGGTGTGCGGCTGGCTGATCGCGTTCCACCGCCCGCGCAACGCCGTGGGCTGGTCACTGCTGGCCGGCGGCTGCTGCTACGGCTCGACCGCGACCGGGCTCACCCTGCTGGCCTGGGCGGGCGAACCCACCCCGCCCTGGCGGCTGCTCGCCACCGTGACCAATGGTGGCTGGACGTGGTCGCTGGCCCTGTTCATCCCGCTGGCGCTGGTGCTGTTTCCGGATGGGCGTCTGCCCGGCGGCGGCTGGCGCTGGCTGCTGGCCGTCCTCGGGTTCAACGGGATCATCTGGACCGCTGCGGGTGTGCTCGATCCCAAGGGTGGCCTGACGGCCGAACTTGGCATCCCGGGCTACCCGGCCCAGGCCGGGTTCTGGCAGATCGCCTGGTTCCTCGCCATCGGCCAGGGGCTCATCCTGGTGAGCTTCATCGCCGCCCTGGTGGCCCTGGTGCTGCGGTACCGACGCGCGTCTGACCAGGTCCGCCGCCAGCTGCTGTGGCTGTTGCAGGCGCTGATCGTGATGATCGGCTGTTTCACCGCCGAGGGCGTTCTCGGGCTGGAGTCCCTGATCCTCGGGGTGCTGCCGATCCTGCTGATCCCGCTGGCGATCACCATCGCGGTCCTGCGCCACCAACTGCTCGACATCCGGTTGGTGGTCTCACGTTCCGTGCTGTACCTGCTGCTCACCGGTGGCGTGGTCGCCGGCTACCTCGCCCTGGTGGCCATGTTGGAGGCCACCGCACGCCGGCACGTATCGCTCAACTCCTCATTGGCCGCGACCCTCGTGATCGCGCTGGCGTTCAACCCGGTCCGAGTCTGGTTGCAGCGGCTGCTCCACCGGGCCTTCTACGGTGCGCGCAACGACCCGGTCCGCGCGATGGCCGAGGTCGGCGCCCGCCTGGGCGAGGTGGGCGTGGCCGCCGGCGGCGGCCTGCCGGGGGTGCTGGAGGCGCTCTGCCAGGTGATGCGCTTCCCCGCCGCGGCCATTGTCGTCGACGGCACCCAGGTCGCGGTGTACGGCGAGCCACCCGCTGCCCGGCACGCGATCACGCTGCGCTCCGGCGACATCGTGGTCGGAGAGCTGCTCGTCGGCCTGCGTGTCGGCGAGCACCGGCTCGACACGGCCGACGCCAAGGTGCTCACCCTCCTGGCTGCTCCGCTGGCCGTGGCCGTGCAGGCCGGCCGTCTCGCGGAGGGACTGCAGGTGTCTCGGGAGAGAGTTATCAGCGGCCGGGAGGAGGAACGCCGCCGCATCCGGCGCGACCTGCACGACGGCCTCGGTCCCATCCTGACGGGGGTGGTGCTCAACGCCGACGCTGCGCGGCTTCTGCTGAACACCGACCGGGACCGCAGCGCGACGCTTCTGGTCGACCTGCGCGACCAGACGATCGCCGCGATCGAGGAGATTCGGCGCCTGGTGTACGAGCTGCGGCCGCCCGCGCTCGACGGCATGGGCCTGATCGGCGCGCTGCGCGAGCACGCGGCGATGCTCACTCGCCATGACGACGGCGCGGCACTGACCGTCACCCTCGACGCGCCCCAGGCTCTGCCCGACCTGCCCGCCGCCGTCGAGATGGCGGTGTACCGGATCGCCACCGAGGCGCTCACCAACGTGGTACGCCACTCCAGTGCGACCGCCGCCGAGGTCCAGCTCGGCCTCAGCGGCGCCACACTACGGCTGTCCGTTCACGACAACGGGACGAACGACGTTGACGGCGTCGATCGGTGGCAGCCCGGCGTCGGGCTCACCTCGATCCGCGAGCGGACCGCCGAACTCGGTGGAGAATGCGAGATCCGCCACGACCGCACGGGCGCCTGGGTCAGCGTGTCACTGCCCCTGGCGTCAGCCTCGGCACCGGCGCAGTCGGAGAAGGTGTCATCCAGTTCAGCGACGTTGGGATCGGGGGTGCCGGCATGACGCTGCGCGTTGTCATCGCTGACGATCATGGGATCGTCCGGGAAGGGCTGGGCGCGCTGCTGTCGGCCCACGGCGGGTACGAACTCGTCGGCACCGCCAGCACTGGATCGGAGGCGGTCCGCGCAGCGGTCACCCTGCGCCCCGACGTTCTCGTCATGGACATCCAGATGCCCGACCTGACCGGCGTCGAAGCCACGCGAGAGATCTCGCGCGTCGCGCCGGACGTCGCCGTGCTCATGCTCACCATGTTCGACGATGACGAATCGGTCTTCGCCGCGATGCGGGCCGGCGCGCAAGGGTACGTCCTCAAGGGCGCCGCCCCCGACAACGTCATCCGCGCCATCGCCGCCGTCGCCGCAGGCGAGGCCATCTTCGGCCCCGGCGTCGCCCGCCGCGCCCTCAACTACCTCTCCGGCCGTACGCCAGATCAGCGCACCTTCCCCGAGCTGACCCCGAGAGAACGCGAGGTACTCAACCTGATCGCCGCCGGCCTCGGCAACGCCGCCATCGCCGTACGGCTCGGGCTGGCACCGGCCACCGTCAGCAACCACATCAGCAGCATCTTCGGCAAGCTCCAGGTCGCCAGCAGGGCCGAAGCCATCATCCGAGCGCGCTCCGCCGGGCTCGGCCAGTAGGGAGACCGGCATCCCAGTCCGCTCCAGCAGATCGGCGCTAGGGTTGTTCATGGCTTCGGCATTCCCCGTCCGGCCTGCCATCCGATTCTGGTGGTTTGGTCTGATCTCAGCGATCGTGATGACCGGGTGCTCCACCTCCCAGACCCCATCCGAGCCACCTTCCCAGACGGCTAGCTCCGAGCAACCGGAGCTAGCCAGTCCGTCTGCCCCCGCGACCTGTCCGCCGACCGCGAAGTTGACCGGACCCGATGCGTCCGGGGATCGGCAGGGCACCGGCGACGGCGCGACACTCTGGGCGCTGCTGTTTCCAACGGAGCCGCTGTTGATGGCTGGCAAGGAACTCAAGGTGGTGTGGCGTATGACCGGAAGTGGTGACTTCTCGATCAGCGCCACCGGTCCTGACGGAGAAGTCGTCAAGCCTGTCTGGGGGCCGGAGCCGCACGGGGGCAGCAACTGGGATCGGCCGGGCGACGAGTGGGGCACCGGCTGGGTCTTTCCCACGGCTGGCTGCTGGACGCTGAATGCGGTGCGAACGAACGGGACGGGCTCTCTGGTGTTGCGGGTCGCCGAATAGGCCGGACAGCGGGTGCTGGTCATCGGTTGCCGAAGCGGTTCGGCATGTGCTTCGATCCTGGCCCGACGCGGCGATCGAAGAGGTGGAACGATGACCGAGCACGCTGACCTGGTCATCACCGGCGCCGACGTCTATACCGTCGACGCCGCCCGCAGCTGGTCCGACGCGGTCGCCGTACGCGGGGACCGGATCGTCGCGGTCGGCTCCGAGCCCGTGTCCGAGCTCATCGGCCCGCGGACCAGGGTGATCGAGGCCGCCGGCGGCATGGTGCTGCCGGGATTCCAGGACGCCCACATTCACGCGCCCTTCGCCGGGCGTAACCGGCTCCGGGTCTGGCTCAACGACCTCGCGGGCCGCCAGCCCTACCTGGACCGGATCGCGCGTTACGCGGCCGACAACCCCGACCAACCCTGGATCATCGGGGGTGGCTGGGCGATGGAGTACTTCCCGGGCGGCACCCCACGCAAGGAAGACCTGGACGCGATCGTGCCGGACCGCCCGGTCTTCCTGTTCAACCGGGACGTGCACGGCGCATGGGTCAACTCCAGGGCGCTCGAGATCGCGGGCATCACCAGGGACACTCCGGACCCGGCCGACGGGCGGATCGAGCGCGACCCGGACACCGGCGAGCCGACCGGCACCCTGCACGAGGGCGCCGCGTACGGCTTCAACGACCGGCACGTGCCGCTGCCGGGGCGGGCCGAATGGGAGGAGGCCATCCTCAACGCGCAGGAGCACCTGCACTCGTTGGGCATCACCGGCTGGCAGGACGCCTGGGTGACGCCGGGGACCCTGGAGGCGTACCGGTCACTCGCCGGATCCGGCCGGCTCGCGGCCCGGGTCGTCGGCGCCCTGTGGTGGGACCGGCACCGCGGCTTGGACCAGATCCCCGAGTTCCTCGCCCAGCGGGAGTCCGCGGCGGGCGGCGCCTTCCATCCGACCACCACCAAGATCATGACCGATGGGGTGCTGGAGAACTACACCGGCGCCCTGCTCGAGCCGTACTGCGACGGCTGCGGCGGCCACACCGACAACCGTGGCCTGACGTACGTCGACACGGAGCTGCTCACCGCGGCGGTGACCGAGCTGGATCGGCTCGGCTTCCAGGTGCACCTGCACGCCATCGGCGACCGCGCCGTACGCAACGCCCTCGACGCGGTCGCGGCCGCGCGTGCCGCCAACGGGCGTACCGACAACCGTCACCACATCGCCCATCTGCAGCTCGTCCACCCGCGGGACCTGCCGCGCTTTCGACAGTTGGGCGTGACCGCGAACTGCCAGGCCTACTGGGCACAGATGGAACCGCAGATGGAGGAGTTGACGCTGCCGTTCCTCGGCCGGGAGCGGGCGGAGCTGCAGTACCCCTTCGGCGATCTGCTGCGCTCCGGCGCCACCCTGGCCATGGGCAGCGACTGGTCGGTGACGACCGCGAACCCGCTCGAGGAGATCGAGGTCGCCGTGACCCGGGTCGACCCGGAAAGCCGCGGCAACGCGCCGTTCCTGCCGGAGCAGGCGCTCCCGCTGTCCGTCGCCCTCGCCGCGTTCACGGCCGGCTCGGCGTACGTCAACCACGACGCCGACGCCGGCACGATCGCGGTCGGCAGGCGCGCGGACCTGGCCGTGCTCGACCGCAACCTGTTCGCCGCCGGCGCGGGGCTACCGGCCGACGCGCGTGTCACCCACACGATCGCCAACGGCGCCGTCGTCCACGAACGGTCCTGAGAACGGCTCGTGCCCGACCGGTCGGCTGTTACGGTCGGACCTGTGCCCGCCGACGAACTCCGCGATCGGGTCGGTGCGGCCCGGGTGGCCCGGCTGGCCACCGTAGGGGCCGATGGCCGTCCGCACCTGGTTCCGGTGTGCTTCGTCCTGCTCGGCGACGTCGTCTACCACGCGGTCGACGAGAAGCCCAAGCGCCACCGGCGGCTACGCCGGCTGGAGAACATCCGCGCGACGGGGCATGCCTGCCTGCTGGTCGACGAGTACGACGAGGACTGGTCGCGGCTGTGGTGGGTTCGGCTCGACGGGCACGGCCGGCTGGTGGAGGACCGGGCGGAGGAGGCCGCGGCCTGCGCGGCGCTGGCCGACAAATATCCGCAGTACGTCCAGCAGCCACCGGCCGGGCCGCTGGTCGCGATCCGGGTTTCCCACTGGTCGGCGTGGTCCGCGGCGGGCTGACAGCCCGTCGTCTCAGCGGCCTGAGGCAAACCCACTCAGGATGAGAGGGGCTCCTTCTCTACGGCTTCTCCGGGCGGCGGGCTCGGACGCACCGCTGCGGGTGTCCCGTTCGGAGACGGCTGCAGGTCACCGTTGCCTTGGGCGTCGCCTCCCCAGCCGAGGTAGTCGTTCCAGACGGCGAGCGAATGGTCGGGAGGCAGGCGCATCATCCAACGGAGCAGCGGCTCGAGGTCGTCGTCGGTGTTGGACCAGCTCGGGCGCAGGTCGCTGTAGGGGTCGCGCAGCACCCGGCCGAGTTCGCGCAGCGCAGCCTTGGCGCAGTCGTCGCGCCACTCGTCCTCCGTGCATTCCCAGGGCCGGTAGGGCTCTGCCAGGTTGCTGGCGATGGACAGAAAGCAGACCGCGTTGTAGTGCGCCAGCCAACCGATTCGCGAGCCGGGTTGGCCCGCGCCGAGGCGCCGCCGCGGGAAGGTCGGGGCGTACGTCCCATTCGTCGGCGCATGCGCGGGGTGTTGGCGTGGCCACGGCTGGTACCACTTGACCTGCTCGGGGTGCAGCAGCCAGGCCGCCCCGTGCCACCGGCGTCCGATGACCAACAGGGTGAGCTGATTGAACAACGCCTTGGTCCGTCGTCGCGGGTCCCGCTTCGCGATGGACCGCCAGCGATCGGGTGACGGACCGGCAGGTGCCGGCGGGCCCTCGACGAGTTGCCTCATCGTGATCACCAACTGGGCAACCTGCGCGGCGACGAGGAACTCGGTCCGCTTGGACCGCAGGCTGGTCAGCGGCGCCCGGGGGTGCGAGGGCAGGAACCAGCCCAGCCAGTACCGGCGCTCGCCGGCGTTGAGCCGGCCGGGCTGCCAACCACGCAACCACAGGCCGATGATCCGGCGCCGCCACAGCCGTCGCTCCAGGTCGCGTACCACTGTCTGTGGGTCGGCGACGGCGCTGCCGTGGCCCCGGCGGACGCCGGCGTGGGAGGCAGCCATCAACCGGTACGTGGTCTCGATGTTCTCCGGCCACAGGTCGCGGCATCCGGCGTACAGCCGCGCCGCGGCCGGGTAGTCGTCGAAGAGCTCCATGATGGCCGCCAGGGCGAGGCGCGGTAGGACGTTGCTCGGTTCGGCAACCGATGCCTTCCGGAACGACTCGGCAGCCGACTGCAGCCTGTCTTTGCCGCTTTGACGGGTCCGGCGCGCATTGTCGGCATCCTTGTCCGACATCAATACTCGCGCCGAACTCAGCAGCCCGAGTCCCTCGTCGCGCAGTGCCATTCCCCGCCGGTAGTCGCGGTAGCCGCCTTCCGAGTTCCACCGTTCCCACCGTGGTATCCACTTCGCGGTGCGTTCCTGGCTGCGGATCTGGTGGATGACGAAGCAGCCGATCTCGGCGACGAGATCGTCGGCAGTGGACGCGATCGTCGTCGCTCCGATGACGTCACGGCGCGGCTCGGCGACGATTCGCACGTTGACGTCACCGTCCGCCTCGCCGCGAATCATGTGCACCTGATAGCAGGGCCGCCGGGCGAAGGCGAGCGCCATCAGCACGGACACCCAGTAGTTCTGGGAGTCCGGCGCCACCGTGGGCAGCACGGGAGCGGCGCTTTCCATCGTGCCGGGGGCCAGGGGCCATTCCGAGTCGGAGGCGAGGAAGTCGGTCAACGCCGTCAACAGTTTGAAGTCTCCCAGCCGGTATGGCGACTGTCGGGTCGGGCGGCTGCCCTCGGCCGCGGCGTCGTCTCCGTTGACGATCGGATTGAGCACGACGGGCATGCCCTTGCGATATCGGACCCGAAAATAGATCTTGGAGATCAGCTTACTGAGAGCGATCGCCGCCAGAATGAGGGACAGCGTCTCTATCGGCATGACGCCTCCGTGTGATCGGACTGTAAATACGCTAAGGCGTCGTCGGGAGTGCGGAGGATCCACGGATCGGGCTCTCGTTGCCCTTGGGCGGCCATCCCGGTCAGACTCGCGGTCACGAGGCGGTGCGCTACAGGCCGAACATCTCCTACTACGTTCGGTCATCCCCGCAGGTCGGGGCGGGAAGGCCCCCCGGGCTCAGCGTTCCGCCTCCTCCCCAGGGAGGAGACGGCGCTCCGACCGCCGGCCGCAACCGGGGCTTCAGGTCGGGCGAAGTCCCGCGGCCGGCACACCAGCATCTACAGGCATGACTACCGTGATGCGCCGGGCGGCACACTGGCACCGCCCACTGATGCTCTTCGTCTCGGCGATGGCGGTGCTCGCCGTCGTCTCCGCGGTCGGCGTCTTCGCCGATTCGCGCGTCCTCACCGGCGCGCCGATCTGGCTCAAGCCGCTCAAGTTCTCCGTGTCCTTCGTGCTGTACGGCACCACCCTGGCCTGGATGCTCTCCCTGCTGCCGCGACGCAGCCGGATCGCGGAGTGGGCGGGCACCGTCATCGTCGCCATGGGGGTGGTGGAGATGGTGGTGATCGTCGGGCAGGTGCTGCGCGGCACCACCAGCCACTTCAACGGGACCACCCCGCTGAACGGCGCCCTGTTCGAGCTGATGGGCGCGGCGATCATGGTGCTGTTCACCGCGCACCTCGTCATCGGGATCGTGGTGCTGCGTCAGCCGATCGCGGACCGGGCCGCCAAGTACGCGGTCGGGCTGGGGCTCGGCCTGACGCTGCTGGGCATGGCGGTGGCGATCCCCATGGTGCTGCCCACCCAGGAGCCGGGCATCGAGGGAATCTCCGGGGCGCACAGCGTGGGCGTACCGGACGGCGGGCCCGGGCTGCCGCTGGTCGGCTGGAGCACCACCGGCGGAGACCTGCGGATCGGACACTTCGTGGGGATGCACGCGTTGCAGGCGCTGCCGATCCTGGCGATCCTGCTGAGCCGGTTCCTCGGAAGGCGACTGGACGAGCGCACCCAGGCGCGGCTGCTGCTCGTCGCCGGCGGCGCGTACGGCGCACTCACCCTGCTGCTCACCTGGCAGGCCCTGCGCGGGCAGCCGCTGCTGCGGCCGGACGCCCTCACCCTGACCGCCGCGGCTGCCCTGGTGGTCGCGACCGTTGCTGCCGCCGGCGTGGTCGTGGCCCGTCGGCGCCACCCCCAGCTGGCACTGGCCGCATGACCGCCACGTTGTTCACGCTGACGTTCGCGGTGGCCGCGCCGTTCTGGGCACTGATGATCCTGCTGCCGCGCTGGTCCCTGACCGCCCGGATCATCAGCTCGCCGCTGATCGTGGCACCGATTCTGGTCATTTACGCGATCCTGGTGATCCCGGCGATCGGGCAGGTGCTGCCGGCCGTGGCGTCCCCGACCCTGGACGGCGTACGGGACCTGCTGGGCACCGACCACGGTGCGGCCGCCGCCTGGGCACACATGATCGCGTTCGACCTGTTCGTCGGCAGGTGGGCGTGGCTCGACAGCCGGGAACGGGGTGTGCCACCGCTGGTCATGGCGCCGCTGCTGGTGCTGACGATCCTGCTCGGGCCGCTCGGTCTGGCCGCCTACCTCCCAGCCCGGACCAGGTGGGTGCGGCCGGTGGTCGCTCGTGCCGCCGAGCCGCAGCGCATAGGCTGATCGCCGTGGGGTGGGCAGGACGGTTGTTCGACGAGCGCGACACCCTCGTGCGGATGCTGCTGCTCGACCTCAGCGGCATCGGCTATCTGTTCTTCAACATCCACGACGCGCCGACGGTCGCGCAGTGGATCCTCGCAATGGTCGCGTTCGCCGTCGCGCTGATCTTCCACCGGCGGCCAGGGGTCAACCTGGTGGTGCAGGTCGCGCTGCTGGCGGTCGCGATCTGCCTGGTCGCCGACATCACGATCAACCAGGTGGGCGCCAGCTGGGCCTTGCTCGAGCTGACCATGCGGGCGCGCCGTCCGCGGGCCATCTGGCTGGCCGCCGGGCTGCTGGCCGCGGTCGACCTGACCGATTCGATCGGCGACCCGCTTCCACGAGTCCTCTCCGGCGTGTTCGGGCTGATCGTGGAGGTCGGCGTCCCGCTGCTGCTCGGCCTGGTCATCCGGACCACCCGGGAGCTCGCTCGGCAGGCGCAGGAGCGGGCGGCGGAGGAGCAGCGCCGGCGCGAGTCGGAGAGCCGTGCCGCGCGCGCCGACGAACGCAGCGCCATCGCGCGGGAGCTGCACGACGTGGTCGCGCACCACGTGGCGTCGATGGTGCTGCGCGTCGGCGTGGCCCGGCACGTGCTGACCGACCTGGATCCGCGGGTGGGTGAGGTGTTCGACGACGTGCACGGCACGGGGAGCGCGGCCCTGGCCGACCTGCGCCGGCTGGTCGCGGTCCTGCGCGACCCCGACGGGGTACGCGGCGACGCGGCGCTGACCGCGATCGAGCCGTCGGCGCTTCCGGCAGCCCTCGGCGCGGCGGTCGACCGGGCCCGCCAGGCCGGTGTCACCGTGGAGGCCGACATCGACCCGGCGATCGGTTCGCTCGACGCGGTTCGGGGTCTGGCGGTGCTGCGCCTCACCCAGGAGGCGCTGACCAACGTGGCCAAGCACGCCGGCACGTCCGCGCTGGCCCGCCTGTCGGTCAGCGTGGCCGACGGGGCCGTGCACTGGGAGGTGACCGACGACGGGCGTGGCCGGGTGCCGGCGGCGGTGCCGTCCGGTGGCGGCCACGGCCTCACCGGGATGCGCGAGCGGGTCGAGGTTCTCGGAGGTCACCTGGAGGCCGGCCCGACGGGCGCGGGTTGGCGGGTGCGTAGCGTCCTCCCGGCCGCATCCAACGCGCCGGCGCCATCCCCCGCCGTCACGCCGGCCGCCTCGGCAACGCGGGAACGCGAGGCGCCGGTGGGCCCGCGCACGACGGAGCCGGCATGATCCGTGTGCTGCTGGTCGACGACCAGCACCTCATCCGCGCGGGCCTGCGCATGCTCTGTGACGCCCAACCCGACATCGAGGTCGTCGGCGAGGCCGACAACGGCCGCGACGCGGTCTCCCTCGCCGCGCGGCTCATTCCCGACGTCGTCGTCATGGACCTGCGCATGCCGGGCGTCGACGGGATCACCGCGACCAGCCGCATCCTCGCCGACCGTCCCGCGACCCGCGTCCTGGTGCTGACCACCTTCGGCGACGACGACCACCTCTATCCGGCCCTGACCGCCGGCGCCTGCGGATTCCTGCTCAAGGACGCGCCACCCGCCGACCTGCTGGACGGGGTCCGCCGGGCCGCCGCCGGCGACAGCCCGTTCAGCCAGGAGGTGCTGCGGCGCCTGGTCCAGCGCGCGGTGCACGCCCGCGCCGAGGCGCCCCGCCCGGCCGAGGGACTGACCGCCCGCGAGCAGGACGTGCTGAACCTGGTCGCGGAGGGCCTGTCCAACACGGAGATTGCCGAGCAACTCCACATCGGCGTCACCACGGTCAAGACCCACATCACCAGCCTGATGACGAAGACCGGCAGCCCCAACCGGGTACGCCTGGCGCTGTTCGCCCGCGGCGCCTGAGCGGGCCGCCCGCGGCCGGACGGCATTGCCGGCGGCCCGACGTCCGGGTGAACGCTCGGCCGCCCTCGTCTCGACAGGCGCGGCCAACCGCCGTCATCGCTCTCGGGGGCCCGCCTTCGGGGGTCCGGCGCGGTCGATCCGTAGGTCCCGCTCCAGCTCGGCCACCAGGGCACGTAGGTCGTCAAGCCGCCTGCTGATCATGATCCGGTCGATGTCGCCACGTACGCCGTCGCCGCCCTGGTCCGCCGCCGGCCGGTCGGCCATCTCCAACCGGCGGGCCTCCTCCATCGCGTTCACGATCACCGCGATCAGGATGTTCAGCAGCAGGTTGACGGTGATGACCACGTAGCTGATGTAGTAGACGAGGGTCCACGGCGACAACGTCATGCCCTGCTCGATCAGGTCGGGCAGCGTGTTCAGGGACAGCAGCACGAACAGGGTCAGCACCGATCGACCGATCGTGCCGTACTCCTCGGGATCCACCTCGCCGAAGATGAGCCACCCGGCCATGCCGTACACGTACAGGGTCACCAGGGCGAGGGCGAGGAACCCACCGACGCTGGGGAGACTGCGCAGCAGGGCCGCCAGGATGGTACGCAACGCCGGCCAGAAGCGCAGCAGCCGCGCGACCCGGGCAACGCGAACCACCCGCAGAGCAGCCGAATCGCCGTGCAGGCCGGGGATGAACGCTGCGGCGATCACGACGACGTCGAAGACGTTCCACCCCTGCCGGAAGAAGTCCTGGGGCCGGCGGCCGTACGCCAACACCCGAAGGACGACCTCGGCGACGAACACCGTACGGAAGAACCACTCCAGCGCCTCGAGCAGCGGCCCGACCGACCCCGCGAGCGAATAGGTCTCGACGCCGAGCACCAATGGGTTCACCCCGATGACGACGACGATCGCCATCTTGAACCCGCGTGACTCGACGATGCCGGCACACCATCGGGCCACCCGCGACAGCCGCGAACCGGGCGCGGGCGCGGCGGAGCGTCGGTGCCGTACCAGCTGCTCGCTCACCGGGCCGCCCACGGCACCCGCGCCCGATGGCCGGCCAACAGGCAACGTGCCACATCACCGGCGAGATTCGGCCACGGCGCTGAGTTGATCACCGCCCAAGCCTACGAGGGCGCCGCTCGCACGACTCAACGCTGCTCGGCACTCAGCGGGCGCCAGTGGCAGTACCTGCGGCGACCGCAACGCCCTACCCGCGGCGCTCGCCGCCGCCGAACTGTCCGGCCACACCTCGCTGGCCGATGCTGTCCACTGGACCACCTGGCTGGGCATCTCCGGCCCGGTACGCGCCGCCGCGCCACTCATCCACGGAACGCTGACCTGACCGGCTGGTGTGCTGAATCAGGCCGGCGGTCGATCCCGCCGCGCCCAGGTGCGCGGTTGCCCGCAGACCCAGGCGGATCGTGCCGAGCAACAGCAGCAGGGCGATCTCGCCCAGCGCGACGGCCCGTTCGATCAGCCCGAGGTACGGCTTCAGCGGCGAACTCGCCAGGTAGGCGGAGACGAACGGGACGAGGGCGACCAGGCAGACCGCCGCCGTCACCGCTACCACCCGGGCCCCTGGTCCGCGCCGCCGCCGGGCCGTCAGCAGCGCGCCGAGCGGCAGGCTGAGCAGGGCGATCACCGACGCCCATTTGTGGATCTCGCCGGCCGCCGTGACGGGCGCCCCCACCGGGTCGCGCGGAAAGACCGTCAACAACACCAGTCCGAGGCACCAGCAGGCGTAGCAGGCGGTGGCTGAGGGTACGGCGGCGTGCCGCCGCCACAGCAACGGACCGAGCAGGCACACCGAGCCGCCGGCCAGCACCAGAACCGCCGCGTCGAAGATCCAGCCGTCCGAGGAGAGGGCGTAGTCGCTGATCGTGTCCGTCACCGGGCTGAGCCGGCTCACCAGCACGTGTAGCAGGGCGAACAGCACCAGCGCCAGCGCGGCGGCGGCCAGGCCGAGGAGCCGGCCGAGCCGGTCGGCGATATGAAGTGCCGGACGGGCGTCGGTCATCCGGCCCTCCCCTGCCCGGACCGCTTCCGCGGATGGTTTCCCCGCCGCCCGCCGGCACCCTTCAGTAGACCTGCCGGCGCCGCCACCCGAGACGTTGACAAGGGGCCTTCCTCTCCTGAAAGCGATGACAGGGGCGTCTTCCTGCCGTGCCGGCCAGGGCGCCTGCGGCCGCCCCTCGTGCAGTGTCAGGGATCGAGGCCTGCCTGACCGTCGTGTTCGCAAACCTCGCCGTCATCGGCTGGGTCGAGGGCCGCACAGCCTGGTCGATCAGGAAGCTCGCCCGCACCGCCGCCGCTGCCGCACGGATCGGGATCCGTGCCGGCAACCACGCGCTCACCGCCCCATACCCGCTGCCCGACGAACTACGCCACGCGCTCGACCAGGTTCACGGCCCAGGCAGTGCACACCACCATGAGCCGAGCCGGGTGGGACAGCGGCACGTGTCGTACCTGTCCAGCGGTGGCCCCGGCACCCGATTCGGGGGCTACCGCCTCCTCTCCCCCTCCCCGGGGCGTACGTCTGGATGTCGCTGACCAGCTGGGAGCCCAGGGCGCGGAAGTGCCCGTCGCAGATCTTCACGGACGGCGCCTTCCACCAGCAGCTGGGCTGGTGCTGTCGGAGGGTCCCGGTAGCGTCCCGCCCGTGACTGGCCCTGGTGACGTCCCACCCGAGATCCTCGACCGGCTGCGGCTCATCTGCCTCAAGCTGCCGGAGGCCTACGAGGAGCCAGCGTGGGTGGGAACGCGCTGGCGGATCCGCAAACGCACGTTCGCCCACGTGCTCACGGTCGACCCCGACCACCAGGTGGCCTATGCCCGAGCTGCCGCGACCGACCAGCCGATCTGCGTGATGACGTTCCGGTCGCCCGGCGACGAGATCGCCGGACTGATCGGCAGTGGCGACCCGTTCTTCAAGCCGGGCTGGGGCGCCGACGTCGTCGGCATGATGCTCGACGACGGCGTCGACTGGGAGGAGGTGGCCGAACTGCTCACGGAGAGCTACTGCGTCCTGGCACCGAAGAAGCTGGCCGCCCTGGTCGACCGGCCGCCTGAACTCGGGTAGCCGCTTCCGCCAGCGCCCAATGGGTAAGGAGTGACCGCCAACTAAGTATTTACATCTATGCCATGTTTGCCTACGGTGATCAGAGCTCGAGCACACCAAGGGTGGCCACCCCTTTACACCGCGTGACTCTCGTGCTTGCTGTGCATGGGAGCACCGAAGTGACAGTGGGAGATTTGCCTTGGGTTCCGACGCCTCACATAGCTCATCCGGTCAGCGACAAACCTCCTCGCACGACACCGCAATCCAGCACTCGCCGAAGAAGGGTTTCCTTCAGCGCATCCGCCCAGCCTCCCTGCTGGTGCCCCTGGCAGCGGGCGCCCTCGTCCTCGGCACCACGCACCTGCGCGGGCCAGGCGACGTCCTTGACGACGCGGCGATGTCCGCGGCTCCGACCTACACCGTCGGTCTGCAGCCGCCGCAGGATCCGGGTCCGTTCCCCAGCAGCGTGACGCCCACGTCCTCCACCATCACGATCGCCGGCCAGCGGGACGGAGAAAGCACGTTCAAGGTCGTCAAATACGACCAGGTGCAGCCGAAGACCCCGGCGCAGATGGACTTCGAGCACTTCCACACCGGCATCGAAATCCAGTGGTGGCTGCGGAAGTGGGCCCACGAGCGCCCCGACCTCGTCGACCTGCACATCGTCGGCGAGAGCTACAGCGGGCAGCCGATCTACCAGTTGACCATCACGGACAAGTCCACCGGCAAGGACACCGACAAGCCGGCGGCCTACTTCGAGGGGAACCGCCACTCGGGCGAGGTGTCGTCAGCGGAGAGCTCGCTGTGGCTGGCGCACCACCTCATCACGCAGGCCGGCAAGGACGAGAAAGTCGACAAACTGCTCGACGACAAGACCGTGTACATCCGGCCGGTCAACAACCCCGACGGTCACGACATGTACCTGTACACCGCCCAGACGAACCGGTCGACGGTGCGGCCGGACGACAACGACGGGGACGGCAAGCGCGACGAGGATCCGGGCGAGGACCTCAACGATGACGGATACCTGAGCCAGATGCGCAAGTACGTCGGCGCAGGCAAGGGAACCCACGTCATTGACGAGCGGGATCCGGCCGGGAACGCCATGCTCAGTGTCGGCGCGGGCAAGGGCGACTACCTGATGTACTCCGAGGGCATCGACAACGACGGCGACGGCCGCTACAACGAGGACGGCATCGGCGGCCTCGACCTCCACCGCAACTACCCGTACAACTGGCATGTCATGCCGGCGGACGACGCGACCGGCCGGAACCTCACTCAGGGCGGGGCCGGCGCACACCCGTTGTCGGAACCGGAGACCCGGCATGTGTACACCTGGCTGATGTCGCACACCAACATCGCCGCGGTGAACAGCATGGACACCCGGGTGCCCATGCACCTGCGCGGTCCCTCGACCTGCGACCCCGTCGAGTGCATGTATCCGAGCGACCGCAAGCTCTACGAACACTTCGACAAGGCCGGCGCCTCGTTCACCGGCTACCGGAACACCGGAAGCGTCTACATCGACTACGCCACGCGCAATGGCGGCGAGCCGACGGCGCTGTTCGGGCACGGGCCGGACTTCGGCTACTTCCAGTACGGCGCGGTCTGGTACGGGGACGAAATCTGGAACGGCGGCGACTACATCGACTATGACAAGGACGGCAGGTACGCCGACTGGGAGCGGTCGCGGTGGTGCGTCGAGAACGGCCGCACGAACTGCTTCCTGCCGTGGACCACGTTCGAGCACCCGCAGCTGGGGACGGTCGAAATCGGCGGGATCAACCCCAAGTTCTGGTCGCAGAACCCGTCCGCCGATCTGATCGGCACCTGGGCTGCCAACCAGGCACGGTTCAACCTGTATCTGCTCGACTCCCTGCCGCAGGTCAACCTCACCGAGGTCAGCGCCAAGAAGCTCACAGGCACCCAGAGCGACGGCGCGACGCACGAGATCACGGCTACGGTCAAGAACATCGGCCGCATCCCGACCGCTCTCGAGCAGGCCAGGGAGATCAAGATCGTCGCGCCGGACACCGTCAAGGTCGAAGGCGCGCGGACCGTCGGCACCGCGCCGCAGTTCTACCTGGACGGCGGCGACAAGCAGAAGGTCCGGCTTCGGGTGATCAAGGCCGGCAACGACACGATCACCGTGAAGGCAGTCAGCGTTCGCGGCGGCTTGGACACCGCATCCGCCCGCCTGAACTGATCGCCTGTCCCCGCCCCGCAGACCGGGGCGGGGACCCGGCATCTTTCCGGACGGCTACGAGCGTGGCGGTCGCGGATTTGGCACACTACTGCGTCGACGACTCAGGTCGAACGATGAGGTGCTGACCATGCTTGTCGGAAGTGTTCAGCCCAACGAGACCACCGTGCCGTTGCTGCCCTGCGTCGCGCCGGAGGAGACCCTGGCTTTCTGGCGCGCCCTGGGCTTCACCGTGGCCTACGAACAGACAAAGCCCTATCTGTACCTGGCGTTCCAGTGGAGCGGGTTCGACCTGCACTACGGGCGGGCCGCCAGCGGTGTGGACCCGTCCCAGGAGAACACCGGCGGATGCCTGGTGATGGTCGATGCGGTCGCGCCCTACCACGCGGCGTTCACCGAGGCGATGCGCCGCGCGTATGGAAAGGTACTCGCCAAGGGGCTGCCCCGGATCACGCGGTTCCGGCCCGGCGCTTCGCGGTTCACCATCATGGACCCGTCCGGAAACTCGATCATTTTCATCCAGCGGGACGAACCGACAGAGCTGGAGTACGGCGGCTCCAAGAAGCTTCAAGGGCTTGCCCGGGTCTTGGACAACGCGCGGATCCTGCGCGAGTTCAAACACGACGACCAGGCCGCGTTTCGAGCGTTGAACTCCGGGCTGCGCCGCCACGGTGACGGCGCGCTGGCGGTGGAGCAGGCGGTGGCGTTGGCCGTGCTCATCGAGCTGTCGACGGCGCTTGAGGAGCCGGAACGAGTACCGGAGTGGGGAGCCCGGCTCAGGCAACTGGTCCTCACCATGGACGAGCGTAGTCAGGTCGAGTCCGCCGTCGCCGACCCCAGGCTGCTTGAGCACTGGATGCCCGCCACTCCGTGACCCATCGTCGCTGCCGTTCTGCGGTTCGCCATGCTGCGCTAACCCCCGGCCATCGCCCCGAGAATGATGAGCGGTTCCTTGCCGGTGACGACCTCCTCGGGCAGTGGCGCGTCGGGCGACTCGTTGGACAGGTCCTCCTCGCAGGCGTAAAAGCGGACGAACGGGCGGCGCTTGCCGCTGCGGCGGTCGCGGATGGTGCCCAGCAGCATCGGGTACTGCCCCTCAAGGGCGTCCAGGAGCAGGCGCTGGGTGACCGGTTCGGCCACCTCGAGTTGTACCTCGCCGGTTACGTGCGCCAGGTTCTTCAGGTGGGCCGGGAGGACCACCCGGATCATGGCAACACCTGGACTTCCACAGAGAGCACGGCCGGCAGGTCCCGCACGATCGGCGCCCAACTGTCGCCGCCGTCGGCCGAGTGGTAGACCTGGCCACCGGTCGTGCCGAAGTAGATCCCACACGGGTCGAGCGTGTCGACCGCCATCGCATCGCGCAGCACGTTGACATAGCAGTGGGACTGCGGCAGGCCCGTGGTCAACGGCTCCCAGTGCTCACCACCGGTGCGGCTGCGGTAGACGCGCAGTTTGCCCTCCGGCGGGAAGTGCTCGGAGTCGCTCTTGATCGGCACGACGTAGATGGTCTCCGGCTCGTGGGCGTGCACCGCGATCGGGAACCCGAAGTCCGACGGCAGGTTGCCGCTGACCTCGCGCCAGTTCGCGCCGGCGTCGTCGCTGCGCATGACGTCCCAGTGTTTCTGCATGAACAGGGTGTCCGGGCGGGACGGGTGCTGGGTGATGCGGTGCACGCAGTGGCCGACCTCGGCGTCCTGGTCGGGGATCTCCCCGGAACGCAGTCCCTTGTTGATGGGCAGCCAACTGGCGCCGGCGTCGTCGCTGCGGAACGCGCCCGCTGCCGAGATGGCGACGTAGATGCGGTCCTTGTTCACCGGGTCGAGGATGATCGTGTGCAGGCACATCCCGCCGGCGCCGGGCTGCCACGTCCCGCCGGTCGGGTGGGTACGAAGGGCAGTCAACTCTTCCCACTTCATGCCACCGTCGGTGGACACGTAGAGGGCGGCGTCCTCGGCGCCCGCGTACACGGTGTCGGGGTCGTCGCGCGACGGCTCAAGGTGCCAGATGCGCTTGAACTCCCAGGGCCGCGGGGTGCCGTCGTACCAGAGGTGCTGGCCGACGTCCCCGGAGTAGGCGAAGTCGTTGCCGGCGGTGGTCCACGTCCTGCCGCCGTCGTCCGAGCGCTGGATGAGCTGCCCGAACCACCCGCCGGACTGGGAGGCGTAGAGCCGGTCCGGATCGGCGGGTGAGCCGCTCAGGTGGTAGATCTCCCAACCGCCGAAGTGTGGCCCGTCGACCGTCCAGTCGCCGCGTCTGCCGTCGGATGTCAACGTGAATGCGCCCTTGCGCGTGCCGACCAGCACCCGTACGCCGCTCATACCCTCATCCTTCCGTGCGTCTTACTCGGTAGACCCCTCTACTGCACCGAACTCATCGGTCTCAGCTAGTCGTACTCCTCGGGTACGACGATCGGCGTCTTCGGAGCCCAGATCAAGGCCTCGGGCGTGTCGTTCTGACCTGGGCCGGCCGGCCCAGGCGGGCGAGGCGGCAGAGGTTGGCCGCGTCGGTCGACCGGCCGATCGACCTCGGGTAACCGGACCTGCCTATTCTGGCGCTGCCGGAACCTGAAGGGAGCGGAGCCATGGAGGTCACCACGGTCGTGAACCTGAAAGGCCACCGCGACGACCCGGCGTACGCCGACGTGGTTTACGTCGGGCGGGCCATGTATCGCGGTGGTTGGCGTCTCCCGCAGTCCGCGTTGTCCAGCCCTTATCGCCCCGGGCCTGACGGCAGCCGGGACGAGGTCGTCGCAAAGTATCGCGCGTACCTGCTCGGCCGTCCCGACCTCCTTGCCCTCCTGCCCGACTTGCGCGGACGCAGGCTCGGCTGCTGGTGTGTGCCGGAGCGCTGCCACGCCGAGGTGATCGCGGAACTCGCCGACTCGTTGCCGCCGTCGACCCTCCCTTGATCTTGATGTCGTACCGTTGCGGCACGATGTGCGCCATGACGACGCACAACCCGAACGCCAAGCGCCTGGTCTACGGCCACGCACAGCTGCACGACTGCCTCGCCTTCGCCGACGCTGAGACCGCCGTTGCGGAGGCCGCCGAGATCACGGCGATCGCCTCGGCGCGTACCTGGGGAGAAGCGCGTCAGGTCCGGACCATGCAGGTGTGGAACCCGGTCGGACCCGAATACCACGACCCCGAGGACGGGCCCGCCGACGACGAGCCGTTCGACATCAACAAGGTGGGTTCGGTCGCGGACGGAGACTGGCCTCCGATGGTTGCGGAGCGGGCGATGAAGCTGCTGCCGCAGGACCTGCAGGCCCGATTCGGCACCAGCGAGGCCACGGTGCTCAACGGCGACATCCTCGAGATCCCGATGGACCGCGAGGCCGAGCTGGTGGCGGAGCTGCGCGGGCGCGGCTACGAGGTGACCCGCGACGACCAGCTCATCAACGTGCTCGATGGACGCGGCTTCAGCCCGCTCGTCGGCTGACCCTCGTAACAGGCCCACCGGCAGCGCCGCCGACAGCTGTCGGCGGCGCTGCCGGCGCGGGCACACCTGCTCCTGCCTCAAACTGTGCGTGCTACGAGCCGGGGCGCCGCCCGCCACCCGCACCCACCGGTTCGATCACCTGCGAGAACTCCTTCGGAAGCTGGGCCAGCGCGTTCTCGAACTCGTCACGGGTGACAGCCTCACGAAGCGTGGTGAGCACCGCGCGGACGCCGGCATCGGCGAGCGCACGGTCGACGTTCGGGCGGTCCCCCACCCGCCGCACGAACTCTTCGAGCCCGAACGGCATGGCCCGTTCCCGTCCAACCGGTCTGCGCAGGTGATCGGCCAGCGCGTCCGGAAGCTGATAGGCGAGATCCTCGGCCTGACCAGCGGTGATGCGATCTGCCAATATCTCCAACGTCGCGCCCGTGAGTGTCGCCGCCTGATCGGTCGACACCTTTGCCCGCATGGCCACCGCGTTGATGAAATCCTGTTCTTCCACCCGATTCTCCTCTCCGGCCGGGCTGCCGACGAACTGCTACCCCGACAGCCTCCCGGGACGAGGGGTGACGCTGCCTCATCCCCATCGGGCGAATCACCAAGGCGTACTACGGCGACAGCCGGGTCAGCGGCGCAGGCGGCGGGAGCATGGGCCGTCGTGGTCGGCGCGGAGCAGGCAACGTCGACCGCCGGGCATCAGCAGGTCGCAGAACACCCGATACCGTACGTTCTGGTCATCCTCGGCGGAGACGGTGGTCTCCCCCGGGTCGGCCTGCGGCAGGACGAGCAGCCAGCGGCCGACCACCCGGGCCAGGCGCTGCGCGGCGGGCAGGTCGGCGGCGACGACCGGCAGATGAATGACGTACCGCTGGGTCAACGCTCGCGTCCCCGGGCGTCGCGGAGACGGGCCTGGTCGGACTGCCAGCGGCGCAGTGCGGCCTTGATTCGCACGGTCTCCAGGCGGCTCTCGGTAAGCGCGGCGTAGACGGCTGCCATGTCGCCGGCGACCCGGTCGAGGAAGGCGTACACGTCGTCGGGGTTCAGGCCGCGGCGTCCGAGCCCGACCGGCTTGAAGCGGCGCTCGCGCACCTGCCATGGCAGCAGACTGGTGTACGCGGTGGAGCGGTAGGTCGCTCCGCTCCCCCGGGCCGGTCGCTGGTTGCGGACGCTCATTCGCGGGCCTGCCTCTCGTCGTGGGTTGGATGGGTGAGATCACCCGCCCTCCGCGCACGGGCGTCCCACCCCGCCCTGCCACCGCAGCTCCATTCAGCGGTACGACAGCACGGCACTTGTGGTCAGCTTGTGACACTGCGAGGTGGTAATGCAACGTTCCACAGCAGATTTCCCGCCAGATGTATTGACTTTCTTTACTGAAACCTGTACGTGTTGCAGAGCGAGGTCACTCAGCGTTGCAGGATGGAATCAGGGAGTGCCCGGATGGCCGAGGACATCGGATCGACCGTGCCGCGCCGTCAGCTCGGCCGACTGCTGCGCCAATACCGCACCGAAGCCGGCGTCACGCTCGACGCCGCCGCCGAGGCACTCGAATACAGCCGGCAAAAGATCTGGCGCATCGAGTGCGGCCTGGGCGCGGTGCGGGTGCTCGACGTCAAGGCGATGTGCGAGCTGTACGGGGTCTCGGCGGAGATGACCGAGGCGATGAAGGGGCTGGCCGCGGAGACGAAGTCGAAGGGCTGGTGGCACGCGTACGGGGACGCGGTGCCGAGCTGGTTCGAACTGTACGTCGGCCTGGAATCCGCCGCGTCCCACCTGCGCCGCTACGACGAATCCCTGATCCCGGGGCTACTTCAGACGCGGCAGTACGCGCTCGGGTTGTACCACCCAGGCAGCCGGCTCAGCACCGAGGAACGGGAACGCGCCATTGAGGTGCGCATGCAGCGTCAGGGCCTACTGACCCGTCGCCTGCCGAAACCGCCACGGCTTGAGGCGGTGCTCTCCGAAGCTGTGCTCCGTCGGCCGGCCGGCGGATCAGCAGTCATGGCTGGCCAGTTCCATCACCTGCTTGAAGCCTCTGAGCTGCCGAACGTATCGGTGCGCGTGGTGCCGCTTGCGGCAGGGCCGCATCCCGGAGCGGTCGCAGGGTCCTTCGTCATCCTCGACTTCCCCGCTACCAAGGGGGGCCGCGCGGCGCCCGAGCCGTCCGTCGTCTACAGCGAATCGCTGACCGGGGCGCTCTACCTCGACAAGCCCGACGAACTCGCGGCCTACCAGAACACCTGGAACGGTGTAGAGGCTCTCGCGTTAGGTGAGGCAGAATCGAGGGACATGATCAAGCGGCTCGCCGGGGAGATGCGGCATGACTGACCTGACCGGCGCCATCTGGCGCAAGAGCACCCGCAGCGGCGACAACGGCGGCGACTGCGTCGAGGTCGCGACCAACCTCCGCTGCATGGTCGCGGTGCGAGACAGCAAGGATGTCGACGGCCCGGCCCTGATGTTCGAGCGCGCTTCCTGGACGGCCTTCCTCGAGCGCGTCAAGCGGCGCACCGACAACGCCTGAGGGTGTAGGCCGCCAAGCGAATCTCCACTCCCGCGAATCAAGAAAGGCCAGCGAAATCTCGACGAGCCGCAGGCCAGCGAGGACTACTGGCCATAGCGGAGCGGGACCAGAGATGCCTAAACGTCTATGGTTTACTGCTCCCCATGACCGCTGATCTCGCTGTGGGAGCGATCGGCCTGGCAGGTGCCCTCGTGGGTGGCGGCGTTACCCTGGGCGTCGCGTACCTGAACAACCGGGCCCAACGCGCCGAAGCCGAAAGGACTCGCAGCAACCAGCGCGCCGCGGCCGAGCTGACTCGTAGCAACCAACTCGCTGATGCTCGGAGTGCCGCCTGCATTGGGTTTCTGACGCGCGTAGACAGCTTCCTTAATCAAGCTCGAGAACTCAATGACCTTCTTGATCTGCCTGCCGGTGATGATCGGCTCGTTGACGTGCATCGGCAGTACACGGCCGAATGGAACCAGCTCGTTGCTTCCAACGCGACGGTGCAGGTCGCTGGTCCCGACTCGTTGGCGCAACATGCTCAGCAGCTAGTTGGCGCCGTAGGCGAACTCGCAGACCTCATTGACAAGCGCTATCGCAATAAGCGATGGCCCGCCGGAGGCGAGGCGGCACGCGAGGAAGTGTGGAAGGTTCGACTGGATTTCATACACGCAGCTCGTCAGGCATATGGCGTTACCACTTCCGAAAGCGCGGCAACCGTCGGCCGATCCATCTGACTGCGCGCCTGGCAGGGCTCTGGTGAGACAAGCAGCTTGCGACTGACTGGCTGATCCACTGCGGGCTTATGCGCGACAGCATGATCCTCAGGCTGCTCGATGATGCGAAGACCAGCGCGACAAGCCAGGGCGGCATCCGAGTCGAGGTTCAAGACCCATCCCCTGCGGGTGCTCGACGTTGTGCTCTGGACGCACGCCATCAGCCTCGGTGCTTCATAGGCCTCGAACTCCCGTCCCGCCTCAACATCCAGGGCTTACGTCGCAGCTCGCGGCCGATGGCCCGCCACCTTCATAGAAGGTGCATTGTCATTTCCGCTGAGGGGAGGCGGGATCGTTGTCGTTTGTCCCCACCAATTTCCAGATCCCAGCAGGCAGAAGACGGCCAGCTTCACTGAGGAATCGGCTTCGGTCAGCCGGAGTGCCGAAGCGGAAGGTGGCCATTCCGCCGCTGAGGCGCCAAGACTTGGCGGTCGTGCCTCCCCACGCAATCTGCGGGTGCGGCCCCGAATAGCAATGCTGTGTCAGCCCGCGGAGCATGTGCAGGACGGCCAAGTCGTCCGTCCTCAGGGTGACGCTGAACTTGCAAGCTGCGTAGTTAGCAGAAGCCACAGCGAAGCATCCTTTCCTACTGGCGATCGAGAATAGACGATAGGAACGGGCTGGCCGGACCGCTCCATGACACGTGCAGCGCCTCCCGAGCCCGAGTGCTAGCCACGAAGAGCAGGCACCGCTCCCGGAGCAGGTCGCTCTCGTGCTGCATCGGATCCACATCGGGCGGGGTGACCTCCTTGGCAAACGGCACAGCCCGCGCTGTAACCCCGACCACCGCCACGCACCGGAACTCCAGCCCCTTCATCGCGTGCATGGTCGCGAGCCGCACCCCATCGACGTCCGCCCCGGGCTGGTCCCGTACGCGGACAGCCGGAATCCCGGCGGCGGCCAACTCCTCCTGCACGTTTCCCAAGGTGATGTTGAACCGGGCGCACACAGCGATCTCGCTCGCCTGAACGCCCTGCGTCAGCCACTCCCCCACCCGCTCCACGAGCCCCGCGATCTCGGCCTGGCTCGTCGGATACCCCGCAGCATGGGGTCGCTTGCCGTGCAGCAGCGACCGATAGCCGACGAGGCTGTCGTCGCCGTCGCCGCCGAGGTCCTCGACCCGCGACCCGACGAGCACTCCAGTGGACCAGGAGAGGATTTCCTCGGTGCTCCGGTAGTTGACCCGCAGCCGGCTGCTGCGCCCGGCGACGGAGATACCGAGGGCGTTCAGCGAAACCCGGGAGTCGTAGATCCGCTGATGTGGGTCGCCGGTGATGAAGAGGTCGTCCGGGCCGGAAGCCACCGCGGCCCGCAGCACCCGCCACTGGGCGGGATGCAGGTCCTGCGCCTCATCGACCACGACGTGGTCGTATCCGTGGACGGTGAGGTCGGTGCCGCCGAGCAACTGCGCTGCCTGGGCGCAGATCTGCAGGTGGGTGGCGTTGCCGACAGCGGACACCTCCTTGTGGAACATCTCGACGGCGTCCCACACCCGGTCGCGCTGCCGCGGACCCAATGCCGTCCCCCTGCCGCGCCGGCTGGCCGCGCGGTACTCCTCTCGGCTCTGCACGTTCTGGGCGAGGACCACGTGCCGGAACTCCTGGGCGAGGAACTGCTCGGTCCAGGGAAGGTTCAGCCTTCGGCACACCCGCCGCCAGACCTGCCGTTCATCGGCTTCCCCGATCGGGGTCGGGACCCGGCCGGCGAGGGCTCGCACGGTGCGGTGCGCGAAGGCGTTCACCGTGGTCACCTCCACCCGCGCCAGCTGCTCCTCGTCGCCGAGGAGCAGCGCCAGGTTCTCCCGCAGGGTCGCGGCAAGGGCATTGGTGTACGTGGTGAGCAGCACGCGGCTGTCGGCGGAGCGGGACAGCAGGTGCTTGACCCGGTGCAGCGCGACCACCGTCTTGCCCGTGCCGGGCCCGCCGGTCACCTGCGCCGGCCCGTTGTACGACACCCGGTACGCGACGCGCCGCTGGGACGGGTGGAGGAAGACCCGCCAGGCCGCGAACGGCTTGTCCAGAATCTCGGCGAGCTCATCGGGTCGGGTCACCATGGTGATCCGGCTCTTGGTGTTGGCGATAGCCGCCGCCAGGTTCTCACTCGGCTCCGGCGTGGCGTCCGCCGGCCGACGCTCGGCCACGACGTCCCGGTAGACCTCGTCGGGCGAGAAGCCCTCGGCGAGGTACTGCAGCACCTCGAACTGATCCTCGGGCAGCAGCGTGCCGAACGCTTCGAGCTGCGGCTTGTCGATGATCGTCCGGACGGCCCGCAGCACCTGGTCGTCGATGCCGAGGTCGCGCAGCACGGTGTCCGAGTGCCGGGCGAAGAGCAGCGTCGGCGCCTGCGCCGCCGCCTTCTCCAACGCCGGCGTGAGCTGCTCGATGGCGACGACGTTGCGGACCTCCAACGCCCGGGTCGCTGTGTTCACCGTATAGAGCCGCTTCGCGGCCCAGGTGTACGCGCCGTCATGCGACACGACGTTGAGCAGGAGGAACGTGTCACTGCCGTCGTCGGGCGCCAGCACCACCCCGCGCCAGAAGTCGGTGATCCGGATGGTGCGCATCCGCGGGTCCCGGGCGTTGTTCACCGACTCCAGGTGCAGGCCCTTGTCGGCGTACAGCTCGGCGACGGTGAGCTGCTGGAACTTCTCCATCGCCTTGCGGACCCCGGCCTTGATCGGCTTTTCGAGGACGTCGTAGCTCTGCCAGAAGCTGTTGGCGAGGGCGAGCTGCGGCACGGCGGACCTCCTGAAGGTGATGGCGGCGGAGGCAGACTAGCGGTCCTGGCGGTGGTTGTCCTGCGACGCCGGGCGGGCGCCGCAGGACTCTGGTGTCGGAGGTCGGGACGAGTGCCTAGACCGTGACGAGACTGTCCGAGGCGGACGCCTGCGCCCGGTCGTAGAACCAGTGGAGATGGTCGAGCAGCGCCTCTCGGGCGTCGGCATCCGAGAGGACCGCCAGGGGGAAACCCGGACGCAGGGCGATCTTGGCAGCGGCGATGTCCACGCCCGGTAGCTGGTTCAACCGCTGGCGCAGTTCCTCCCGCAGCGTGACGTCGTCGAAGGGCGGGCGCACGCTCAGGTGCTGGAACACGACCTCGAACTTGCCGCTCGGATAAATCGCCGCCGGCCAGATGTTGCCCAGTTCGTGCTCCTTGCCGCGAGCCATGAGGAAGCAGGAGGTCTCTCCGCCGGTGCCGTAGAGCAGGGTGCCTCCGATCGAGGTCCAGGCCTCCAGTACGACGAGCGTGGCGGTGGCGACGGCCGGGCCCTGCAGAGCGGTCACCTGTTCGATGAACCGCTCGCTGTAGGTACGGTCGTCGTCGGAACGCGGTCGAGGCAGCCGCTCGGGCAGGTCCTCCGGCGTTAGGCCGGCGAGCTGGGCCAGCTCCTCGGTGCCGATGCGCTGTGACCGGTCGGCCCGGCCCAGCTGGTCGAACTTCACTCCCTCGGCGCGCAGGATGTCCTGCGGGTCGTCCTTGCGGTGCGAGTCGAGCCACCGGAAGTTGGGCGCGACGATGCCGTCGGCCTGCAGCACTCGGTGGGCGTTCGGAGCCGGGTGGTTGGCGAGCCGGGTACCGACCGGTAGCGGCGCGGTGCCGATGAGCGCGGCGAGGTCGCCGTACGTGGTCCAGGAGCCGGCCGGCAGTTCGGCGAGGGCCTTGTTCATGAGGTCCCACAGCGCGTTCGACTGGTCCCGCGCCTGCTCGGTCGGGCCCGGCCAGAGTGAGACGATGCGATCGGCGAGGGCGTCGGCCCGGGCGTGGATCTCAGGGCGCCCCCACCGTTCGTGCGCAGCGATCTCCTGGTTGAGCCGGATCCCACTCTTGTCCAGTTGGATGCGCTTGACCGCGAAGGAGCTGTTGCTCAGCTCGGAGTTGTATCCGGTGAGAGTCAGGTTGCCCAGGGTGTGAAGCAGGGCCTCGTGCACCTCGTCGAAGTTCTCGTCCGGCCCGAGGTCGGCGGCGAGCACCTGCCGCCAATCGGCGGTGGGGGTTTGCGGCAGCACGTGCTCGATGGTCGCCTTGTCCAGCGCCACCGGCTCCTTGCTGCCGTACGACTCCTCCAGCCACTGCAGGATCAGCTTGCGTTGGGACACGCGGCCGTTGAGGTAGTACGGGATCGACCGAACCGCGGCCCGCACGTTGGCGTCGCTGGCGTAGTACTTGCGGCCGGTCGACAGGTACGCCCGCACTGCCTCGTCCACCGGCAGGTCCTTGTCCATCTCGGTGACGATGGCGAGCAGGATCCGGTTGATGTTGGCGGTGGCCCGGCCGATCAACAGCCGCCTGACGAAGAAGCTCTCCACGTACAGCATCGCCGAGGCGATCTGCTCCGAGGTCGCGGTGCCCTGCTGACGGCGGTCGAGCAGATGCAGCAGCAGGGGGTAGACGGTGGTCGTGCCCCAGGCGCTCAGCCGCTCCAGTCGCCGCCGTACGCCCGGGTCCTGCTCGTCGCCGGGGTGGAGGATGACCCGGAGCAGGGCGCCGAGGCGGCTGAACCGCTGCACCTCCGCCTCGATCTCCTCCTCCGACCGCAGCCGATTGAGCCGGGCCTGCTGGGCCGAGTAGACGTCGGTCTGCTTGACCCGCGGGTCGCGGTGGACAAGGTCGAGCCAGAAGAGCAGCACCAACTCGTCCGACAACTGCTTCTGCAGCGGCAGCCACAGGGCCTGATAGACGGTCGCGCCGCGGGTGGGCAGCCGCATGAACAGGTAGTTGCGCAGCAGGTCGGCCTGGGTGAGCCTGAGGCCGGTGTTGTTGAGCGACTCGAAGATCCGGTACACGTTGTCGCCGGGCTGGGCGGTGACCGACACCAGGGCCAAGCCGGAGATGACCGCGCTCTCGATGCGTTCGATGTCGAGCGGGTCGTCCGGGTCGTCGGCGGCGGCCAACTCCCCCACGAAGAAGCGATAGGCGGCACCGACCGGGTCGGCGCCCCCGGCCTGCGGCGTCGAGTCCAGGCAGGCTAGGTAGGCGTCCCGGTCGGCCTGGGTGGGGATCAGCTTCAACCGCTGCGGCTCCGCCTTAAACGGGTTGATCAGGTACTGCGTGTGGATCCGCTCGTGGTGAACAGGGCCCTCGTGCTCGGCGCGGTAGTCGCGGATGGCGCAAAGCAGGATGGTCAGGGTGGTGAGTCGCTGCTGGCCGTCCACCACCAGATACTCGGCCACACCCACCGGACCGATTGTGGGGCTCGGGGCGAGCACGACGGAGCCGATGAAGTGCGTGGCGCTCGGGTCATGGATCCGGTCGTCAGCCAGCTTGAGGATGTCGTCCCAGAGCCGCTGCAACTGCAACGTGGTCCACGAGTACGTGCGCTGATAGAGCGGCACCTGGTACTGCTTGGCACCCTCCAGCAACCCCTGCAGCGTCGTCTCGCTTGCCGCGACCATACCCGGCTCCCCGTCTCCTTTGGACCTGCCCTAAGCCGGCAAGACAACCAGATCAACGACGGGCGAAGCAACCTCCGCCGGCCCGAAAGCCCCTCAATCGAACCGATCTTTCGTCGGCCTTCCGACAGATTGCGGCCAGCCGATGCAGCGGGGGTCGGCCCGCAGGGAACCGCGCCGGCTCCCGTCTTGGATCGCAGCCCTACCGCACCTGCCGCAGCGCACCGATAAAGCCGGCCCAGGAATCGGGGGTGAACACGAGGGCCGGCCCGCTGCGGTCCTTGCTGTCGCGTACGGCGACGACGCCGGGCAGGTTGTCGGCGACCTCGACGCAGTTGCCGCCGTTGTCGCCGCTGCGGGTGCTCTTGCGCCAGTGAGCGCCGGTCAGATCAGCCATGGTGGACCTCCTCAGAAATCTTGATGATCAGCTGTCGGGACTGCCCCTCATCTAGGGCCAGCGAGTCGAGGCTCGCCCAGATCCGCTCGTAGGCGGCCAACTCTTCCTTCCGGTCGAGGTAGAGCGCGCCGGTCAACGACTCGCTGTAGACGACCGACGGCTCGGGTTCGACGCGACTGCCGAGCGGAAAGTCGAGCATCACGAAGGATCCGGCGACCGCGCCGAAGTGCAGGCCGGCGGCCAGCGGCACGACCCGGATAGAGACGTGGGGCAGCCGGCCGATCTCCGCCAGGTGCCGGAGCTGTTCGGCCATCGCCGCTGGGCCACCGACGACGCGCAGCAGCGCCGCCTCGGAGAGCATGACGTCGAGACGGGGCGGAGGAGGCAGCCGTCGCCGGAGGAGCGCCTGCCGTCGCAGCCGCACCTCGACCAGGCGCTCCCACTCGTCGTCGGCCATGCGTGACCGGTGCCGGTAGACGCCGGACGCATAGCCAGGGGTTTGCAGCAGTCCGGGAATCAGGGTGTCGTCGTGCTCCCGTAGCCGGCCGGCGGCGGACTCCAGGCCGACGTACAGCTCGAACCAGTCGGGGATGGTGTCGCCGTACGCATGCCACCAGCCCTTCGCCTTCGTTTCGCGGGCCAGGCCGGTCAGCGCGGTGGTCAGCTCGGGGGTCGCGCCGTACAGCTCGCACATGGCCCGCACGTCGAGGCCGCGCACCGCGCCGAGACCCGTCTCGATCCGCCACATCTTCTGGCGGCTGCACTGCAACGCGTCCGCCGCGCCGTCCAACGTCATCCGCGCCTGGGTCCGCAACTCCCGCAGCGCCCGCCCGAGCTGCCGCCGAGGCACCGTCGACCCCATGTCCTCAACCATCCGATCCCCGCCCCTCGGCCGGGCCACTCCCCCGACGCTGCCCGGCGGTCCACTCGCCGGACGCCCGCGGGTCGTAGCGGTCCGCGCGCCAGTTCCACGTCGGAGCCGCCCGCCCCCGCTCGGGCCGCTCGTAGACGACCGCGCCGTCGCACCGCGACGTCAGCCGCCCATCGGGTACGCCGTCAGGTCCGCCCGGCCGATGGTCGCGCCCCTGCACGTTGCCATCCGGTACCCCCTGCCCGGCCAGGTCAACTGCGACGTGCCCCGGCCGCAAGAACCCCTTCCACCGCCTGCCCATGTCCCTCCCATCCCGTGGTGGCTTCCGCCTCTTGAGTGAACAGGTGCACAGCCTATACGGCTCTAAGCGTATGAGCAGAGCATCTGCGCAGAGTACAGGTGTTCAGTTCGCATGCTCCTAGCGTCGACGCATGGGGAAGCTTCGGCTCGTGGCAAGCCAGGAGGTACAGGAGATGCTCGGCGTCTCCCGTACGCGGGCCTACCAGATCACCAACTCGAAATCCTTCCCTGACCCGGTGGCCGTTCTGTCAGTCGGGCGAATCTGGCGAGCCGAGGACGTGGAGCGGTGGATCAGAGAGCACAGGCCGGATCTCCAGGACGCGGAAGAGTAGGCACATCGGCTGCAGGATCGACCGATGGCTGTAATGAACCCCGGATCGCACCTTCGAGCCGCTGTGGCGGAGGATCCGGGGGGAGGCCCAGGCCAAGGTTGATGCTGGCATCTTGAAGCTCGGCGACAAACTGCCCGCGACCAAGGAACTGGCCGAGCAGTACGCTCGGGGGTCATCGTCGGGAAGGCGATCGACCTCATCATCGAGGCAGGCGTCCTGGAGGGGCGACAAGGCGTCGGCGTCTTCGTCGCTGACACCTCAGGCCGAGATCTATAAGCGCAAAACCGCCCCAGGAGGTTACCCTGGGGCGGACCGCGAAGTGGTTATCCCGCTGTCGTTGCGGCCGAGGTCGCTGCGTGTCGAGGACCGCACCCCGGCGGCGGTGTGAGCGTCGACGTGTAGTTCTCGCCGTCCACCAATGGATTAGTCAGGCTCACGCCCGCGACGGCCATACGGTCAAACTCGGCAAGGATCAGCTCCTTGGTGCGGTACGTGCCGAACTTTGCGATGTCGTTGTGCTTCAGGCCGCCGTTGTCGGTCTGGAAAGTCTCCATGATGTAGTCCACGTCATCCCGCGAGCGCCCATACAGATAGAAGAAGTAGGCGTCCAATTCGGCCCGGATTCGGGCACGCCGGCCCTCGTCCCAGCAGAAGGGGGGGTTTGCGTCGCCGAGGTCCCGTGCGAGCGGGGCCATGTCATAGGTCGTATAGATGAGTTCCGAGACGCGGGGCACAATGAAGGCGATGTGCGGCTCCAGCATCGCGGGTGTAGGTACAGGAAGCTGCTTCCAGATCCGGCGTCCCATGTGCGCCCCGCTAGCCTTCTGTCGAGCTACATAGTCGAAAACCAGTGAGGACTGTACGGCAACAAGAGCGCTCGTAAGCCTTGGAGCTGTCGATGGCAGCATTAGAGGAAACGTCTCGACGGTTGCCGAGAGGGGGACGAAGGCTGGTATAGCCGTGCGCTCGTCGGTCGTGCGGGCAATGTCTCGCCAACCACACAACCAGTCGTGACGCCACCCTTCTTCTTGCAGCCTGAGGGACACGCCTGGAACTTTAACCTGCTTGTTCTTCCGATTCGTCTGGACGAAGCCACCTTCTTTAATCCAGCGTCGAGGATCTGTTACGCCGCGGGCATCGGCTTTGATGCTCGGTGGCACAGCCTCGTAGTCATTGTCTCCTAGACCGTAATATCGATTCCATCGATGGTCGAAAAGGTGCGACATCTTACCTTCGTAAACAGCGAGCATCCGCTCATCCCCCCGCACGAAGGCATTACCTTCCCGCTTCCAACCCTCCGACTCCAAGTTGTCACTGACTCGGAAAAGGTCCGAGTCGTCAGTGCTATTAAAGAGGTTCTTGAAGCTAAGCCCCCACGGGTTTCCGCCATTAATGGTCTCGTCTAAGAGAACCGGGATGCGCCGGTAGACCGCACTCGTGAGGTCGGCATCACGGCGACTCCGGAAGATTGGCAAATTACCCGTGTTTGGACTAATGAGCGCGATCTCTTCGGGAGTCAGGACGAACACGTTCTCGGCATCATCGATGTCGACGGCATCTTCAAGGAAGAACGCAAAACTTGCCTCGGCTTCACGCAGACCTCGACCTACGACTGAAAGCAGACAGAACTTGTAACTGGAATGCACACCGACGAACAGTGGCTTGCGGTTCTCAAAGTCGTATAGGGAGGCGATGGCGCCCCGCTGAGTGAGACTGCCAAACAGGTGCTGAGCTCCAGCACCGGTCGCGATGGACGTCGGGATAATGCACCCTACACGCCCCTGATGCGCCACGATAGACAAGAACCGTTCAGCAAAGAGGTGGTCCACGAACAGCGAGTTAACCCCCTTTGCACTCAAGCCCTTTTCACACAGAGGGAATACTCTCGATTTGCTGGCGAAGTGGAAGGTGCCCTTCACTTTACGGCGCTCCGCCCGATAGCGCTCACCTGCCTCCGGATACTCTTTGACCCACGCGCTGATCCGATCCCGCCGAGCCGTCCCGGATATCGCGGCGATGGCGGGATCCACCACGCTGAAGTACTTCTTATCCTCGAAGTCGACCTTGTCCCAAGGTGGATTACCGAGGACACAGGAGAAGCCACCGGCCCAGCCGGTAAGCGGATCGGCATCGGCTGCGGCTTCGTCCCTCGGTACGACGAAGATCCGAGGGAACTCCAGGTGCCAGTGAAAGAACCGATACTGCTCGCGCAGCCGCACCACCTCATGGTGCGTCTCTAACGGCAACTTCCCACCGGCTTGGTCGCGGAGGTTGCGGAAGATCTCGTGAGTGATTGCTGGGGGTGCGTCCTTGGCCTTGCGCCACATGAACGCCGCGCACCAAGCATCCGCCACCAACTTGGCCTGGACGTAGTCCGAGGCGGCTGCCCAGTCCCGGTAGGCGGCCTCCTGCTGGTGAACATCCCGGAGAGTGCCTACTGGTGCCTCAGTGATGCGACTCAGGCTGGCTGCGAACACGGTGTTGGTCAGTTCTACGCCGGCAGCGAGTTCGAACAGCGCAGGGTGTTCCGCCCGCTCCTGCTCGTTGCGCTTCTCCAGAGCGCGGGCGAACGCCGGGTCATCGCCCTCCACGGGCTTGAACGCCTTGGTCGGGATGCCGTCCCGGATCAGTGCCGGTGCCGCTCCGACAAGACCATTTCCATGCTTGATCTGCGCGTCAAGGAAGCCGAGCGGCCGGCCCGGCTCAAGCGCCTCAAGCCACAGCGACACCTTCGCCAACTCTACGGCCATGGGGTTGAGATCGACGCCATACACGCAGCGGCCAACCACCTCATGCAGCGCATGACGGACGGCGTCCGCCGTCGGTTCCGGGTTGCGCTCTCGAACGGCGGCGATTCGCTTGGCGATTCGGCGAGCGGCTGCGACCAGGAAATGGCCCGACCCACATGCCGGGTCGCAGACTGTCACGGACAGCATCTCGTCCACGATGGTCTGAGTGCCGTCCGGCTGGCTGGCAGCAGACGCCTTAAGTTCACCACGCTTCTGCGCGTCGTCTAGGACCGGATCGAGTGTGGAATCGAGAAGCGTCTCGATCAGGGCAGCCGGCGTGTAGTAGGAACCCGTCTTCTTGCGATCGTTGCCGGCGCGGTCGACCAGCTCGAAGGAACTGTCAGTGGCCCGATGCTTGGGCACAGACTCCAGCAGCGATTCGTAGATCGAGCCGAGTTCCTCCGCGCCCATGTTGCGGTAGTCGACAGGGCGCCAACGACTGGACTGAACGTCCCAGACCCGGCAGAGGTGCCGCACGGCTTCGAGGAGGTCGGCGTTGGCCAGCACACCGCCACGCAGAGGAGTATCGGCGGCACTGTCGTCGAAAAGGCCGCCGAGGCCCGGTAGACCCAGCTCTGGTCGCCCGTCCTCACTGCCCAGCGCGTCGAGGACTATCCGCAGCGCCTGGTAGAGGTCCCCGTGCGTGGTGCCTCGGCGCCGTAGAGCATGGCGGCGTAGCCGCACGGACGAGAAGTACTTCACGTACCGCTCGCGGGTTGCGTCAGATGTCTCCGGGGCGTGAAGAGCGTCGCGGTCCTCTGCCACGAAGAGAAAGATCAGCCGGTAGACGAGGCGCAACAGGGCGGCGTGGAAAGCGTTCACGTCCAGATTTCGCCGCAGGTCACCGTTGGCAGGGTGCTTGAGGAAGCCGGTGCCGAGGACGGTGATGGCGTTCTTGACGGCGTCCCGGTGGTACTCCAGGGCCCGTACGCCTGTAGAGATCGCCTCGGTGCGCCACTTCTCCAGCCAGCACGTTGACGCCGCGGCGCCCTCGGCGACCTCGAAGCGGGAGACGTGCAGCAGCCGATACAGCAGCACGAACTCACTGAACAGCTCGCCGTCGAAGATCGCCTCCAGGTCGAACTCGACGTACGCGGCGGTGGCGAGTGCGCTGGAGTCGCGCAGCAGTCGCAGCTGCCGGCCATTGGTGAGAACACCCCACAGGTGGGCCTCGGACCGATTCAACAGTTCCTGCACCAGCGACTGTGGCGGCACGCTGCCCGCGCCGGCCGGCCGCTTGTCCAGCGCCGCGTTCCACGGCGCCAGGTGGATCGGCACGTGGTTCCAGCGGTGGCTAATCGCGAACGACTTGGCACCGTCGTCCGACGTAATGCCGGCGGCACCGATCGCGTTAAGCCGGCCGAAACCCAGCTCCGCGAAGAGGGGCTCCAGCCACTGGGTGACCGCCATGCCCGTCGGGTCAGCGGGAGTCTCGGCCTCCGGGGCGACGGGCAGCTGGTCGCGCAGTTCCTTCCAGACCGACTTGAGGTAGTCCCAGTGCCGCTCGGCCTCGTCGCGGACCGACCGGGAGCCGATCACCCGGTAGTCGGCGGGCTTGGATCCGCTGACGTCCTTGCCCTCGGCGATCCCGACCAGCATGTCGGCGGGGATCAGCCCACCGATCGTGTGAACGGCGGAGAAGACCTGGTTGCGGGCGGTGGCGGACATCAGGCGTTGCCTCCGGCGGCGACGGGGGTGGAAGCGGGCAGGTAGACGTACGCGCCGAGGACGTCGGCGGGCTTCTGCACGGTGACGGTGAGGCCACGGACGATCTCGCCGGCGGCACTGCGCACCCGGCGATGCGAGGCGAGCAGGTCGGCGGCCAGCTCCTCGCCGTACGCCTCGAGGTGGTCGGTGACGTCGGGCAGGCCGTCGAGGATCCGATCCATCGTGCGCTCGCCGAAGCCGGGGTCGGTGTTCTCGTCGGCGGCCGCGTCGAGCAGCAGCAGCGCGTCCCCGGTGGGCAGCCATGTGGCGTTCGCGGGCGCGCCGGCGAAGGCGAGCAGCCGGGCGTCCTCGGCCACGAGCTGCCGTACCCCGGTCCGGGACGGCAAGGTGAGGTGGAAGCGGTAGCGGACCAGCAGCAGCGTGGTGCGGCCGGTGACGGCCCGGGTGCGGATGACGCCGCAGCGGCGGGCCGGGCGCGGGCCGCTGACCTGGTCGTCCAAGGCGGCGTTCAGGACGTACCCGGCGAGCGCCACCACCGCCTGGTCGGTGCGGACCAGGGCGGCCTCGCCGCGCGCGACGGCCGCGGTGGCCCGGAACGGGACCGGGCGGCCCGACCCGACGGCGTCTCCGCCGAGCACGGGGAGGAGGGCGTCGCGGAGCCCGGCCGGGGTGCCGCTGACGTCGGCGGTGAAGTCACCGGATCCGCCCGGCTCGTCGCGCAGCACGCCGTCGAGCGCGCGGAGCGACTGGCGTACGAAGTCGCGGATCTCGGCGGCGCGGCCGAGCGTGTCGCGGATCGCGCCGACTTCCTGAGCTACCTCGTCCGGTCGGATGGCGTGCTGGGCGAATCGGGACCGGGAGGTCTTCTCCTTCTCGGCGGCGGATTGCCACTCGGTGGCCAGCGCGGCGGCCTTCTTGTCGATCGCGCGGTACTCCTCGACGTCGAAGAGGCTGCCCTGCTCCTGCTCCTGGCCACGCAGCAGCAGCCACTCCACGATCGCGTCGGTCACGCCCTGGGAGGCAGCGTCGGGGACGGAGACGGAGATGCCAAGGTCCTTGCGGATCTGCCGGTGCTTCTTGATGAGGACGTCGAGGACCTTGCCGTCGATGCCGTTGTCGCTGCCGTAGAGGGTGATGACCCGCACGACGTCGCGCTTCTGGCCGTACCGGTCGACCCGGCCTTCCCGCTGGTCGTGGCGGGTGGGGTTCCAGGCGAGGTCGTAGTGGACGACGGCGTCGAAGTGGTGCTGGAGGTTGACGCCCTCGGAGAGGCAGTCGGTCGCGATCAGGACACGGCGGGCATCCGGGGCGTCGCCGGCTGCTTCGGCGAGTTCCTCGATGCGTTGCAGGCGCTGCTGCGGGGAGAGGGTGCCGGTGACGGCGCGTACCACGGTCTTCTTGCCGAGTGCGCCTTCCAGGTGTTCGGCGACGTACTCGGCGGTGGGGATGTAGCGGCAGAAGACGATCGGGTGGTAGCCCTCCTTGAGCAGATCCTTGAGGTGCTTGACCAGCGCCGCCAGCTTCTTGTCCTCGGCCGGTCCTTCCAGCTCGGCGGCACGGTCGGCCAGTTCGGCGAGCCGCGCGCCCGCGTCGACCTCCACACCGCCGGTCTCTGCGCCGGGGGCGACATCCAGCCCTTCGAGTGCGTCCGCGTCGGAGAAGTCGCTGCTCAGCGGGGCGCCGAGCCGGTCGGCCTCCTCGGCGGTCACGGCCGTCGCAGTCGCCGACCGGGTCCGAAGGGTCTGCGCGGCGGCGCGCGGCGAGGAGACCAGCGAGCGCAGCAGCGCGATCGCGGACCACCAGGCGATGCGGGCCTCCCGTCGGCCCTGGCTGTCGGCGGCGGTCACCCGCTCGCTGGCGTATGCGATGGCGTCGTCGAGCAGCGCCCGGTAGGCCGGGGAGAGCTTGTAGGTCTCGTCCTTGAAGTGCCGGTCGGACGGGAACGCCGTCTCCTCGGCGAGGCTGTCGTCGTCCACGCCGTCGCTCTTGGTGAGGTACTGGCGCACGTCGGCGCGCTTGCGGTGCACGAAGTGCTGGGCGAGCATCCGCCGGCCGGGCTCCGAGCCGAGGTCGACGGTGGCGAGTTCCGGCCTGACCAGGCCGAGCAGGTTACGGAATGCGCTCTCCTTGCCGCTGTGCGGGGTGGCCGTCACCAGCAGCAGGTGCCGCTCGGGGTCGGCGGCGACCCGTTGCAGCAGCTCGAAGCGGAGCTGGTTCTGGGCGGAGGTGTTGTCGTCGGCGGCCACACAGGTGTGCGCCTCGTCGACGATGACCAGGTCCGGGCAGTGGCGGACGAAGTCGTCGCGGTGCCGGGTGGACTTGATGAAGTCCATGGACACGATGACGTGCGGGTGCTTGTCGAAAAGCGACTGGCCCAAGTCCAGCCCGCGCTCCAGCTTCGAGACGGTGGAGGCCAGCACCAGCTCGGCGTCGATGCCGAACTTGGTGCGCAGCTCCGCCTGCCACTGCTCGGCCAGGGCCGGCGAGCAGAGCACGGCGAGCTTGCTCGCACTCCCCTGGGCCAGCAGCTCGCTGGCGATCAGGCCGGCCTCGACGGTCTTGCCGATGCCGACGTCGTCGGAGATCAACATGCGGACGGTTCGCTGCCGCAGCGCCATCAGCAGCGGCACGAGCTGGTAGGCGCGGGGCTCGACGGCGATCCCGGCGAGCGAGCGGAACGGGCCGGCACCGGAGCGGAATCCGATCCGCAGCGCGGAACGGAGCAGGCTCGCCGCGTACGCGTCGCCGAGGTCGGACGGCGTGGGCGGGGCGAACTCGGCGCTCTTCACCGGCTCGAAATCGGGGAAGACGGCGGCGATGTCGTCGTCGGCGCCGCCCAGCGGTCGCAGGACCAGCATGTCGGGGGCGCTCTCGGGCAGCACGACCCAGTCGCGGCCCCGGGCGGAGACCAGCGTTCCGGCGCTGAAGGTGGTCATGAGGGTTTCCCTGCGTCGTTGTCGTGGTGGCGTGGGATTGGGTGGTCAGGCGTTGGTGCCGGTGCCGAAGTAGCGCTTGTTCTTGGTGACGATGGCGGACCAGTCGGCGTCATGCGGGAAACGGACGACGTCCCAGCCCATGTCGAACAGGCGCTCCTCCGCCTCGCGGTCGCGATCGGCGACCGACTCGTGCTCGTGGACCGGTCCGTCGACGAACACGGCGACGTTCGCCCCCGGCAGGCGGTAGACGTAGTCCGGGCGGGCCAGCGCCTCGGTGACCAAGGTCTGTGCCTCGTCGGGCAGCCGCAGGCCGCGCTCCTTCAACCAGGCGATCAGCTTCCCCTCCAGCTTGGTGTCCGACTGCGCGGTGAGGCGGGTCAGCTGCTCCGTGCGGGACTCACCCTCCCCGGTCGTCCGTGCCGCGGCATGGGCGAAGCGCAGCAGCAGGTCGCGGACCAGGTGCCGGTTGATGGAGTGGTGGTTGAGCTGGTTGCCGTAGGTCAGCAGGCATTCGTAGCAGCCCCAGGCGCACGGGCGGTCCTTGTGCGGCCCTCCCTGGTCGGTGCCGTCCGAGTCGAAGTGGCAGATGTCCAGGGCCGTGGCGGCGGCGCGGGCCAGCGCCTCCGGGTCCGACTGCATGAGCCGGAGTACGCCGGCGCCGCCCTCGGCCGCCTCGGTGAAGAGCATCCGGTCGCGCGGTCCGTCGTCCGGCGGGAGCAGCTCGGTGGTGAGTTCCGAGTCCTCCAGCTCGAAGGCGGCCTCGATGCCGCGTTCGAGCGCGTACATCAGGGTGAGCGCGATGTCGTGCTCCAGCGGCTCGTCGAGCTTGAGCACGAGGATGTTCCGGCGGTCCTCGACGTATGGGATGACGCGCTTCTTGCGGCGCTTCTCGTTGCCGTCGGCGTCGACCACCGGCATTTCGCTGGAGTCGCCGGACGCCTCGCTGGCGTCGCGTTCGTTCATCCACCGCCCGTCGGCGGGGTCGAGCCAGAAGCCGTCGGGCTCGTCCTGCTTGGCGCGGACCCGGCCAATGTTGGTGATGCGGACGGTCGCCGAGTCGCCGTAGGAGAGGGTCGCGAGCCGGTCCTCTCCGTCGGAGACGACCGCGTCCTGCCGGCCCGGCCGGGCGCCGTGGTCCTGGAAGCGGTACGACGTCACCAGCCGGAAGCCCGCCCGGCGCCGCTCCTCCTCGTCTGAGGAGATCCGTTCCCGGCGCTTCGTGTAGACGGTGTGCAGGTGCAGCAGGCCGTACGTGGTGTCGCCCAGCGGTTCCTTGCACATCTCGCAGCGCACGGCGCCGCCGCGGGTGTCGTGGTGGTACCCGCAACTGGTGCAACGCCGCGCCTCGCTCGTCACCACCTCGCCGGCCGCGTCGGGCGGCAACTGGATCCGGGTGACCTGGTAGCGGGCACCCTCGTGGTAGATGAGCGCGCCCGGGCCGAACTCCCGGATGGCGAGGAAGCGGGGACGCTGCAGGTAGTCCCCGTCGCCCGACCTACGACCGGTCGTTGGCACGTACGCGGCCAGCGGCAGACGCGGGAACGAGTACCCGGGCAGAAAACCCTCGCTGGCCAGGTAGCGGTACGGGTTGAAGTCCGACAGCACCGATCTGCTCTCGACGGTTTCGTTCTTGAGCAGGTTGAGCTGCGTCTCGGCTTCCTTCCGGCGGCCGACAGCGATGCGCCGGTCGCGCTCGGAGAGGGTGTGGTCGAGGACGCGGCGATTCTGCTCGGCCTGGTCGACGAGCGCCGCGCGGAACAGGTCCCGCCAGCGGTCGAACGCACGGTTGAACCGCTCCGGTGTGGTCCGGACGGTGTCCTCGATCCAGTTGTCGTCCCACCAGGCCGACTTCTCGAAGTCGGGCAGCAGCCCGGCGAACACCGTCCGGGCCGCGGTCACAGCCCGGCCATGCGCGTACGTGTCCTGAAGCGCCGCAGCAACGTGATCCTGCAACTCCAGGGCCGGGTCGGGGCGGCGGCTGTCCTCCAGGTAGCTGATGTCGATGATCTCGGGGATCGCCCGGCCCAGCTTCAGGCCCGCCTCGGCCAGCCATACGGCGTGCACGTGCGAGCGCACCAGGTCCTCGTTGGCCAGGTCCAGTCGCGGCGGCGCCACCGCACCGGCGACCATCCGATCGGAGCGCCGGAAGTAGTACTGGTCGTGGCTGTTGCCGGTGGCGCAGTAGGTGGTGACCAGCGCTGGCTGCCCCGACCGTCCGGCTCGACCGCTTCGCTGGGCGTAGTTCGCCGGGGTCGGCGGGACGTTGCGCATCATGACGGCGTTGAGTTCGGAGATGTCGACGCCGAGTTCCATGGTCGGCGAGCAGTAGAGCAGCTTCAGCTCCGCCTTGCGGAAGGCGTCCTCCCGCCGCTCCCGCTCGACGGGGTCGACCTGTGCCGTGTGTTCGCGGGCCGTCAGGCCGGCGAGCGTGCCGGCCGCAGTCCGGTACAGCTCCCGGAAGAAGGTGTTGACCCGGGGACCGTCGCCGCTGGCGTATGTCCGCGTCAGCGGGTCGTGGCTGCCGGTCTGACCCGATCCCGCACGCCAGATGAGCGCGGCGGCGGAGACCTGGTAGCCGGTTATAGGCGTGCCGGCCGAACGCCGGTAGCGACCCGCCCGTTCCGGCGCCTGGACGACCTCGGTGACCTGGCCGCCCCGCTTGAGCACCTCCAGCAGGTCGGCGATCACCTCCTGGGCATCGTTCCACGACAGATCGGGGAAGTGCACCCTGCGCAGGTACTTTCCGACTTTCCCCCGCCCGGAGAGGAACAGGTTGGACCGGTCGAGGCCCCGCCCGGAAGGCTGGGGGTAGGCCGCTCCGACCTTGGGCTTGTCGCTGGCGGAGAGCACCCAGGGGTCGATGAGCCGTTCCTCGCTGGCCCGCTGGAGCGAGTCGAAGTCGTCGCGGAAGTACTGCACGTCGATCGCCAGGCCCCGGCGCATCTCGTCCAGCAGCACCCGCATGATCTTGACCCGCTCGTCGGGCTCCGCCTCGCGGAGCTTCTCGTGAGTGTTGGACCAGCGGTCTTGCTTCTCGGCGAGCCAGGCCAGGTCCTGGTAGTCGATCTTCAGGAGGCCGGTCTGCTCCAGGTTCGGCATGGTGATGCGCCAGCCGCGTTCCAGGTCGAGATACAGCCGGAACGCGACGACGTCCCGGAGGGTCTTCGCCGCCAGGCTGGCCAGCGACGGTGGAAGGTCGGCTTCCCGCGCGTAGTCGCCGAGGCTCAATCCGAGCGTAGCGGTGACCTGCGTGGCGAGGTCCTCGTGGGTGATGCCCTTGTCGCCCGCTTCGACCACCGCCCGGTAGAGGGCGCCGCGAAGCTGCGTGACCTGGACGAAGTCGTTGAAGTGGCCGGCCTGGAGCGAGGCGTCCTGCCGGTTGTCCACGAAGGTGAGCAGCTTGCGCGCCTTCTTGCTCAGCGCCTCTGGCGGTGCCTGCATGAGCGACCGGACGATGGACGCCGACACCAGCGAGGTGGCCGACGAGCGGCCCTCCTGGTCGAGTGTCGCGAGCTTGGCGAAGTCCTTCCCCCGGGTCTGCTCGTAGCTCACCCCGCAGTGCAGGCAGAAGAGGAACGGCGATGGGATGAACGCGGCCCTGAGGTCGCCGTGGCCTTCCCAACCCTGCGGGTTGACCGTGATCGCCTGGGGCAGACGCTCCCGGTGAGAGCTACGGACCACCTCCCGGCCGCCGGCGTCGACCTCCAGCCAGGAGTCAGGGATTCGGCGGGTCCCGATGGCCTCCTCCTCAGTAGCGGGCCAGGGGCGTTCCGAATCGATGTAGAGGTAGCCGTCGCCTGCGCGCCCACCCGTGGCAGCAGTGTCCCGGCGCGGGGCATAGACGACCTTGCCGTCCTTGTCGGACCGCCACACCGTCAGGTACTCCTGGCCGCACTCGCGACAGAAGGCCAGCGGCAGGAGAATCTTGCCGTCCGAGCCGGGCAGAACGAGTTGGTACTCACGGGTGAGGTGCCGGGTGAGTTCGTCCTCGAGGGTGACATACACCGTGTCGCCCTTGGAGAGGAACTGGTGCAGGCGGAAGGCGAACAACGGACGCTCGGTAACGGGGTGCCGCGCTTCGGACCCAGCCTTGAGCGTGTTCCGGATGGCGCTCGTGCAGTCAGCGACGGTCAGGCCGGTCTCCCGGGCCAGCTCCAGCGCGGCGTCCTCGATCTTGGCCGGCTTCTGCCGCACCAGGTGCCCGCTGACGGGATCGGTGGCGAGCCCGAAGCGGGCCTCGATCCAGCGCGCCAGCGGATCGTTCACAAGGTCGGCGTAAGCCCGAGGAGCGCCCGGGGCCTTCAGCCTGTCGATCGGCAGCGTGTCCGGTGCTTCCCCGGTCGCCCGGATCAAGGTCTCCCCGATCACGTTCTGGCTGCTGACCGGGTTACCGAACAAAGTGGTGGCGACACGGGCCACCGCTTCCCGCTGGTCGTGAAGGGTTCCCTCGGTCGACATCGTGGCGGAGGTGCCGATGCACTGCAGCTCAGCCGCCTGGCAGGCTTCGCGCACCCGGCGGATGAGCAGGGCCACATCGGCACCCTGGCGGCCACGGTAGGTGTGCAGTTCGTCGAAGACGAGGAACTCCAGCCCCCGAGCCATCTTGATCAGCGATCGGCGATCGTCCGGCCGGGTCAGCATCAGCTCGAGCATCACGTAGTTGGTGAGCAGGATGTCCGGCGGGTTGTCGCGGATCTCCTTACGCCGCTCGTCGCTCTCCTGCCCGGTGTACCGGGCGTACGTCACGGGCTCGCGGCCCGGCCCGTACCCGTCGCAGAGGTACTTGTCGAGTTCCTTGAGCTGGCTGTTGGCCAGCGCGTTCATCGGATAGACGATGATCGCGCGGACGCGCTTCGGGGCCTTCGGGCCCTCCTGCTCGCGCGCCTTGAGCACCTTGTCGACGATCGGAACGATGTAGGACAGCGACTTGCCAGAGCCGGTGCCGGTGGTGAGGACGTAGGACTCGCCCGATTGGGCCTTCTCGATCGCCTCGCGCTGGTGCCGGTGCAGCGTCAGGGGTCGGCCGTCGCAGGTCTTGCCGCCCTCTGTCTTCCCGGCCTGGAAGATGCGCGCGCACTCCGGATGCAGCACACCCTCGTTGACAAGCTCCAGCATGGTGCCGCCGGAGGCGAAGAACGGGTTGAGCGACAGCCACGGGTCGGGCCACTGCGACTTCGCATCGAGGTCATCCTCAACAAAGTCCGCGATTCGGTCATTACGGATCGTCGTACCGCCCTCGGTGAAGGCGCGGTAGTCGCTGATGAGCTGCCGGTGCACCTCGAAGACGTCCATGCCCGGTGCCGGGCTGGAGAGAGGTGCTGAAGCCGGACCTGCTGGCCGAGTGGCCGCAGCGCCGACTGTGTAGGCGGCACGGAAGTGGCCGACCGGGTTGAAGTCGTCCCAGCCAGGAACCTTGTCCTCCCCCTGCACCAGCGGCAACAACACCTCACGGACCGCCACCGCATCGTCCGGTCGCTCGGTGGGGTCCTTGGCGAGCAGACGTTCGATGAGTCGTTCGAGACCCCGCGGAACGTCCGAGCGCAGCACCCGCACCGGGGGCGGTGGCTCCTCCAGGTGCTTCTGTCCCACCTCGTGCGCCGAGCCGCTGTGGAAGGGCGGCACACCGGTCAGCAACTCGAACAGGACACAGCCCAGGGCGTACAGGTCGGCAGCCTGCGTGACGGACGAGGCCCGGAACTGTTCGGGGGCCATGTAGCGGGCGGTCCCCACCGTGACACCGGTGCTGGTCAGCCTCTCCGCTTCGTCGGCGTCGATGATCCGACCCATGCCGAAGTCCAGGACCTTGACGACTCCACCACGCAACAGCATCACGTTGGACGGCTTGAGGTCGCGGTGGATGACACCGGCGGTGTGTGCTGCGGTGAGGGCGTCGGCGATCTGGGCGCCGATCGCGGCGACCCACGAGATCGGCAGTTGCGGCTGCTCGGAGATCAGGTCGCGCAGCGTCTCGCCGTCGAGGAACTCCATGGCGATGTACGGAAGGCCGGACGAATCGACGCCGCCTGCGATCGAACGCGGCAGGTTCGCGTGGGTGAGGCGGCGCATGATGCGGGCCTCACGCTCGAATCTCTGGACCGCTTTGCTGTCGGCGGTCGAGTCGATGACCGCGCCGGACCGGCTCCGGAGGATCAGCTTGACCGCGACGACGCGATCCGACGAGTCCTCCTGCGCCTGCAGGTCCTCCGCCTGGTGGACCTCCCCCATGTTGCCCCTGCCGAGTGCGTTCAGCAGACGGAATCGGTTCGCCACCAGTTCCAGGTCCACGGCCACCCTTACATCCCCCATCAGCCGTTATCCGTACTTCACCGTCACTTGGACACAGTTCAGATCAGAAGCGACTTTGCCGCCGAAGAGATCATCGTTTTCCTTTCGATTGCCTTAAGTCAAGCAGCGTGACCGTGCCTTGTAGTCCGCCGTCTGGCCAAGATGATCAACCGGGAGTGTTAGCGGGGCGTTGCTGACGGGCAGGTCGTGCTCGGCGACGGCTGGGAATTCTGGAGATCTGACGTCATTTCGACGCCCCGTCGGGGCGGACCGCGCCGCGGGCCAAGCCGTCGGCGGTGAGCTGCACCAACTCCGCGCCCAACGACGCCGCCTGCCGGATCGCCGCTTCGAACGCCTCCAGCCGCCGGAACGCCTCCCCGTGCACCCGCTGCTCATCCAGCGACAGCCGCCGCACCTGCGCCCGCCGGATATCGAAGCGCAGCGTCCCGGACAGGCTGGACGCCTGCTTCTCGTTCGCCGACGTCCGCAACTGCCCGGCGAGGAACCATGAGTCCAAGGCGGCAGGGTTGGGACGTAACAGGTAGAGGTTCCGCCCCAGCAGCGCCCCCTCGGCGGTCACGACCCGCGCGGTGAGCTGCCGCGCGGTCATCGGCACCACGACATCCCCGACCGCGAGCCGGACGTCCTGCCCGAGCCGGGCGTCGTCCCGACTCGTGGGGCCCTCACCGCTGAGCACGTCCTCCACGTTCAGCACCGGTAGCCCAAACGCTGGCGGCTCCCCGCCTTCAGGGGACGCGGCACGGATCGGGCCCATCAACTGCACTGCACCGGCCCGGGCGAGCTCGCCAACCGAGAGAAACTCGCCCTCCGGTCCGTCGGCTGCGGGGGTGACCTGCGGCATCAGCGCCGGCAGGTCGCCGACGATGGCGGCAAGACGCTCCCGGGTGCGTACTAGGTGTTCCTCGGTGGCCTTGTCCGTGATGCCGGGTTGGCGGCGGGCAGGGGTGAGGTCCACCTCCTCGTCAAGTAACTCGATCACCGGAACCGCGTGGGCGAAGCCCGCCTCTTCGATCTCCGTGTCAGGTGCGGCGTTGAAGGCCCGCCACAGGGCCAGCACGCGGGACGCATTGGTGACCAGATCCTTGCCCGCCGCGTCGACCAGCAGCGCCCGCGCCAGTGGCGGCGCGTCGGCCGCAGCCCGCCGAAGCACCCACAGGTGCAGCGGTACGCCGTGCGGCGCGGCGACCCCCGACGGCAGCGCGATGACAGCGCGCAGATGCCCTCTACGCAGCAACTCCCCGCGGATTCGCTTGCCGGCGCGCCGGCTGGCCACAGTGGGCGGCATCAGCAGCACGGCGTGCCCGCCGACCGGCAGGTGGGCCAGGGCATGCTGCACCCAGGCCAGCTCGGGTTCGGTACGCGGAGTGGTGCCGACAATCCAGCGGGAATCATGGGCAAGTTCCTCGTCGCCCCAGTTCGTGACGCCGAACGGCGGGTGGCAGACCACCGCGTCGAAGGTGCGGCCTGCGAACGCGTCGGCGCGCAGCGAGTCGCCGGTGCGGATCTCCGCAGGCACATCACGCAGGGCCAGCCACAGTCCGGCGAGCTGGGCCAGGTCCTCGTCGATCTCCTGTCCGTACACCGAGGTGCAGCCTGCGCGGACGGCGGCCCGCAGAATGGCGCCGGAGCCGGTGGCAGGGTCGAGGACGGTGCCGCCACCGACGCCAGCGAGCCCGACCATCAGGTCGGCCAGGTTGTCGGGAGTGGCAAACGGGCGGCCGGGCCCCGGTGCGGAGAACCGCTGCCACAGCTCATCGAAGGCGCCCAGCGGACCAAGTTCCTCGGCGAGAGCGTCAACGTCGGGCAGCAGCGACTTCAGGTACGAATCCGCTGGTCGGCGGGGACGTTGCCCGCGTTGCCGCGCCAGCAGCGAGGCCCCGATGGCGGCAAGGCCGGCGGCTGGGGATTCGCTGGCCGCGGCGAGGTGCCGCCACAACCGGTCGGCGGTAGCCAGCTGGGGGAGCTTGCCCTGGGTGCGTAGCCACTGCTCGACCTGGGTCAGGTCGAACTCTGGGCTGGCCGCCGTGCCGCCCACCGGGGCGGGGAAGTCGGCGTGCCGCTTGCGCCAGTTGCTGACTGCGGCACGACCGACCCCGGCGAGCCGGGCGATCTCCGCCGCCGTGATGGTCGGTGTCTCCTGCACCTCCGTAGTGTGTCACACCTGTCAAGCATCATGTCTGTTGACAGCGTTCACGGATGATGCTCTTATTGACGCCGCCACGTTCACAGCAGGAGGAAAACGATGCGCAAGACCACGACCCTCGCCCTGATCGCCACCGGCCTCGTCGCGCTGGGCTGCGGCGCCGGCAGCACCGACGAGGGCACCGACACCAAGGCCGACGCCGGCGGCGCCAAGGGCGACGACAAGCCGAAGACGGCGAAGATCGGCCAGCCGGCCCGGGACGGGAAGTTCGAGTTCACGGTGAAGTCGTCGAAGTGCGGCGTCGCGAAGGTCGGGACCTCGATGCTCGGCGACAAGGCCCAGGGTCAGTTCTGCCTGATCACCATCAACGTCAAGAACATCGGCAAGGAGCCGCAGACCCTCGACGGCAGCAGCCAGAAGGCCTACACCGCCGATGGCACCGAGTACTCGTCCGACACCGAGGCGGGCCTCTACGCCAACAAGGAGCAGAGCACCTTCTTCGAGGAGATCAACCCGGGCAACCAGGTGACCGGTGTGTTCGTGTTCGACATCCCGAAGGACGTGAAGCTCGCCAAGCTCGAGCTCCACGACTCGATGTTCTCCGGCGGCGTGACCGTCTCCCTCACCTGATCCACCGCTCGGCCCGGGGCGGGCACCATCGCCCGCCCCGCTCCTTTCCTGTGCCCGTCACCCCTGCTCACCGAGGAGATCGCCATGACCGATCAGACCAGCCCGACGTCGCCTGGCCAGCCGGCCGACCAGTCCGGAGTACCGCCTTACATGCCCGATCCGGCGGCCGCTGCCGATCCCACGCCCGCCAGCCCGCCTCAGGGCACCACCCTCGCCGGTCCGCCCAGCCTGGCCAGGCGCTCCACCGTGATCCCCTGGGCGGTCGGTGGCATCGCGCTCGTCATCGCCCTCAGCATCGGCGGCGCCGTCATCGCTACAACGGGCGATGGCGCGAAGCCCACCGCCGGCAGCGCCATGACGTCCGCCAGCCCGAGCACCGTCGCGCCAACCACCGTGACGCCGACCAGCGCCGCCCCCACGACGGCGGCTCCCACCAGCGCCGCTCCGTCGCCGACGACGACCACGCCGCCACTCAAGCCGAAGCCGCCGTCGTACAAGACGCTGAGCGCCCGGCAGTGGAAGCTCATCGCCAAGAATCCCGACGCTCACCTCGGCGAGCACTACGTCGTGTACGGCCGGGTGACCCAGTTCGACGCGGCGACCGGGACCGAGACGTTCCGCGCCGACGTGGCCGACCGACGGATGCCGGACAAGTACGACTACGAGACCAACACCATGCTCTCCGGCTCTGAGTCGGGCCTGGCGAACCTCGTTGAGGACGACATCTTCCGCGCCAAGGTCACGGTCCTCGGCTCGTACAGCTACGACACCCAGATCGGCGGCTCGACGACGGTGCCGCTGCTCCAGGTCGATTCGATCAAGGTGCTCTGACTCCATCCCCCACCCGCGAGACGTCAGGAGGCGTCGTGCGTCCCGATGAGTTCCTCCGCGCCCTGCAGCTGCTCCCCGCTCCGCTGCACGCCCGTGCCGTTCCGCTCCGCCACTACGCCCGCCGCACCACCTGTGACGAGTGCCAGCGGATCGGCGACGCGTTAGCCCTCGCGCTCACCGCCGTCCACAACGACGAGCTCGCCTCGGCCGAGCATCTCCTCCACACCGCCGAGCGATTCGCCGCCGCCCACGGCACGGCCTGCCGGCCGCAGCCGGACGAACAGCGAGGCTGCGGCCGGGTGAACCGCTGGGCGGCGGCGTCCGCGCCGGTCGTCGCCGCAACCGACGCGAGCTGGAAGGGGCGCGCCGGCGGCATCGCGTACGTGGTCAGCGACGGCCACTACGGCCTGCGCGGCCGGGGCACCGGTCGGCTCGACCCGACCGGGCCGTCCCGGGTGCTGATCAGCGAGCTGCGGGCGGTCGACTTCCTGCTGTCGGCGTACGAGGAGGTGCCGGCGGGGATGACGGTGCTGCTGGACAGCGTCGTCGCGCTGCGCTGGCTGTGCCGCTGGCAGGCCGGCGAGGTGGCCGCGATGCCGGCCGGCTACAGCCTGCGGCCGCGCCGGTGGGCCGACCAGCCGACACTGGTCCGGCTCGCCGAGCAGGTGAGCCGGCGGCCCGATCTGTGCTTCCAGCACGTCAAGGGGCACAGCGGGCACGCCCTCAACGAGGCCGCCGACGGCCTTTCCCACATGGCCCGGCGCCGGCTCGACGAGGCCTTCGACGTGCGCCCGCGAGCGAACGCCCTCGTCGACGCGTTCCTGCGGGACTGGCACGCCAGCCTCGCCCGCTAGCTGGCGCTCGGCTGCCCAGTGCCGTCGCCTGCTTCGCCGCCGGCATCAGCTCCACAGCGACTCTGGCGACGCCCCTCGCGACCACGCACCCGCCCGTCGCTTCACGGCGGGCAGGTGGTCGGCAGTCCGCTTCCGGCGGATCCCACCATCCACCAGCAGCGGATCGACGAGCTGTCGATCCGTAGACCGCACGCGCCTGGAGACGACGATGACGTTCATTCGCCCCGACTCCGACCACGCCCGTTGGGCCGGTCCCGGCCTGCTTGGGTGCCGGCCTGCTGGTCTGATTCTCGCCGCCGCGCTCGCGGCAGTTGGCCTCACCGAGTGCAGCGACGACGGCACGACGGCAGCTGCCCCGTCGACGCCGTCGGCCAGCCCGTCGACCTCGCCGCCTTCCCCGACTCCGAGCCTGACGCCGCCGGCCGACCAGGACGGCGACGGCATCCCCGACAGCAGCGACACCTACCCGTACGACCCGAAGAACATCCCCCAGCAGGAGCCCTTCGTCATCACCTGCTACCTCACCGACGACTTCGACGAGAACAGTCCGTTCACCATCCTCACCGGCAACGACGGCCGCCCCGACTTCACCGAGGTCTGGGCCGCGAAGCCCGTGTCCTGCTCCGCCGATCAGGAGATCCACCCGGTCAGCCCGGTCGAAGAGGCTGTCCGGGCGCACGACCTGGTCGAGGCGTTCCTGCGCGACTGGCACGTTGCACTGGCGGCTTGAGCACCGATCCACAGATAGAGGCAGTTACCCGACGTTGCCGCATCGCCACCGCAGCCAGCACAGGCCGAGTCGCGGCGGCGGCACCACACGCCCTGCCCGCCCGCTCACAGCGGAGGTCCGATGAACCGCACCGAACCCCTGGTCGACCTGATCTTCGATCGGCTCGCCGCCGACCGCGTACCCGATGACACCGCCGAGGTGGTCCTCGCCGCGCTCAGTGGTGAGGACGACCTGGACGCGGCGCTCACCGGCGAGCGGACCGCCCTGGAGCCGCCGCGTACGGCGGCGGACGAGCCGGCGGAGCGGATCTGGCTCTCGTCGGTCACCGTCGCCGGGTTCCGCGGCGTCGGCCCGCAGCGCACCCTCCCCATCGAACCCGGCCCGGGGCTGACCGTGGTGGTCGGCCGCAACGGCTCCGGCAAGTCCAGCTTCGCCGAGGCGGTGGAGCTGGCCCTGACCGGGGACAGCGCCCGCTGGGCCGACCGCAACAGCGTGTGGCGTACCGGGTGGCGCAACCTGCACGCCGGAGACCCGTGCCGCATCGCCGTCGAGCTGCGGATCGACGGGGTCGCCCCGCCGACCCGGGTGGTCCGCGAATGGCCGGCGGGGGCGGAGCTGGGCGAGGCCGAGGTGAGCGTCACCAGCGCGCACGGCAGCCACAAGGATCTCGCCGAGCTGGGGCTGGCCCGGCCGTTGGAGCTGTACCGCCCGTTCCTCACCGCCGCCGAGCTGGGCCGGCTCACCGCCGGCACGCAGAGCCAGCTCTTCGACGCCATCTCGGCGATCCTCGGCCTGGAGGCGATCACCGACGCCGATCGGCGGCTCATGGCCGCCGGACGCCCTCTCGACGCCGCCATCAAAGGGGTACGCGCACAGCGCGCCACCCTCGCCGCCACCATTGCCGAGGTGCCGGACGACCGGGCGCGCCGGGCGGCAGCACTGCTCGTGACCCGTCCCGACCTGGCGGCGCTGACGGCGATCCTCGACGAGCCGGACGAGCTGACCGCGGACGAGGCGGTGCTGCTGTGCCGGCGGTTGGTGGCGATGCAGCTGCCCGACGCCGACGAGGTGACCCGCCTCGCCGGGCAGCTGCGGGAGGCCGCCGCCGACGCGCGCCGGCACGACGGCGGGCGGTCGCGGGCGTCGCTGCGCAGCGCCGAACTGCTCCGCCTCGCCATCGAGCACCACGACGACCAGGGTGACGGACCGTGCCCGGTCTGCGCCACGGGCCGCCTCGACGGCGAATGGCGGGCCAGCGCGGCGGCGTCCCTGGCGGAGCTGCGCGACCGTACGCTCGCCGCCCAGGCCGCCGCGGCCCGGCTGACCGCGCTGCTGCAGCGGGCGCACTACCTGATCGATGACCTGGACGTGCCCGACGGCGACGCTGCCGGCGTGCCGGTCGACGAGCTGCACGCCGCCGCTGCGGCGCTGCAGCTGACTCCCGGCGGCCCGGAGGAGCTGGCCGACCATCTGACCGCGCGGTACCCGGCGCTGCTCGCGGCGGCGCAGCCCGCACAGGCGTACGCGAAGGGTCTGCTCCGCCGGCGCGACACGGGCTGGGCGGCGGCGGCCGGGGAGCTGCGGGCCTGGGTCGCGGCGGCCGAGAGGCTGCCGGAGCGGGAACGAGCCCTCGCCCGGGTGAAGGCCGCGCGGGCGTGGCTGAAGGCGACCGGGGCGGAGCTGCGCAACCAGCGGGTGGCGCCGTTCGCGGAGCACTCGCAGCGGATCTGGGCGCAGCTGCGCCAGGAGAGCAACGTCGAACTTGGGGCGATGACTCTGGAGGGTACGAACACCCGACGGCGGGTGGTGATCCCGGTCAGCGTGGACGGCGCCGACAACGGCACCGCGCTCGGCGTGATGAGCCAGGGTGAGATGCACGCCCTCGGGCTGGCGACGTTCCTCCCGCGCGGCTGCGCGCCGGAGAGCCCGTTCCGGTTCATCGTGGTGGATGACCCGGTGCAGAGCATGGACCCGGGCAAGGTGGACGGACTGGCGCGGGTGCTCGCCGAGCTGGCCGAGCAGCGGCAGGTGGTGGTCTTCACCCACGACACCCGGCTGCCCGACGCACTCGGCCGGCTCGACCTGGGTCAGTCCCGCATCGTCGAGGTGACCCGCGCCGAGCGGTCCGTGGTGACGCTGCGGCCGGGCTCCGACCCGGTGCGCCGCCACCTCGATGACGCGTACGCCCTCGCCGGCAACGAGGAGATCGCCGCCGAGGTGCGCGGGCCGGTGGTGGCGGAGCTGTGCCGCTCGGCGATCGAGGCGGCCTGCCACCGGATCGTGTGGCGGCGGCGGGTGGCCCGTGGTGTGCCGCACGACGAGATCGAGGCGGCCATCGTGGGCGCGTCCCGGCGGCTGAACACCACGCTCGCGCTGGCGCTGTTCGACGACGCCGACCGGGGCGGTGACGTGCTCGGCTACCTGGGCCGCTGGCACGGGTCACGGGCGGTGGGCGCGTACAGGGCGTGCAAGGAGGGGGTGCACGGGGCGTACCTGTTCGACCTGCCCGGTCTGGTCGCGGACGCCCGCCACCTCACGGAGGTGCTGTCACCGCCTCGCGTGACGGTCCCAGGTGGCGCGGAGGTCCGGTCGTGACCGCGCCGGCGCCGCAGCGCTGCCTGGCGGCGGCCGACCAGATGCTGCGCGGCGCCGGCGGGCTCGGCGCGACCGCGGTGATTGGCGGTTGGTGGCCGCGGGCGTGCGCCTGCCTGATCCGGCTCGCGCTCGAGGGCGGCGTCGACGCCTACTGGCGGCGGGTCAAGCCGACGGTTGCCGCGTGCCGGCAGGGCCGGGCGAAGCAGCTGATGCTGCACGGCCGGCTCGGACCCGGCGTCGGCGTCGCCCGCCGCGTCGCCTTCGCCTGGGCGGCTCTCTCGGCAGCCGCTCACCACCACTGCTACGAGCTGGCGCCGACGGCCGCCGAGCTGCGTCGCCTGCACACCGAGGTGAGCCTCCTGCTCACCCGACTCGACGGAAGAACGGAACCCGAACGATGACCTACCCGCAGCCCGGCTTCGACCCCACCCGCCCGCAGCCGCCGGTCCCCGCGATCCCGGGGCCGTACCCGCCGGTGTCCGCCGCTCCTGGGCCTTACCCGCCGGTGTCCGCACCTGCCGGCGCGTACCCGCCGGTCTCGGTCGCGCCCTACCAGCCGGGCTACCCGCAGGCGGCGCTCCGGGTCGCCGGGCAGCCCGCGTTGACGTCGGGTATGGCGACGGCGTCGCTGGTGCTCGGGATTCTCGGCGTGCTCGGCGGCTGGTGCCTGTTCGGGCTGCCCTGCATCCTGGCCGTCGTCCTCGGCCACCTCGCCCTGCGGGAGACCCGGGACGGCACCCGGTCGGGGCACGGCATGGCGGTCGCCGGTCTCGTCCTGGGCTACATCTTCGTCGGCCCGATGATCGCCTTCACCGTCATGGTGTTCTTCGGCAGCGTCCTGACCGCGGCCAGCCCCACGCCCTGAGAAGCACCAGGTACGACATCGGCCCCACCGCGGCCGGGCAACAGGCGCCCACGAGGCGCAGGAAGGACAGGAGCACATGCCCCAGGAGAAGCGCGACCGGGCCGGTGAACTGACCCGCGAGGACAACGGTTGCATCATCACGGCCCGCTGGCACACCGACGTCGGATCGCACGAGATCACCGGACCGGACGAGGTCGTCATCCGCGTCGCCGACCACGCGGCGCCCGAGACCCGGCGACGGGGCGTCACCTCGGCGCTTCTGCACCGGATAGGCCGGCAGGTCGACGACATGGTGGCCGAGTTCCACGACCTGCCGAGCGTCGGGGCGTACCAGATGATGGTGCGCCGCTACATCGAAGGCCGGCTCGCCGACCTGGCCGAGGTACGGGGTGCGACTGCCCACGGCTTCGAGTCCGACCTGCTCGCGGTCTTCGAGGACCTGGCCGGTCGTGGGCACGCCGACCCGCTCGGGGCACTGGCCATCGCGACCGGCCGTTCGCGGGATGCCCTCGACCAGTTGCTCGATGTGGCCCGTCAGCGGGGCGATCGCGGTGGGCGGTCCGCGTGAACGCCGCGCCGACCGGTGCGGACGCTGCCCGGGTGACATCGGCGAGGCCGCGCTGGGCCGGGCCTGCGGTCTTCCGCCGCAGCCGCATCTCGCCCGAGTGTCCCTGCCGGTTCAGTTGGAGCTGACCCTCGAGTGCCGCGTCGACCCCGCCGTCAACGTGGCCGGCGGCGCAATCACACTGTCGGCATGATCTTGCCGTACTCGGATGACATTGCGACCGCGATCCGCACCCGACACCTGCAGACACCGATCGCTCGCGTGCTCTGCTACGGCGTCGACACGCCCGCCTCGGACGTCGCCGGGGCGTTGGCCGATGCTGGCTTCGATTACGCGCCCGTCACCCGAGACGGGGAGATCTGCGGCTACGTACGCCGCGTCGACCTGGTTGACTGCAGTGGTCCCCTGGCCGCGCAGGCCCGCCCGCTGACCGCATCCCGGGTCATCGCCGGCGACACCCCGCTGGCCGCTCTGTTGCCCGCCCTTCGTAACGCCGAGTTCCTGTTCGTCGTCGATGGCCACGACATCGTCGGGATCGTCAGCCCGGCCGACCTCAACAAACAGCCGGCACGGACGTACTTCTACCTGCTGGTCAGCACACTGGAACTCACCCTCGCCGAGCGGACGCGGGGGTTCTTCGACGACCAGGACAAGGCGCTGGAGCTGTTGCGGGAGTCGCGGCGGGAACGCATCCGGGAACGCCTCGCCGCCGAGGCACGTGACGATGTCGTGGCGGATGTAGTCGCGGCGATGGACTTTACCGACCTGATGAACGTGGTGAAGAAGACCGAGCCGATTCGTAGCGGCTTTGGAAGCTACAGCGCCGGCCAGTGGGAGAAAGAGGTATCGGCGCCCCTCATCAACCTCCGTCACGACGTCATGCACACCGTACGCACGCTGGCCACCGACGCGCCGTCGTCGCTGCAACGGCTCATCGGGCTTGACGACCAACTCCGTAAGCTGCTCTCGACGTGAACCGGGACGCGATGCTCGCGGGCTGGACCGCCTGGGTGAGGGTCTGGTCCATCGACGTCACATCAACGTGGTCGAGTTGTTGAGCCGGTACTCGACCCACGCCACCGAGACTTCCACGCCGCCCGGTAGTGCGTGTCGGCTCAGTTCCGCGCGCCAGGCATCCTCGAGGCTGGTGGAGATCCTGGCACCAAGGACGTCGGGTCTGGGGTCGGGGGACTGATGCAGGATGTGACGGGGAAGCGAGATCTTGCCTCTCCCCCGCAGCGTCGACTCTCCCACGTCGCGGCACACCAGGTAGTCGAGATTCGGGTGGTTCCCCACCTCCTCTTCGGCGCCCCCGGCCGGAGCCAGACCGATCGCCTTGAGCGCGTCCATGAAGGCGATCAAGGGTGCGGCGAGGCCGGCGTCGGTGCCGACCGCCCGCCAGGAGAACCAGAGGGGAAGGCGGTCGCTGCCCTCACCAGGTTGGACCAGCATGGTCGGTCCGGTGAGGCACTGGTAGTCGCCCGCGCGTTCGGTCAGGCCGGCAAGCTTCTTTCGGTCGGGCTTTCCGGCGCTGTTTCCGGTTACCAACGGCAGGATCTCGGGGAGGATCTCCTGGGGAGCGCTGGTGCGGCCTTCCGCGTCGTCTCCGTGCGCCGATCGGATGCGCCGGCGCAGTTCGGCTTCGAACTCGTCGAGGCCTCCGGTGGGGAGCCGGTTGACCGCGAGTTGCAGGTGAATGAAGGCGAGGTCGTCCAGCGAGGTGATCGCGCAGGCCAGCACGCCTAGTTCCGGGAACTCACGAAGGTAGGACATGATCGCGCTGGTGGATCCGACGCGTGCGGGGCCGACGAAGGTGACGGGCAGGCAGCACTGCGGTTCCACCTCGTCGCACCGGGTCACGTCCGCATACTGTTCAACTTTCGATCGGTCGTACGGGCGGACCAGGTACCAGTTGCCCTGCCGGTGGCCGGGCCGGGTGTCGGCGAGCCAGAAGCCGTACCCGCGTCTGCTGGCGAACTCCGAGAAGGTTTCGGCGAGCGAGAGCCGTCGTTCCGCGTTGGATCGTGGCAGCGCCATGGTGAAGCGCACCGCGACGACGGACGGCACCGGCCATTCCCTGTCCTCGCCGCGGGCAGGCAGGTGAACCGGACCCTGCACGGACAGCAGAGGTGAGTCATTGTCGGCGGCGACCCTGGAGATTTCCGCGATCAGCTCGGCGATCGCCCAGCCCTGGAAGCTCGACCACTGGGCGGTCTTCTCCTCTACCAGGATCAGACCCTCGAATCTGCGGACGGACTCGTAGATGAAGGCGGGGTTGGGCCACGCGGTGCCTTGGAAGACCCACTCGTCCGGTGACACGTGATCGACTCTGAGGGCCACCGGAAGGTCGCTGCCCTGGCGCCGGCTCTGCATGTCCTGCGGCAGCGCGCCGACGTACGTTCCGATGACCAGGCCGATTCCGTTGGCAGCCGAGGACAGGGTCTCGCGTGGGGTCTGGCCTTCGGGCGGAGACACCTCGCCGTTGCCGCCTTCGTGGTTACGGCCGGTGGGGGGCGTTGTGGCGCGTACCGCACGCAGCCTGTGGTCGAACAGGTCATGGAGATAGCCGCTTCGGTCCCGAACGTGGTGCACCTCGAAGTTCACCTGCATCAGAGACTGTCGGGCCATCAGGAACCCGGCTCGGGCGAGGTCGGCCAGCGCGGAAGGGGAGGTGGCTTCTTCTTCTTCACTCATGGTGCCATCCAGACGATTGGTAGACGGCGTCCATCGGAGCTTCGATGCCCGCCTCGGGTTGCAGCCATTTCGGAGCGGAGATTCGAGCGGGTGCGAGGTCGCGCTGCTTGGCGAGACGCCAGTGCAGCAGTGCCGCCGCCAGTAGCGGGAGAGCTGTGGCGAGACCGAGGATCCAGCCCAGTGCTCGGCCCTGGAGGCCGGCGGCGATGACGGCGGAGGCGGCGACCGCCGAGCCGATGGACAGCTGCGCGAGCCGCCGGGACAGCCTGCGAAGGTGCCCGAGAATGGTGTGGCGCAGCGGCAACTCCAGCCTCGTGTACAGGAACCCGGGCACGAGCAGCAGCACGGCGACCACCGCGTCGGCGTTCGCTGGCCCGTCCGTGACACCACCGTACGGCCATGGATTTTGTGACAGCACGGCGCTGATCAGGTAGATCGTGGCGGCCACGCCGACGGCGTACGCGATGACGCTGCCGGGACGCCCTCCGGTGGCATCCCGCAGGGTCAGTGTGCATTTCACGCTGGTGTGGTCGCCGCGGAACGGCCGTGTCGAGCCGTGCCGCCAGTAGGCATGGGCCCGGCTGCTTGCCGGGTCGTTCTCCACGGAGAAGTCAGAGCCGACCTCTTGGTCTTCAATCTCGTCGGCGGCCTGTTCGAGGCTCTCAGCGGTGATGGAGGGGTCGCTCAGCAGGGGTGCCTCGACCCGGTCCTGCTTGTTCACCAACTGCTCGGCCGACAGGTAGAGCGCGGCCAGGCGCCTGCTTCCCCCAAGCGCGTCGGCCGGCATGTCCAGCCCGGCTTGGCCGGCGTCCCATTGCCGGGTGCGGAGCAGTTCGGAGAGCCCGCCGAGCGCCGCCTGCAGTTCGAGCTCCAGTAGGCGAGTTTCGGTCTGTCTGCCGGGTTTGTGGCTGCGCCGCCGGCTGCCGAGCACCCGAAGATCTGCGGCCAACTCCTTCGCCTTCGCCCCGTCCGAGTCGGTCACCAGCGACATTCCTTCGATGTGGACACCGGGCTCGGTCTCTGCGACCACGTGATACGAGCGCAGGTTCGCGGGTATCCGGGCGAGGTACTGGACGTGGTACCGGGCCGAGGTCGAGCGGAACCACGTCCGAAGGGCGTCGCTCAAGGGACGCTGCTCGCGCAGATGCACCGGCGCGTCGTAGCTCAACAGGTGGTCGTCCTTGGTCAGGTCCAAGGCGGCGACCAGAAGGTAGTCATTGAGGGCCACGTCGAGCAGATTGGCGTAGGGCTCCAACTGCGGTTCGTACTCCCGCAGCACCGAAAGGACGAGATCGCGGCAGTCACGACCCGCCGCACCACCGGCCTGCGGAGCCGCATGGGACTCGCGCTCGTGGCGCTCGATGTCACTCAGGGGCCTGCTCCGTTCGGTCAGCAGGGCGATCAGGGCAGCCTGGATGAGCCATCGGGCCTGCTCCTCACGGAACAGCCGACTGACGTTGGACGGCCGCCGCGACTCCGGCAGACCGGAGAGAATCCCTTTCAACAGCCGGTAGAGACCCGACGCGAGCAGCCGGGACGTCTCGTACTGCGTCAGGCGGGGAAGCTTGCTCCCTGCCGCGTCGACGACGTCGATCGGCGCGACGCTCAGCCGCGAGATGCGGGTCACCGGCACCCAGATCGTCGGTGTGGCAGTCCGCTCCTGCTCCGGGCTGCGAGCACTGCGACTGCTGAGTCGCTGAAACAGGTGACAGGCCTCGCGCTGAGCCGGGTCCAGCAGGCTCAACCGGACGTCGACCTCGGTGGTCCTGCTCGCCACCCCGTGCTCCACGAATGACAGTCGTTCGGTGAGTCGGCGGATGTGGTTCTGCCGCAGCACCATGTCGAGGAAAGCCAGACCCACAGCGGCCCCCTCACGGGACATCGGCGGCGGCGCCCCCGGGACGGGTACTGTCCGGATCGCCTCCTCCAGCGCTGGCATGCGCGGCAACTGGGGCGGCTGCGGACTGGTACCTTCGGTGGCGCTGCGGGGCCGCGGGATACGAGACATCGACCCAACCGACACCCTCGTAGGTCGAAAAATGTCCATCCGTCCTCCTGCTGACGTCTGGGCGGCTGCTTACCGGACGGCGGCGAAGCCACCATCGAAAACGGAAAATTCCGGCCTTTGACCATCAACCCGGATATTGGCGGGACTGGTTGGGCAGTCATTCAAAGATATGTCGAATGTCAGTTCGTAGCCGCGCTGTTGCACCCCGGAGTCAGGCATGCAATAAATGCGTAGTGGGGAGCGAAAATCGACGCACGTCCCGCCGTGGCCGACCGCCCAACTCACCCCGCCAACCGGCCAACCGGCCCGGCTGGCCGCCCCACCAGGACCGGGCCGCCTGGCTGCTCCGCATCAACCGTCTGTACGGAAAGCAGGGGGCCTGGACCGCAGCGACCTCCTTCGCTGACGCATTTCAAGGTGGATGCTGGCGAGAACGCACCAGCGTCTACCGCATCTCCCGCTGGGAAACTGCTGTTGTGCGCGTCCCGCACCTCGCGGTGCGGCGATACGAACAGTTGCTCGACCTGCCGGCCGGCAGTCTCGTCGCACTTCTCGACACCATCTACCGTTACTTCGCGCCGGCGGTCAGCACTTCTCCACTATTGAGCAGAGGTGCTGACGGGCGGAGCGCGGACACGACCGAGCGCGTAGAGCAGTTGTTGGAGATTGTCCTCTCGGACAGCGTCGTGACGGGCTTGGAATGGGATGAGCTGACCGCCCACCTCGCCGCCGCCCCGCGCCAGGTAATCACCCCACGCTCAGCCTGGAGCAAAATGGCGGAGCGATTGCTGGAGGAAATGATCGTCGCCGACGGCGTGCCATGGATGCAGCGCCACGAAGCCTTCCACCGTCTGCTCGCCCATCCCGTTGGTCAACAGGCCGCCATCGCCGCCTGTGCTGCCCTCGCCGCCGACCGGACCAATCAGGTCTTCGTGGAAACAGTGAGCGTCCTCGACGGGAGCCCCCACCCGGACGCAAGCCAACACCTGCTGGCACAGCTCGCCAGCCCCACCAACGATCGGGCGCAGTACGGAGCCCTGCTCGGCTGCATCCGCAAGCTGCGGTACGGACACTTCACCCGACCGCAGCTACGGCGGCTGGTGCCGATCGTCCACGAACTGGTACTCGACCCAGCGTCCTATGAGGGGGCGCAGCCGCTCGCCACGGAGCTGCTACGACGACTCCCCGCCGATATCTCCACCAACGCCAAGGCGCACCTCAGCCGCGCCGTGGCCCTCGATCCGATGGCGCACCAGGCACTGGCGGCCCCAGGCAGCCCCGCCAAGGATGAGGCCGCGCGCCTGCTCGTCGCACGGATCTCCGGAGCGACAATGGCGCGGACACCGGTCGAGGTACCCAACTTCAAGGACCGGCTACTCCCGGTACTACTGGCCGAGATGCTGTTCAGCCCGGTCTTCGACGTTCGGCTGTACGCCGCGATGCTGCTGTCCGGCACGCCGTACCGCGAGCCACTCGCCGCGGCGCTCACCTCCGAACTGATCATCGGCGCCACCAGTGGCCCGCTGGATGAAGCGCTGACCATGATCGAATCTCTCCGGATCATCGGCACGTCGGAACAGCGCCCCGTGATCGAACGGCTGACCACGGCGAACGGGCTCCCCTCCCCCATCGCACTCGCAGCCACCCAGGCCATCGGACACATCGGCGGCCGCAGCGGCGACCACTACTGGAGACGAGCGATCGAGCACCACGCCGTCCGATGGCAGCAGCGCCGCGGCGGCACGCACGCAACGGCCCTGGTCGGGCTGGTCTACGCGCTGGGCATCGCACGAAACGAACGGATGCTCCAGTTCGTACGCGACGACGCCTCCGTCCCGTCCGAGCCCCGCTCCGCGGCATCCTGGTGGCTGAATCTGCCCAGGCACACCCTCGACAGCGCCCTCTCGTGAGAGCCGGGGCCGCCTCGGCCGGCTGCGGACCGCGCCGGGCTGGGGCGCCGGTAACTGCACGACGCAGGAGATCATGCGAGCCAGTTGCCGCGGTCATACCTGAACGGGCCGGGCGGCGATCGCTCCGTCCTGCATCGCCACCATCCGGTCCGCCAGGTGCAGGTACTGCAGGTCGTGAGTGACCATGACGGTCGCCACCTGCTGCTCGTGGGTGATGTCGCGCAGCAGACGCACCACGACCTCGCCGCGATCGTGATCAAGCGCGGAGGTGGGTTCGTCCACCAGCAACACGGCGGGGCTTCCCATCAACGCGCGGGCGACCCCGACGCGCTGGCGTTCCCCGCCGGAGAGCTGGTGTGGACGCTTGTCCGCCTTACCGCCGAGACCTACTCGATCAAGCAACCGGCGGGCACGGGGCTCGGCCGAGCGCCGGGATGCGCCGGACAGGTGTGCGAAGAGCAGGAGCTGGTCGAGGGCGGTGAGTGAGGCCAGCAGGTTGGCCTGCTGAAAGACGAATCCGACCCGTTCGCGCCGGAGCCGGTCGCGGCCCTTCTGATCGAGGGAGGTGACGTCGGTGTCCTCGATGCGTACCGTGCCGGATTCGGGGCTGGTCAGTGCGCCGGCGACCGCCAGCAGGCTGGATTTTCCGGAGCCGGACGGACCGGTCACCGCCACCAGTTCACCCGCGGCGATCCGCAGGTTGACCCCGTCGAGCGCGATCAGGCGGCGGTCACCGTCGGGGTAGGTGAGGCGGACGTCGGTGAGGGTGAGAGTCATCGGGCTGCCCCCAGGGCGGTGAGCGGGTCGACGGTGCTGACCCGGCGTACGGAGAAGGCGGCGCCGAGCGCGCCGACGGCGACCATCGCCACGAGCGGGGTGCCGACCGTGGCGGCGTCCAGGACGAACGGCACCACCCGGGCGGCCACCGCGCCCAGGCCGGCGGCGGCGCCGGCACCGACGGCGGCGCCTAGCAGCAGGACAATCCCGGCCTGAGCCAGGGCGTCGCGCAGCAGGTAGCCGCGGCTGCCGCCGAGGGCGCGGACCACTGCCAGGTCGGTGCCGCGCTGCATGGTCCAGACGGTGAAGAAGGCGCCGACGACCAGGGCGGAGACCGCCAACAGCAGGCCGCGCATCAGGTTGAGCGACCCCTGCTCGGAGGCGTAGCCGCCGACTGCGGTGAATGCCTGGTCACGGCTGACGGTGGTGATGCCGGCGGGGTCCGCAGCGGCGCTGGCCTCGTCGTCGCGGGTCGAGGCCACGGCGGTGATGGTGTCCGCCCCGGCCAGGTCGTGCCAGGTGCTGATCGGGGTGTACACGACGGGTAGGTGGTTGAACGAGGTGCTGCCCACGACCGCGGCCACCCTGACCGGCTGCCCGCCGACGGTGACGAGGTCGCCGACCGACACCGACTGCGCCTCGGCCAGGTCGGCGGTGAGGGCCACCTCGGCGTCGGCTGGTGCCCGGCCCTGCCGCAGTGCCGGATACAGCGCGGGATCGCCGCCGAGCAGGGTCACCGTCGTGGCGCGGTCCTCGGCTTGCAGCCGGGTGGTTGACGCGCCGAGCGCCCATGCGCCGGTCACCCCGGGTTGTGTCGCCACGGTGGCGACCGCTTCCGCCGGTAGGTTGCTGGTGGCGAAGGACACCTGCTGGCCGTCGGTCGGCCGCTGGAACGAGATGTCGTCGACGGGGAGCGCCGCCACCGCCGACACGCTGGCCGCGCCCAGTCCCGCAGTCAGCCCGGTCAGCAGAACCACCATCAACGTCATCAACGCGATGACGGCGCCGAGGAGGGCGAATCGGCCCCGGGCGAATCGAAGATCACGTACTGCGATGAACATGTTGCCAGCTTCGCTGCCTACCCCGCCGGTGCCATCGCACCGAGGCTGGGACCTGCGGAGGCGAATGAGGTATGGCGGCGCCCATCGAAAGTTGGAGGCCAAGCCACCCAGCGGCCGTTACGGTCGACAGAGTCATGGATCAACCGCAGCCGCGTGTCGCGGCGGTCACACTGACCCTGCTGCGCCGGGCCGAACACGCCTTGTTCGTCGCGCTGCTGCTCGTCGGCGCCGTACGCAGCGTGTGGTCCGGCCGTCAGCCCGTCGGTGTGCTGATCACCGTGGTGGCGGCGGTGGCGCTGTGGTACCTGCTGGGGGTTCTGCTCGCCCGGCGGGCCCGGCGGCCCGGGGTGGCCTGGCTGTGGTTCGCCGGGCTCGCCGCCGGCTGGTTCGGGCTGGCCGCCTTGTCGGTGGACTTCGTGTGGCTGGCGTTCGCCCTGTTCCTGCTGGCCATGCAGCTACTCCCGCGGGCGCTCGGGCCGTTGGTCGTCGCGGGGCTGGCTGCGGTGGCCGTCGCCGCGTTCTCGGCGCATGAGGGCAGGCTGAGTCTTCCTGCGGTGCTCGGCCCGATCATCGGCGCCGGCGTGGCCATCGTGATCATGACCGTGTACCGGGACCTGCGGCAGCAGAACGAGCTGACCAGGCGGCTGCTGGCCGACCTCACCGCCGCGCAGGGCCAACTCGCCACCGCGCAGCGCCAAGCCGGCACGCTCGCCGAACGTGAACGACTCGCCGGCGAGATCCACGACACCGTCGCCCAGAGCCTGTCCACGATCATCCTGCTGGTGAAATCGACCGCCGGCCGCTGGCCGGACGCCCCGCCGGACGCCCACCGCCAACTGGACGCCGCGGTCGAGGCCGCGCAATCCGCGTTGGAGGACACCCGGCGGCTCATCCGCGCCCTCACCCCCGCCCCGCTGGCCGGCCGGCCACTCACCGAGGCCCTCGAACACCTGGTCGACGACACCCGCCGCCTCGGCCTCAACGCCCGCCTCACCGTCGACGGCCTTCCCTACGCACTGCCCACCCCGGTGGAGGTCGCCCTGCTCCGGGCCGGGCAGGAGGCCATCGCCAACGTCCGCGCACACGCCGCCGCCGATCGTGTGGACCTCACCCTGACCTTCCTGCCCGGGGCGGTCAGCCTCGACATCGTCGACAACGGGCGCGGGTTCGACCCCGGCCAGCCGCTCAGCCCCACGACCGGCACAGGCCTGGGCCTGGCCACCATGCGCCGCCGGCTGGCCGCAGTCGGTGGCACGCTCGTCGTCGAATCCGCTCCCGGACACGGCACCGCGATCAGCGCTTCCATCCCTACCGAAGGGGAACCCTCGTGACCCGCGCGCCCCATCCCGCCGAACCGATCCGCGTCCTCATCGTCGACGATCACCCCATCGTCCGCCGCGGGCTGCGGGCGGCGCTGGACGCCGATCCGGGCATCACGGTCGTCGGGGAGGCCGCCACCGGCGTCGACGCGATCGCCCAGGCCGAGGCCGGCGCTCCGGACGTGGTGCTCATGGACCTGCACCTGGGCCCGGGAATCAACGGCGCGGAGGTCACCCGACAGCTGCTCACCCGCCCCCGACCACCTCGGGTGCTGGTCCTGACGACCTACGACAGCGACGCCGACATCCTGCCGGCCATCACCGCCGGCGCCACCGGATACCTGCTCAAAGACACCGAACCTGACGACCTGCTCGCCGCCATCCGCTCTGCCGCTGCGGGCGAAACCGTGCTCGCCCCCGCCATCGCCACCCGCCTGATCACCCGCGTACGCGCACCTGGGCGGACGCTGACCCCACGCGAGACCCAGATCCTGCAGATGGTCGCCGAGGGCCACAGCAACCAGGCCATCGCCCGGGCCATGTTCATCACCGAGGCCACCGTCAAGTCCCACCTCGTCCAGGTGTTCAGCAAGCTCGATGTCGACAACCGCACCGCCGCCGTCGCCGAAGGCCGCCGCCGCGGCATCATCCCGTAACCATCTGGGCAAAGCTTCGACACGGGGCGCCGGGAATTGAGCGTCCCGGCCGCCGAATCGAGCGCCTGTCCTCGAACGACGATCAGAGGCCTACGCACGTGGGGGTGCGCTGCTTCCCCGGTCGACGAACTCTGGGGCGAGCAGTCTCAGGACGTGGGGCTCTTCCCTCTGTGCCTCTGAGGTGATTCTGTGCACGAGTTGACGGACGGCTAGGCGCCCCAGGCGGTCGGGGGCGCTGTCGATGGACGAATAGGGCAGGGCGAAGATCTGCGTGAACTCGTCCGAGTAGCGGCCGATGACTGACATGTCTCGCGGAACGTCGAGGCCACGCAGGTGCAGCACCATCGGCAGCGCCGCGGCCGCTGCCTCGTTGTTGATGAGCAGGCCGGTCGCGTTCGGGTGTGCGTCGAGCGCCGCGTTGAGTGACCGACCGACCGCTGGCTGCCGTGACTCGCCGAAGACGGCGTGCAGCACGATCCCGCGCCGCTGCGCCTGATCCAGCGCTGCGTTCTGCAGCCGCCAGACGTATGCGCCGCCGCGCTCGACGACGAGTTCCGGCTGGGAGATCAGGATGATCTCCCGGTGGCCGAGGCGATAGAGGTGGTCGACCATCGCTCGGCCGGCTTCCTCGAAGTCGAGGTCGAATACGTCGACACCGGAGCAGTCGTCGGGAAGCCCCACGAGGGCGCCGGGCTGGGGGGCAGCGCGCAGGACCGGCAGGCGTTCGTCCTGGTGGGCGACGTTGAGCAGGACGAGGCCATCGACCATGCGGGATTCGGTGATCCTGTGCAGGGCGGCTGCTCCGTCGGCTTCGGTGATGAGCAGCGTGTCATAGCCGAGCTCGCGGCCCGCGTTGGAGACGCCCAGGATGTACTGCAGCATGGCCGGGGCGAACTCGTCGTCCAGGAACTGCGCGAGCAGGCCGATCACCATCGTCTGCGATGTCGCCAGCGCTCGGGCGCCGGCGTTGGGTGTGTAGCCGAGCCGGCGGACGGCTTCGTGGACCCGCTGGCGCACCTCGCCTGAGATCGCTCGCTTGCCGGAAAGAGCGTATGACGCCGTGCTGCGGGACACCCCGGCTGCCCGGGCGACATCGCCGATCGTGACCACGGTTCCTCCTGTCGTCACTGAGAAACCCGACCGCCGAAGCGGTTCGGCAGTGCCGGCGCTGGCCGTACGGCCAGCCGACCCACGCTGGTGGACCGGCTGGCCGTACGGGCGTTCAGGCCGCCGCGAGTGCGGTCATTGTCGTGGTTACCGTGGACTGCTGAACTTGGCGATTGAGATCTTGTCGATTGTCGGCGCGTACTTCGAGCGGAGCAGGATGCCGGGCCAGAGGTTGTCGCTGTACGTCACCCCGTCGAAGTTGCGGGCCTCCTGGGATGAGAACGAGATGGTGTTCTGGCCCTTCTTCAGCTCCACCGGAACGGTGAGCTCCCAGAAGTTGTTCCGGTGGAAGCTACCAGGGAAGAGCACGCTCTCGGCATCGGCGCCGTTGATCGAGAGATCGGCCCGGCGGGTCATGGGGTTCGGGTTGTAGTGCGAGGCCTGCGATTGCTCGGGGTTGGCGTACCTCACTCGCATGGCATAGACGCCGGCGCGATCGACATCGACGGTGAAGGTCAGGATGTTCTCGTTCCCCGGTTCACCTCCGATGCCGCTGACCGCCTTTCCGCCGCTGGCCAACGACAGCGCCGTGGTCTCCGCCGTTCCGGAGATCCGTGCCTGCTCCGCTTCGTACTCGACCACGTCGAGGTGGCCCTGCGTGGACTCCACCTCGATCCGGTCCAGGAGCAGCTTTCCGGCCTTGCCGGTCACCGTCACCTTGTTCACCCCGCCGGACAACGAGACCGCCGCGGCCGACGACGGCCCGGCAACGCGACGAACGGTGCGGCCGTTGACGGTCAGATCACCATTGCCGCCAGCCAGCGTGTGGACCGTGATGGTCGACTCGGCATCGTCGGCTGAATAGACCCAGAACGTGACGGAGTCACCGCGAGTGACCTCCACGACCCCGGAGCCTGAGACGCTACGGGCCTTGATGCGGGGGTCGGCGTACAGCGGGGTCGCACCGGCGAGGTCCGCCAGTTCCGCTTCGTAGCTGGCGCGGGCAGCCGGGTTCGGCAGGGCGAGCGTGATCCGGTCGACGATCGCGTCACCCCTGGTCGCGCGGCTTCCGTCGAGGCTTCGCGCTGCCAGCGAGATGGTGTGCCGGCCCGCGGTCAACTTCACGCTCGTGTCGGCGTGGTCCCAGACCACCCACTTGTAGCCCAGTGGCAGGAACAACTCCTGTTCGGCGCCACCGTCGACGCGCAGGAACACGTTGGTCGACCCCTGTTCCTGCACCAGCCCGTAGGTGTTGAGCGAGTTGGCGAAGACGCTCAGGTCGTAGGTGCCGTCCTGGGGGACGTCGACGGTGAAGTCGAGAACGACATCGGAGCCGGTGCGCAGCCCGCCGACGTCGTAGCCGCCGGAGGTGAAGAACTTCGACACGTCCGACGGCGAACCCTCCGGGCCGTTGCGGCTGTAGCCGCTGCCGCGATGCGCGGCGTCTTCGGCCTCGTAGCTGCCCTTCCACTGAGTGGGGGCAACAGCGGTCGGCTCGCCATTGCCGGCCGGCGTCAGCACGATCTCGTAGGCGGACGACGCCGACAAGGTCGGCAGGTCACCGCCGAAGTCGAACGCCACCGCGCCGTCGGTCACCTCCACGACGCGCTCGTCGATGATCTCCGGGCCGGCCGAGTCGCCGATCTGCCCGGTCCACGGAATCTCCCTGATCCACGCGCGTGCCTTGCCACCGATGAGGTCCGGGACGTTGTCGAACTTGATCCAGGCCTTGCCGGCAGCGCCTCCGAACAGTGCCCTGGCCTGGGCCCTCTTCTCGTCGAGCGTCGCCACGCCCTGCAGGCTGTAGTTCTGCCCGGGATACGGGGGACTGACCTTGACGGTGTGCCCGGTCATACCGGCGTACGCGTTGAACAGCCACCACTGGCCGTTCGCACGGTTGGCCTGGACTGCCGAGTCTGAGAGATTGCCGTTGATGTTCCAGAAGGCGATCATCGCGTCGATCTTCGACTCCTCGATCGCGGATATCCACTGGATCATCTGCCCGGGCACCGAGGTGTGGTAGTTGAACGCGTACTCGTTGACGTTGATGGGAAGCTTCTTGCCCTCGTAGCGCGTGCCGGCGAACACCTCCGCCTCCCACTGGCGGTACCGCGCCACATTGGTCCGGACCTGTGCCGGATGGCTCAGCTCATGCCAGGTCGCGATGTCCGGAACGGTCCCGGCCTCTACGGCGTGCTCGAGGAATCCCTTGACCTGGGTGTAGAGGACGCTGGTGTTCGGGCCGGAGATCCGGACGTCGGGCAGCTTCTGCTTGATCCGCGCGTACGCCTGATCCCACGCGCGGAAGTAGTCCGTCGGATTGTTCAGCCAGCTGACGCGGTTGTAGCTCCACTGGCCGGTGCCGAACATGTTCCCTTCCGGCTCGTTGAAGGGTTCGATGACGATGTTGTCCCGGTACTCCGGGTCAAGCTGTGCGATCTGGTCGAGCTGCCGGTCGAGGACCTCCATGTACCCCGAAAGCTTCGCCTCCGGAGTGCTGCCGGGCCACTGATAGGGGAAGCCGCGGTAGAAGTCAGTCGTGCGGACGTAGACATCGCCGTCCGTGCTGTCGGCGAGTGGCTTGACGATCTCCAGAGCATCGGATCCGGGATGTTGGGCTCCGTCCTGCCCCTTGGTGGCAACCGTGCGGAGGTTCATGCCCTCGATGAGGTTGTTGCTAGGAACTCCCGGGGCGTACAGCCCGTACAGGGCGCCCGCCGCGCCGCCGTGGAAGTCGCCGGTGTTTTCTGCGAGGTCGATCACCAACTCGCCCTCGCGGATGACGGTCACCGTGGCGCTGACCTGCTTCCCGGCCGCCGTGCCCGAGACCCTGAAGACGCCTGGGCGGTGGTAGTCGCCGGGGTCGAGGGCGTTCCACGTGATGACGACTGCTCGGTCGTAGCCGTCGGTGAAGGATGCGCGAACCGTGGCGGGCAGCGAAGGCGCGGTGCCGATCGAGGTCCGAACATCGAACGTGTCCTGCGCCAGACTGGTCAGGGTAGGGGCGGATGTCCCAACCAGTTCGGCGACCTGCTCGGCGGACAGTGCCGTCCGGTAGATGCGGAAGTCGTCGACGGCGCCGGCGAACAGCGGATCCTGGTAGAAGGACCGGCCGATGAAACCAGCAGAGGTGGGCGAGCCGGTCAGAAGGTCGCCCGCGGAGATGGTGGTCCTTGCCGACGCCACCGCGACACCGTCGAGGTAGGTGGTGATGCGATCAGCGTTGGTGTCAAGGGTGGTGGTGAGCGTGCGCCATTGTCCGGCTGGCAGCTGCGCGAAGCCCGTGATCTGTGCCTCGCCGCCACCGCCTGCCGTCGTGATGGCGGTGCGGAGCATGCCATCGCCGTTGTACGGAGTCGTGAAGAGGTAACGGCTGTTGTTCGTGCCAAGTGCGTAGATCCACTGCCACGGAGCCGTAGTGCCGTCCCATTTGACGCGCGTCGAGACGGTCAGGTCGGAAGCCCCCTGCAGAACGGCGCGGGGCAGGCTCACGTAGGCGGCGTTGGAGGTCGGCGCTCCACCTGGCAGCTTCAGCGCCGTCCCACCGGAAACACCGTCCACCAGGGATGCCGTCGTGCGGTTCACCAGCGTGCCGGCGAGCCCATTGCCCGAGGTGTCAGCGATGACCCCAGTGGAAAGATCAATTCCGTTGAACTCGTAGTGCAAGGATGGAGACGGCAGATCGGTAGCGGCGGCAGGCGCCGCGAAGCCTGCCGCACCCACCATGGTGAGTACTGCGGTTAGCGCGACCGCTCGTATGCGTGTTGGTCTCGACAACGTCAGCATTGCAGCTCCTGGTTGGTGATGGTCCTCGTGCGATCCGCGTCGACACAGCCACCTCGAAGTCACGGTGGGTGGCCAGGAGTCGTCGAACCGGTTCGATACCCGCCTGAGAGAAGACTCCTTCCACCGAAGGCTGGGCCGTTGCGACAGCGCCGACAATCCGAACCGGCGCGGCAAGGCACCTGCGTGGATCGCCCTCCGACAAGTCAGCGGCGCCATGGGCGAGCGGACCACCAAACGCCCGGTCTCTGGCGCTTCGTGAGGTCCGGTCGTCGAACCGACGGTTCGACGATCACCGAGATTGTTAACGCTAACTTTCAAGGACGTCAACCCCTACACGAGCGGGAAACGGCGTCCGGGCGAGCAAGCGCCGCACAGTCTGGCCGCGTGCCGCTCCGCCCGGCGGCGCCACATGCACTCATCGGCGCCGATCAGGCCCGCTCGCTGTCCAATGCCGACGATGGTTCCAGCAGGATGGGTCAGCGATCCTGGCGGACCTGGTCCGTGGCGGCGCCGCTTGGCTGGGTTGAACCACCCTCACACCCTGACGTCACGGAAGTCCTCCACCACGCTGCCGGTGCACACCGGGGACGGGTTGCCTGACGCCGGATTCGGCATCAGTGTGGATCAAAGGCGTGAATTCACGGTGCTCTGTGGACGAATGGCTCCAAGAGTAGGCGGTCACAGGAAGATCGTCTTCATTTCTTACCTTACCGATTGGTAGTGGTTGACCATCTCGTGACATCGCCGTGACTCTATCGCCATCAGTTTCCCACGCGAGGAGGCAGGATGAGGTTACGGCACTTAGCCTCCGTGGCGGTTGCCACGGCCATGGTGGGGCTCGTATCTGTGCCCGTGCAGGCCCAGGTGCTCGAGCGACCACCAGCTCAGGCCAGCGTCAAAGTCAAGGGCGTCCCAACGCCGAAGGAATTCTTCGGATTTGAGATGGGCGATGAGGGCAGGCTCGCCGACTTTGACAGTATCAAGCGCTACTTCAAGCTCATCGCGGACCGCTCCGACGAGGTCGAGTACCAGGTTGTGGATCGGACAACACTCGGCAACGACTTTCCGATCCTGCTTATGAGCAACAAGCACAACCTCAAACGAATCAACCAGGTCCTCGACATCAACAAGCGCCTGTCCGACCCGCGGGTAATGCAGACCGAGGCGGCGAGGGCGGGCATCCCAGTCGATGAGTATGCCAGCCAGCTCGCCTCCCAGAGCCTGCCGGTCTACTACATCGAGGCGACGATCCACTCAACAGAAGTCGGCCCCACCCAGTCCTTGGTCAATGTCGTACACCGGCTGACGACGGAGAATTCCGATTTCACTCGGCAGGTCCTCGACAACACGATCCTGCTCGTCGTCCCGTCTCAGAACCCGGACGGGCAGCATCTGGTGGTCGACCACTTCAACAAGACTGCGGGCACCGACTTCAACCGGACCTACCCGGATCTGTACCACCACTACGCAGGGCATGACAACAACCGCGACTGGTTCATGTTGACCCAGAAGGAGTCACAGACTCGGGTCAGGCTCGAACAAAAATACCGCCCGGTCGCGCAACACTACATGCACCAGGCGGGAACCACAGCGCCGCGAATCTGGTCGCCTCCGTGGGACGAGCCGATGTCCGAGACATTGGACCCGATCGTCGTCTCCGCGTCCAACGCGCTCGGCATGCAGACCCAGCGCGACCTCGTCGCAGACGGCAAGAAGGGCTCAAAATGGAATGACGCGTACGGCATTCTGTGGAACGCCGACGTCATCGGCCACAGTCCATTTCTTGGCACCTCGACCTGGTTGACCGAAATCGCATCGGCCAGGGATCTCGCCTACACCTACACCTCTGACAAGATCCTCGAGCCCGCCGACAAGACGTTGCGGTCGGTGTTGCCGTATGACAGCAAGACCTGGTCGCTCAAGCAGATCGTGGAGTACGGGGACGCCGCGGCCTACTCGGGCATGAAGACGGTCGCCAAGGATCCCAAGTCGTGGCTGTACAACAACCTCTACCTGTCCAACCGGAACAGCGAGACCTGGGCCGGCGGCCCGTACGCGTACGTCGTCTCGGCGGACCAACGCGATCCGTACGCCCTGTACGACATGCTGAAGATCTTCGACTTTGGTCAGGTGGAGATCGACCAGGCCACGAGGGCGTTCACCGTGGGCGACAGGAAGTACCCCGAGGGCTCCTACATCCTCAAGACGAACCAACCGATGGGCCGCTGGGTCGATCAACTACTTCGGATCGACAACTACCCGGACAGCGCGCGCAAGTGCGCGCAATGCCCGCTGATCATGCCCTACAGCGAGACCACCGACAACATCGCGCTGTTCCTGGGCGTCGACGTCGACGCCGTGACGAAGCCCTTCGAGGCGACCACGACACGGATCAAGGGCATCGAACCGGTGAAGCAGCAAATGCCCGCCCACCCCGGCCAGAACGGCGCCTACGTCCTCAGCCCGACCTCGTACGGTCTGGGTCAGGTCATCGCCGATCTGCAGGATTCGGCCGTACCGACGTACCGTGCCAAGGCCGCTGTCACAGTCGAGGGCAGGACGCTGCCCGCCGGTGCGGTGCTCGTACCGTCGAAGGAACCGAAGGCGCGCCAGGTGCTGACCAAAGCCAGCCAGAAGACGGGCCTGCCGGTATACGCCACCAACGCGGTGCCCAAGGTCGCTGCGGTCAAACTGAAGGACAACACCCGGGTGGGTCTCATTCGCGGGGCCAACAACATGCCCGGCGGGTGGATGATGTGGATGTTCGACCAGATCGGCGTGAACTACCAGGTCGTCGCCGCAGACGACTACGCCAACCTCAGCAGCAGGTACGACACCATCGTGCTCGCCCCGGGGATCTCGGCGAACACCATCACCCGCGGCCTCGACCCCGACAAGAACCCTCAGGAGTTCCACTGGGCCCGAGGCGTACCCGACGGGCTCGACAAGCTCAAGCAGTTCGTGCAGGCAGGCGGCAACCTCGTCGCGCTCGGCAGCGCCTCCACCACCGCGGCCACGTCGCTCGGCCTGCCGGTCCAGAACATCACGCCCACCAACCGAACCACGTTCAACGCACCCGGGGCCCTGCTCAAGCACCACTACAACCCCGATGTCCCGGCGGCCTGGGGGATGCCCGAGTCCTGGCCGACCTGGTTCAACAACGACGCGGCGTTCAAGGTGACCGGCGACGGCCACATCGCCTCCACGTACCCCAAGGAGGACAACCTGCTCGTCAGTGGCTACGCGGACGGCACCGCTGCCATCGGCGGCGCCACCAATATCGCCACATTTGACGTCGGCAAGGGCGAGGCCACCATCGCCGGCGGCCACATCACCTTCCGCACCTGGCCCCGCGCCTCGTGGACCGTGGTCACAAACGCCTTGTACAACGGCGCCGGACAAGACGTCGCAGCGGAAGAACTGGTCGGCCTCTTCCGGTAGGGCTGGCTGGTCGGCTGCGGCCGTCCTCAACAACCACGTCGGCTGCGGTGCCAACCAGGTACCGCAGCCGACGTGTCGTTGGCGGTCATGCGCCGGCTCGCCGACGATGACGAGTCTGGCACCGGCGAGGCGTTTGAGCGCGGCGGACCTCGTGGCCGACACCCGCCGCCAGCTCGTGGCCTGCCTGAACCTGTCGCTGGCTCCCATGCCATCGCTGCGGTTAGCGGATCACCAGCGTCGCCGTGATCTGGTGGACCGCCGAGCCGCTGGTACCGGTGATGAGCATCGTGAATGTGCCGCGTGGGGTCCGGCCGGTGGTGCTCACCTGCAGGGTGGAGGTGCCGGAGGCGCCGACGGGGTTCGGCGTGAAGCTGGCTGTCGAGTCAGCCGGCAGGCCGGCTGTCGACAATGCCACCGCGCCCGTTAAACCACCGACCGGCGAAATCGACACCGTGTAGGTGGTGCTCCGGCCTCGCAGCACCGTCGCCGACGACGGCGAGATGGTCAGCGAGAAGTCCGGTGCCGGGGTGACCATCAGGTTGATCCCGGTCGAGTGGCTGGTCGCGCCGGTCGTACCCGTCAACGTCAAGGCGTATGTCCCTGGCGGCGCCGACTTCGAGGTGGCGATGGTCAGGGTGGCGCTGCCGGATCCGACGACGGCCGACGGCGAGAGCGATGCGGTGCCGACGGTACCCGGCAGGCCGCCCACGCTCATCGCAACCGTGCCGGTGAAGCCGTTCAGGGCGGTGACGCCGATCGTATAGCCGACGCTGGAGCCGGCTACGACGCTGGTGGCGGTCGGCGTCACGGCGAGGCCGAAATCAGGCGGAGCGGTCACCCTCAGCAGCACCGCAGCCGTCCGTCGCAGCCTCCCGCTCGTCGCGGTGAGGGTCAGTGGGTAGGTACCGGCCGCGATCGTGTGCGTCGTGGTGACGGTCACCTGGGCGGATCCCGTGCCGCCGGCGACGACGGCAGGGGTGATCGTCCAGGTGGCCTGTGTGCCGGACAGGCCACCGAGCGCGAGCGCGACGTCGCCGGTGAAGCCGTTCACGCCCGCGGTGGAGACGGTGTACGTGACACCGCCGCCCGAAACGGTCGTCGCTTCGGAAGGCGACGCCGCCACGCTGAAGTCGGGTGCCACGGACAGCCATCGGTAAGCGGCGAGGGCGTCCACCCGGCCGTAACCGTAGGCGTTGTCCGGCCCAGGTTCCCCCGCATCGATCGCAGTGCTCTCCAGGGCGCTCTGCTGCCGGTCGGCGCTCAGACTGGGGAACGCGCCGAGCAGCAGGGCGAGCACACCGGCGACCTGTGGCGCGGCCAGCGACGTGCCGGATGCGTCGCGGTAGCCGCCGTACAGGTCGGTGGTCCGCACGTTGACGCCGGGCGCACTGAGCCGTGGCGCGATCGCCTGGTCGCAGGCCGACGGGCCGCGGCTGCTCGAGGGATCGATGACGCCACGGTCATCGACGGCGCCCACCGCGAGGGCCTCAGGGTTGTTGGCCGGGCTGAGCACGGTGGAGGGATCCGGCCCGTAGTTGCCGGCCGAGAACAGGGGCAGGATGCCGGCCGCCCGCAGGTTGCGCAGATCGGGCTGGAAGTCGAGGTTGCACCCGCCGGTGCTGCCGCTCCAGGAGTTGTTGACCACGTCGGGTGCGTCCGGCGTGGCCGGGTTGCCGTCTGGGTCGAGCAGCCATTGGAAGCCCAGATGGATCCGGGACGTGGTGGTGCTGCCGCGGTCGTTGAAGACCTTGACGGCGATCCACTTCGCGCCCGGCGCGACGCCGATCGACGTGCCTCCCGCCGCACCTCCGACGATCACGCCCATCGTCGCTGTTCCGTGCCCGTTGACATCGGTCGGCACCGTCGGGTGCTCGCCGTTCGGGTCGTACCAGCTGTTGCTGCCGCCGCGCCAGGTTGCGGCGAGTTCCGGATGGCTGGCGTCCACTCCGGTGTCCATCGTGGCCACGGTGGTCCCCTGGCCGGTGAAGCCGAGGTTCCACAGCGCCGGAGCGTTGACGGCCTCGATGTTCGGCTCCGCGGGCGCGGCGGCGGTCGACGAGCCGAGCGCCGGCGGTGGGGCCTGGATCGTGCGGTCGGGACCGATCTCGCGCACCTCCGGCCGTGCCGCGAGCTCGGCGATCACCGACGGCTGGGCGACGACGGCGACCGCGTTGACCACCCACAGGGGCACGGCGTCGGCCACCAGGCCCTGTGCCCGACGCCTGGCGAGGAGGCCGAGCAGGCCGGTCTGATCGGCGGCCGCCCGGGCACGCAGGGCACGCACGAGCGCGGCCGGGCGCTGCCGGCGGGACGGCGCCACGATGACGCTCGGGTCGACTTGGGACCTGAGCGTCACGATGGCCTTCACCATTCCGGCGCGTTGCGTGGAGGCCATTGGACTGGCTTCGGCGGGCGACTGCGCGACCGGAGGGCTGATCGCCGCGGGGGCCACCAGCGCCGTGACGAGAGCTGCCGCCATGACGGTGCGCTTCATCGGACGTTCTCCCGGATCTTCTGCTTGATCTCGCTGGTCGGCGCCGCGACCGGCCGACGGCGCCTCGCCGCCGTCAGGCGCCACCCGGCGAGCACCGCCAGTACGCCGAGCACGACGGCCGCCACCGCGTTTGCGATCGGGGCGAGACGGTCGCGGGGCCGTTGCGGCGTGTCCGCTGGTGGGGGCACCGACCATGTGAGGGGCACCGCCAGGCGCGCTCCGCCGCGATGGATCACCGCGGTGGCCTGTACGGGGCCGGGTCCCGGCAGGTCGGCGGTGCCGAAGTACCGGCCCGGCTCGATCTCGCGCAGCGGCACGGCGGTTGATCCGCCGGCGAGCTCGACGTCGACGCCCTCGATTTCGGCCGGTGGCGGACGGCGCGAGCTCGCGGCGAGGAGCGTGAGGCCGTTGGTGCCAGGGCGGTTGGGTGTGACCGTGAGTGAGACCACGACGTCGTCGACGGATTCGGTGACGGCGGTCGACACATCGGCGCCGGGCGTCGTGGATTGCCGGGACGGGGGTGTTTCGACCAGCGCTCCCGCCAGGAGCAGGAGCACGACACCCGCCGCGGCCTCGGCCGCGAGGAGCCGACGTGACGGCGGCGCGGCGGACCGGGCCGCCGACCGTCCGTGCAGTCGGTCGGCGTTGACCAGGCCGAGGCCGCCCGCCAGCGACAGCAGCACGCCCTTGGCGATCAGCAGCCGGCCGTACGACGTATCGATCAGCGCGCTCACCGACTCGACCTCGCGTCCCGCGCTGTAGAGCCCGGTCGCCACCACGAACGCCACGCCGACGGCGGCCAGGACCGTGAAGCGGTACCCGACGGCCCTCAAGAGGTCGCCCCACCGGGCAGCCGGTCCACCGGAGCGGGCGAGCACCACCGCCAGCGTGACAACGCCTCCGAGCCACAGGCACGCGGTGAGGGCGTGCACGGCGACCGCGGCGACGGCCACCGTCCGCGCCGGCCCGAGCGCTGCCGCGTGCCCGCCGAGCGCCTCGACTGTCACGGCGACCGATACGAGCAGCCCGGCAGCCGCCCACGGTGCCGGACCGCGCACCCGGGCCGCGGATCGCAGGGCGACGGCGAGGGCGGCGAGGGCGAGCAGGACCGCCTCACGGGCCAGCCAGAGGTTGCCCCAGCGGGTGTCGGACAGCAGGGTGAGGGCCGCCGAGTGTCCGAGCGGACCGGACCGGTACGTCTGGACGGCGAGGTCAGCCCCGCCGACGACCGCCGCCAGCCCACCCGCGGCGGCCGCGAGTGTGAGCGCCCGCCGGCGTGCCTGCTCGACGGCGACGCGGACGGGCTCGGCCGCCGCGGTGCCGACCGGTCGAAGCACCACTGCGGCGACCGCCAGTCCCCCGATCAGCCCGGCGAGCAGGCACAGGCCGAGCCACCGGCGGACGACATCGTGCGCAGGTGTGTCGTCGCCCGATTCGAAGGCCTGCAGCGCCGGCCCGCCGGGCGGCCGGTTCCCGACTGTGAAGACGACAACGCCGCCCGTCGTGTGCCCGTCGTCCTCGGCGAGGACGCGCCAGGCGATGCCGTACGTCCCCGGTGCGAGCCTCGGCAGCTCGAGCACGAGTTGGCGAGGGTCGCGGCGGTCGGTCGCGATACGGGCTCCCTGTACCGTCCGCCCGGTGCTGTCGAGCAGCGACGCATTACTGAACTCGGGTGAGATGTCCTCGCTGAAGCGCAGCAGCGCGACTCGGGGCACCCGGGTGAGGGTCGTGCCGTTGGCGGGTTGCGACTCGATCAGAACCGCGTGGGCCGCCGCGGGCTGCGCCGGCAGGAGGGCGACGAGGAGCGCACCGGCTACACCGAGCAGCCGCAACCAGATTCTGGCAGCCGGCCGGCGGGCCGGGTCACCGGACCGCGACATGTTCCACCTGCGCGTTGCCCAGCAGCACACTGACCCTGCCGCCTCGATGGACCCAGTTTCCGGGGTTTTCGAACACCAGGTAGTACGTGACGCCGGTCTTGTACGCGCCGCTGTGGGAATGGTTCATCAGCAGCTCGTGGACCACCAGGCCGGTCTGCTCGTCCACCAGGGCCGGCGGCGTTTCCTGGTCGTGCAGGGTGTTGGCAAGTTCCGGGTCGACGACCGTGAAACGCAGGTCGACCAGGCCACCGCCGCCGGTCACCGCCACCCGGGTGATGTGAACCCCGCTGCGCTGGCCGAGACTGTCGGCGTCCACGACCGGCCGTGCCCAGGCCGCCGGGACGGGGCTGTCAGCGGGCTTGGCGCTGTCGGTCGATGCGCGCCAGGCCGCCAGGGCGGACCCGGTCAGCGCGATCGCCAGGACGACGCCGGCGAGCGCCCCGGCGAGGCGCGCATGACGCCCGCCCCAACGCCACCGGCCCCGTCGCGGGGTAACCGGCGTGCCCCCCGGGTCGGGTGAATCGTTCATGGCGGTACCTCACCTCAGTGGTGGATGAAGGTCAGCATGCCGCCGCCCGTCGCCGGGGTCGGGCCGTTGCCGGTCTGCACACCGTTGGTGACGTGCTGCTGGCGGTTGTACAGCGGGAATCCGTGCGGGCTCGGTCCGGAGCCGGCCGGCACCGTGGCGATGGCGTCCTCCGTCGCGCCGGCCGGGATCGTCTCGGCGTTCGCGTCGAGGGGGGCGTTCAGCGGCCGGGCGTCGCGGGCGACCACCCGCTCGTGCATGCCGAGCAGCAGCATCGTGGTGTTGTCGTAGCTGGCGTTCAGGTAGCGCAGCAGCACGCGTTGCCCGGCTGCCGCGGTGATGCCCGGTGCCGTGTCCGGGTAGGCCTTGCCGTTGATGAGCCAGTACGTCGCCCGGTAGCTGTGCATGTCGAAGGTCTCGGGTGCGGCGTTGAAGGCGGGGTCGATCGCGCTCAGGACGAGCAGGGCCTCCACGTCGTACGCGGTCGTGGCGGAGTTGTACGCCTGCTTGGGTGTCGCCGGTCGGACGATGAGCGCGCCGGAGAGCCCCATCGCCGCCTGGCGTCCGGCATCACCGCCGCTGCCGTACAGGTAGGTGCCGGGCGCGTTGGCCGTGAAAGTACGGGTGACGGTCGCGCCGACGGCGGCGTCGGTCGGTCCCGCATTGAAGGCGATGCCCGGGATCTCGAACGAGAGCGGGTGGCCGGCGGGGAGTTGGTTGGTGACCGTGAGGGTGACGGTGTCTCCGACGTTGACGGTCAGGACCGGCCCCGGCAGGCTCGGCGTTGCGCCGGCACAGTTCCCGGGTGTTGCAGTGGTGGCGAAGCCCCAGATCGGGACGGTCACTGCGCCGGCCAGCGTGGCGGTGCCGGCCGTCGCGCACAGGTTGATGGACACCGGTGCGGCCGAGACGCTCGAGCTGGGGAACCCGAGCCCGACAGCGATCATGGCCAGGACGAGCAGTGCCCTGTTCGTCGTCTTCAACGCGAGTGCACGCATCGCCGATCTCTCCTTTGCCTCGCGGCCGGTCATGGCGCGTCGTACGTGAGCGCCATGAGGTTGCCCCACGTCGAGAAGGGGGTGGGGTTGGGGCCGGTGTATCGCTGGGTGTGGACGAGCACGCGAACCTGGCCGGCGTTTGATCCGGTGCCGATGTAGGCGCCGGCGGGCCCGGGCAGCGTCCACGTCGAGGTGACGTCGCTGGAGCCGACGGTCTGCGGCTGCGCCGGCGGGGCCGGAAGCGTGACCCACCCGGCCGAGGTCGTGGACGAGCAGCCGGCGGCGCCCGCGATCGTCCAGTTGCAGATCTTGACCGTCTGCTGCGGCGGGTTCGATCCGATGGCCGCGCACGTGGTGGCGGTCGTGCTGGCGCAGTTCTCGCCCTTGTAGATCACCTTCATGTTCTGGGCGCCGGTGGGAAGTCCGGTGAACGCGGTGTACCAGTCCGTGGCCAGCGCGGTGACGGTTGCGCCGCTCGCGTGGGTGGCTGCCGCCGTGCCGATTTGCCCCCGTCCTACCGTCCACGTTGTGGTGCCCTGTCCGCCCGTGACAAGCAGAACCTCGTTGTCGATCCGGACGTAGTAGTTGCCCGAGGCGGGGAAGCCGGCGGCCGAGGCGACGGTGATGCTCGTCTGCGTGGCCGTCGTCGCCGTCGGTCGGGTCGTCGTCTTCGGGTTCACCATGTAGTACCGGGTGTCGTCCACGCCGAGGTCGGCCACGGTGCCGCCCTTGAGCACGCCGCCGACGATGGTGCCCGATGTCGGGTAGCCCGTGCATCCGCCGGGTGGGTCGACCCGCAGCAGGGTGGCCATGCCACCGAAGCCCTGGTCGAAGTTGGCGAATTCGTTGAGGGCGTGGCTGTGCCACGGGAAGTACCACTCGCCGCAGATGTTCTGCGACACCACACCCGTGGGCAGGGTGCCCTGGTAACCCAGGTACGGGCTGCCGCCGTACCAGGTGTTGCCGTCCTTGAAGGTGACGTTGCGGTAGTTGGGCGGGGCCACCGGCAACGGGTTGGTGTTGGGATCCCACTTGTCCTGGTCGTCCCAGCGCAGGAGGAAGTCCTCGGTCTGCCCGGAGCCAACGGTCTCGCCGAAGTGTTCGGTGGATGCCGAGCCACCGCCGGGCGCGCGTAGGGGCCGGCCGTCCTGGGCGATCAGGGTGGTGTGGTTGCCGTGCGGGTGGAAGGGATGGTTCAGGGCCCCCGCGTTGATCATCCTGACCAGAGCGGGCGGGGCGCCGGGCGAGGTCGGACGGATCCGCACCAGGGCCCCGTACGGCTGGTTGGGCAGCAGCCCGGAACCGTTGTCCTGGATGGTGTCCGGAAACTCCCGCCCGTTGACGGCGAAGTAGCGGTCTCGCCGGGCGTTTACGTCGTAGGCCGTGCCCGTCTCCACCGCATGGTGCAGATCGGGGTCGATCTCGCTGAGCAGCAGGAGGTACTCGCGCGCCGGGTCGAACGCGGTCGCGGCGTCGTAGGCGAAGCCGGCGCCGAGGCTCGGGCGCACGACCAGCGCGCCGTAGAGGCCCATCTCGATCTGCTTGGCGATGTCCGAGCCGCTCTCGTACAGGTAGGTGCCCGCACTCCCGGCGGTGAAGCGATAGCTGACGGTCCCGTTCGTCGCCGCCGCCTCGGTGGTCAACAGACCCGCGGTGCCGCCGGTGGCGGCCACCGCCGCGTCCTGGCCCGGGAACACGATGGACGCGGGCTCCGGCAGGTTGTTGGTGAGGTTGACGACGACGGTCTCTCCCTGGGTCACGCACAGCACCGGCCCGGGGCTCTGGAACTGACCGCTGTCGGGGGCGTCGGCGTTGGCGTAGCTCCACATGAAGACGCTGTTGCCATCGGGTGTCTCGATGTAGCCGGTCTTCGCCACCAGGTTGAAGGTGCGTGTGCCGCCCGAGACTGCGCCGGGTGTGCACACCATGCCGATCCTGGGCGCCCCGGCGGGCAGCGCATCGGCGTGTCCGGGAGCCAGCAGCGCCGAGCCGGCGGCGAGCGTGACGACGGCGGCCAGCCGTCGGGCTTTCTGCCTCATCATTGCCTTCCTTCCGCGACGCGGCGGCCGCGCTCGCTCAGACATAGGTCTGGCTCACGACGGTTTGAGCTGGAAGGGGACGTGCCGGCGAGTACACCCGGACTTCGGTCATCATTCCCCCGGGCCCTGAGGCGGTGGAGCCGAAGTTCGCGAGCTTGCGCCAGTCGCGGTTCTTGAAGTAATAGACGTTGTAGCTTCCCCAACTGTCCGAACCGGACGGCCGGGCCGGGTCGTAGGCCGGCGCGTCGAACAAGACGTCGCGCGCCTCCCCCGGTCCGATGTACAGCGTGTTCGCCCAGTAGGACGTGTCGACGGCGCCGTTGCGCAGCAGCGCCGCATCCTGCCCGATGACATGCATCGCAATCCCCGGCAGCTGCATGCTGTGCTGCTGGTAGCCGAGGTTGGCCAGCCGCAACAGGGCCCGGTCCCCCGGGTTGACCTGGATGAGGGCGGAGTTCGGCTGGCTGTGGTCCGGCGCGTTGTCGTAGTTCGGGTTCGGGGTGGCGATCCGCATGGTCGCCGGCAGGCTGGCGCTGTCGTTGGGCAGCACGGTCTGCGGATAGACCCGCCCGTTGAGCGTGAACCACTGCGGGTCGTAGTCCGTGGCGATGGTTTCCTGGATGTCGCGGTCACCGTCGTGGAAGTCCGTCCACAGCTCGTTGAGCAGGATCGCGAAGTGGCGGTGGTAGCCGGTCGACCCGTCCCCGTCGTTGTACGCGAACCGCGTGAACCCGCCGACCGAGGTGCCGTCCTGCGAGGGCCGGACGAAGACGATCCCCGTCATTCCCATCTGTACGTGCTCGACGTCTTCGAAGTGGCAGTGGTACATGTACGTGCCCTCGCGGTGCGGACGGTAGAAGTAGGTCAGCTGCTTGCCGATGGGCACCGCCACGGACAGCTCGGGCACGCCGTCGTTCAACGGCGACGGCAGGTCGAAGCCGTGCCAGTGGATCGTGTGCGAGTCCGTCAGATCGGGGCGCTGCACCAGACCCAGGTTCGTCAGGGTGATCTTGATGTCGTCGTTCTGCCGGAACTCCAGCGGCGGCGCGGTGTGCTTGGTGTGGCCCTTGTAGGTGGAGATCAGCTCCGCCACCGACAGGGCGGGGTCGACGGGGACGAAGCCGAAGATGTAGAGGGGGTTGCCCTCCCGGCCGGGGACGCTGAGGTAGCCGTCCGTGGCGACCAGGGACAGCGTGGTCGTCGCCGCCTCGGCGGGGCGGGCGCCGAGGGGGCTGTTCTCGGCCGTGCCGATCAGCCCGCCGGCGGCGGCGCCCGCCGCGCCCCAGCCGACCGCTCTGAGGAACTGTCTCCGCGTCGAGATTCGCGCCATGGCTTTCACTTCGGACTCCTCTGGCCGCTCTGGGTGCCCTAGGGGACGATTACCGGTATGCCGGCGAGTTCGTCGGCACCCAGATCCCACGGGGTGTTGTCCCGCTGCGACAGCCGCAGCTGCGGACGGGTCTGCCCATCGATGTCGCCGGGGGTTCCGGTCGGAGCGGCGATCGCGGCGGCGGAACAGGACGACATGGTCGCCGGGACCGGGGTGTTCGAGCAGCGCACGCCGCGGTCTATCGCCGGCGAGGTGCCCTGGAGGTGGTAGTTTCCGGTCAGGCCCACCGGCGGATCCTGCCCGGTGATCGTCACCGCCGCGGTTTGCGGGTCCAGCCGCGACCCGGACACGGTCAGCTCGTTGACGAACGGCGTCACGAACAGCGGGTCCTCGCCGATGCGGTTCGCCTGGCCTGCGGGCACCGGGCGCAGCACCCCGTCCGGGCCGAGGTTGGAACCGTTGGTCAGTGTCGAGTAACGCGGGGTGAACGTGTCTGCGTTGTTCGTGGTCCCGGAGACCTCAAAGTCGATGAATCCGCTGTCGAGGAGGGTGGCTCCGGGCCCGCGCTGGCTCAGGGTGAACGCGTTGTTGTTCCAGAAGATGTTGTTGAACAGCGCGGCCGGGCGCGAGAAGTCGGGCGAGCCGGCAGGCAGCATCGGCTGGAACAGGGGGTCGTTCGCCTCCGATGCCAGGCCGGCGGAGTGCGGGTTGCCGTCGGAGTTCTCGGACGATCCGGTGGAGACGTTGTTGGCCACGGTGTTGTTGACGATCCGCACGTTGGACGAGTCGTCGAGCATCATGGCCCCGCCGATGTCGGCCGCGCCGTTGTTGTCGATCATGTTGTTGCGGATGTTGATCGGCGCGGTGAGCGCGTCGAGGATGAAGATTCCGCCGCCGTCGTCGCCGGAGTAGTTGCTCTGGACCAGGTTCCGGTCGACATCCACCGCCCCGGTCCCGTCCCCCAGCGCTGCCGGCGAGCCCACCGGCAGCTCCGTCTCGATCGCGATGCCGGCGCCGGAATCGACCGAGTCGTTGTAGTAGATCTGGTTGTCGTGGATTCTGCCGCCGGGGCTGAGGCCGATGTGGGAGACGCCGGCTCCGTAGTTCACGCTGAAGTTCGAGCAGATGATGCTGTTCGCCAGCTCATACCCGTTGGAGCCGTAGAAGAGCCCCACGGCGCCGGCCTCGGTCAGGCCGCCGTTGCCGATCAGCCGGTCGTTGGCGATTCGCACGTTGTAGTTGTGGTTCACCCGCGTGCCGGTCCCGCGCGGCCCGGCGTCGTATGGCTGGCCGAGCGCGATGCCGCCGGCGACGATCCCGCCGTTGTTCTCCAGCACGTTGTTGGTCACCTGCATGTTGTTCGCGGACGCCTGCAGCTGGATGCCGCCCGCCCCCTGGCCCTGGCCGGTCGTCAGGCCCAGGCCGTCGATGCGGGCCCGGTTGAACACCGCGGTGAGGCCGGTGCCGATGTCGTACGACGTCGTGGTCTTGGCCAGCACCGTGATGTCCGCGCCGCGCAGCACCGGGTGGGCGCCGGACAGGCCGTTGCCCGTCACCCCGGCGTACGGCGAGTTGTTCCTGATCGTCGCGTCGTAGTCCGCCACGTTCTGCTGGAAGTAGCGGCCGTCGATGACGGTGCCGGCGACGTTGAACCTCGGGTCCTCCGGGTCGCGGGCCTGCAGTTCGTGCGCGCCGATGATTCCGCCGGGGCCCAGGCCCTGCAGCTTGAGCGGCTTCCACAGCAGAACGTTCTCGTTGTAGACCCCGGACGAGAGCACGAGCAGGCTGCCGGGAGCAGCGCTGTTGATCGCGTTCTGCAGGGCGTGCGCTCCGCCGTTTCCGGCAGCCGGCGGTGGCGGCGCGACGTTCACCACCGGCGGCGTGTACGCGACGGTGTTCGTGCTGGTGCCGTTGGTGCCCAGCACGTGCACGGTGATCCCGTTGACGCTGGACACGCCACCGTTCACGTTCGCCGTGGTGATGGTCAGCTGCTTCGGGCCGGGTCGGAAGGTCGTGTTCGGCCCCTGGTTCGCCGCGGCATCCGAGGCGAGCGCCGGCACGTTCAGCACGATGGTGTCGGGCGTGGAGCCGCTGCCCGGGGTCCAGCTGGCGATGCCGCCGTTGGCACGGGTCAGGGTCTGCACCTGGCCGCTGCGGTCGTCGGTCAGCGTCGCCCGTACGCCGGTCGCGTCGGTCGCCGTGCCGGTGGTGCCGATGAAGTCGGCCTGAACGGTGATCCGGCGGCTGCCGGTGGCCGGAACGACCGGGGTGGAGACCTGTAGCAGTTCGGGTCGGGCCGGGGCCGCGGGATCCTCGCACGCGGTGCCGGAGATCGGGTCCAGCGGGAGGTCGAGCTGCGTGGTCAGCCCCGGCCACGCCTCGGCCGGCGTCGTCGCGACGAGCAGGTTGGGGTTGAAGTTGGCGTTCGGGTGCTCCTTCGTGCCGGGATCGTCGACCTTGACCAGGTACATCCCGGGGCACGGGCCCTGCGGGATCGGACAGTTGAACGTCTCGGTGGACGGCACCAGCACCTCGAACGAGCCGTCCGCGCTGGTGGTGACGGTGGTCAACAGTCGCCAGGTGTTCGGGTCGTACGGCTGGTTGACGTTCGGGGTGGTGTCCACGCGGGCGTAGACGCCGACCGGAATGCCGGCGATCGGCCGCGGCTCGCCGTACCACGGCGACATCTTGTTGCGCTCGAAGTAGATGTCGTTGAAGACCTGCCCGACCAGGCGGCCCGGTGGCTGCACGTCACCGGTCCGGTGGTCGGCGGCATCCGTCCCGTTGGGGTCGGTCCGGAAGTTCGTCATAAGGAAGAAGTCGGCGTTGGCGTTCTGGCCGTTCTCGAGGACCACAACGCGCTTGTCGCACAGCGGCCGGGACGGGCTGGTCGCCTGGTTCCCCGTGTAGTAGATGCTCCGGGTGGTCAGGGTTGACTGGTCGACGACGTGACTGTCGCCGGCGCACGGCGGCGGCGGGATCTGCGGTGCGAACTGGTTGCCGAGGTCGACGTTGACGTCTTCCTCCCGGACGATGTGGTACAGGCACCCCTGCCCGCCTCCGGGGACCGCGCCCTTCGGATTGCTGATCCGCGCGGCGTCGCCGGCCGGGTTGCAGGCACGGCTGTCCGAGCCGTCCCTCGGCATGATCACATGAGTGATGTACGTGCCCGCCACGAGCGGGTGATCCGATGGATCCGACCCGTCCGTGCACAGGTCCCTGCTCATGTCCAGACCGTTCGGGCAGTAGTCGGCGAAGGCGTAGCCTCCGTCGAACGCCCCGTCCTTGGTCTGCTCGCCGGTCAGCGGCACCTCCAGGCAGTTCGGCCCGATCTTCGCGTTGAACTGCGAGGTGATGTCTGCGCCGCTGAAGTCCCGAATCGGGTTGCAGCTCTGGGTGAACCTGTTGCCGCCGGGCTGCTGCGGATCCTGGCCCGCGTTCGGCTGCTGCCAGTGGTCAGTGACGTACTGGTTGAGGACCACGTCGTCGTTGGTGTTCGGCTGGCGGTCAGGTCCGGGACCTTCCAGCAGCACGGTGACGCCCGGAATGCCCGGCTCGTAGTCCTCGGCGGCCTGGAACCGCGCGTCGAACTCGTTGCGGGTGGTGGAGTTGAAGGTGATGCCGACGATCTGGCCGGGCGTACCGGCGGGATAGTTGCGCTTACCGAAGTCGACCGTCGCGCGATGGCCTTCGACCAGGAGCTGGTTGTGCAGCAGGCCGCCGCCCTGGTCCGTCGGCACGCACGGGTTGGCCGGTACCGCCGGTGGCGCAACGGCGCAGGACGGAACGACCGCCCCGGTGTGTTCGTCGTGCACGGACGGGCCTGGGTAGGCGCTGAAGCGGGCGAAGCCCTGCTCGTTGACGATCCACCGGCCGAGTGCACCGCCCTCCGCCGTCGGGTACTCGTAGTGCCCGCGGGCGTCGGTGAACGTGGCCTCCTTGATGGATCCGTCCCGCCACCGCTGGTCCACGTCGGTGTTACCGATCGGTGCGTCGACGCCCTCGTCGTACCGGCCGTTGTTGTTCAGGTCCTTGTAGACGTGGCCGTCCAGCCAGCCGAACCAGCGGGACACCCCCAGTCCGACCTCGCCGTCGTCGCCGGTGTCGTTGACGTCGACGGTCCGTCCTGCGGCCACGGTGACCGGCTTGAAGCGCATGATGTAGGTGAGCTGCTCGTCCCAGACCGCCAGGTTGTACGTCCCGGCCGGGACGTTGCGGATGTCGAAGTTGCCCGCGGCGTCGCCCCGTCCGGCGTACACCATCCGGTCCGTGGTGCTGTCCGAGAGCGCGACGAACGGGTTCTCGACCGGCTCGTTGTAGGTGCCCGTCGTGTAGGGCGCCCACTCCACCCAGTTGCGCGCCCTGCCCGTGATCTCGCCCGTACCGGTCGCCGCGAACGGGGTGGGGGAACACACGAAGCCGAACCAGTACGCGGTGCGGTTGTTCGGCGCTTCCCACAGCTGTTCGCCCGGAGCGCCGGTGCCGTCGCTGCCCTCCTCGACGGGGGCCAGCAACTGCAGTCCACCGTCGATGGTCGTGGTCTGGTACCACCGGCTGTCAGGGTCACTGTTGCAGGGCCGGTCCGGCGGGTGCACGTCGATGAAGTACGTCGCCGGCCCCAGGTCATCGAGCTGGGTGAACCCGGTGCCGTCGGTCAGACAGTTCCCGCCACACAGGGGCTTGTTGTTGTAGTCGACCGTGACCGCGTTGCCGGTCTGCTCCTCGAGCCCGACCTTGAAGCCCTCCAGGCCGGCCTCCTCGGTGTCCGGAGCGCCATTGGCCCACGCGTTGTCCTCGAACACGAAGACCCGGATCTTACCCAGCGGCAGGGGGTGGTCCTCGCTCTGCTCGGTCAGGTCGATCCGCGCGAGCAGCGTTCCGTCAGCTGCAGTGTCGTCGGGCAGCGTGATGTGCTTGCCCCACATCTTGTGATCCAGGGAGCGGACCGAGATCAGGTAACGTCCCGAGGGCAGCTTGACCGTGGGGCGGCTCTGGTCGCCTTCGGCCACGATCGGACTGTTGCTCTCGGTGTTCAAGGCGAGCGGATCGCTGGGCAGCTTCGTGTTGTCCGCGTTGATGATGTACGTGAAGTTCGTCAGCTGCCCTGCGGCCGGGTTGTCCCGAGCGGTCGCGAAGTCGCGCGCGTCCACCGTGACGACGCAGCCGCCGGCCGGGCACGCCGTAGCCGCCGCCGCCGAAGACACCGCCGTGAGCCCCATGACCGGTGGAGAAAGAGCGGCGGCCATGAGGACGACCGCCGATGGTGCGATCACCCGGCGAATTCGCCCGGGTCGCCTCCGTACCCACGCCTTCCACGCTGTAGGCAATGCGCTTCTCATCGTCCGGCTCGACCAGCCTGGTCGCATCGGTTCCACCTCCCGGCGCGATGCCCGGCACGTATCCCCAGGTCAGAGGAGTGCCGCGCACCACCCCGATGATGGAGTCGCACGGTGCGGACGGAACGTTTATGACAGGTTCGTCATCCACCTGTCATGCCTAGAGGTATGCCGGCCGAGATCTCCCGCCGTGCCCTGCGCCGGCTGCGGGGACTCAACCGTCTGCCGCAGACCTCGGCTGCTGAGGCGCGGGCGCCACATCCGCAGGCGCCTGCTGCGTGGGGAAGCGCGGGAAGACGAGCGAGACCGTCGTGCCCACACCGGGCTCGCTGCTGAGCTCAAGCGAGCCACCCCACGAGCCGACAACGGCTCGCACGATCGCCAAGCCGAGACCGGTGCCGGAGGAGGTGCCTGGGGAAGCCGGCGGCACGCCCGCGTTGCTCAGAGCCTCGACCAGCTCAGGTGGCATTCCTGTGCCCGAGTCGGCGACCACGATGGTCCAGATGTCCCGCGCGCCAGTCCCCCCGACCTCGATCCGGTCACCGGGTCTGGTGAACTTGACCGCATTTTCCAGAAGGCAGTCGAGCGCCACCTCCAGCCGGTCCTGGTTGATCGACGCCATGCCCACCGTGGAACGCACGCTCCACTGCCGATCTGCGGCGGGCCGCCATCGCCGCACGACACCAGCCAGCACCAGGTCGACGTCTCGCATTTCCCGGACGTACGGCCCGTCCATCTGAATGAGAGTCACCAGCCGCTGGGTGATGCCGGCCAACCGATCCAGCTCCTCCAGCACGATCCGGATATCCTCATGGATCTCGGGGTCGTCGGTCGCGGCCCGCACCAGCTCGGTGTATCCGCGAGCGATCGTGATCGGGGTTCGCAGCTCATGCGACGCGAGTCTGACGAACCGGTCCTGGGAATCGGCACGCCAACGCTCGACATCAGCAAGTCGGGCGACCTCGGCCATCATCTGCTGGCGCCGCCGCACATGCCACACCATGACGCCGAACACCGCAGCCATCAGCGGAACCTCCGTGATTTCCTCCCACCCGATGGCGGCCATCGAGGCATGGTGGACGAGGATGTATCCCGTTGTGAGCGTGACGGCGGCGAGCACGGCGGCCATGACCACCGGACGCCAGGTGCCCAGTCCATACACGATCGAGAGCCCGATCCACACGAGATGGAAAGGAATAGTTTCCTTTCCGGGCAGGACGTACATCAGATAGCTGTTGACAACAGCTGTGAGTGCCCAGCCGGTGAGAAGCAGGCGGTCATTCCGCGACGAATCGATACCCGACACTGCGTACTGTCTCCACCCGCTCAGGGGTGTCCAGCTTGGTTCTGAGCCGGCGAATGTACACGTCGACGACGTTGCTGCCCGGGTCGAACAGGAGTCCCCAGACGTCGGCCAAAAGCTCGGCCCGACTGCACGCCTGCCCGGCCCGCTCCATCAGGTGCTGAAGCAACAGGAACTCCCGCAACGACAGCTCGACCTGCCGGCCGGCCACCCAGGCGCGGCGCAGCCGAAGATCCAGGCAGATCGGCCCCACGAACACCGAACGCCTCGCCGGACCCGGGGCGGGGGCGCGCATCCTCGCCCGCACCCGCGCCACCAGCTCAGCCACCGCGAACGGCTTCACAAGGAAGTCGGCCGCACCCGCCTCCAGGCAGGCGACCCTGGTGCCGATCTCCGGCACCGCGGACAGTACGAAGACACGTTGGTCGGGGCGGGAGCCAACGAGCCGGTCAAGAACCTCGACACCGCTGGTGCCGGGTAACAACAGGTCCAGCAGGACAAGATCAAACTCAGTGGCGAGAGCCATGTGCAGACCGTCCTGCCCGGTCTCAGCCCGCTCAACGACGTGCCCGTCGTCACGCAGCGCGCGCGACACAAGCCGGGCGATTCGGTCGTCGTCCTCCACCACAAGTACCCGCCCCACCGGACACCTCCGTACGGCGACCGCAACATATCCACCCAGCCCCCGATAGCCAAGACTTCTGTCGTAAGTCAAGCGTCCAGCGCGCCAGCAGCGACAAGTCGACCAGTGAGCGACCCCGGGGCGACAGACCGATCATCATGACCCGGCCGGCCGCCGAGCGGGTCGCACGCACCACCGGCGGCACCGACGAGGCGCTGTCGCCCTACGCGTCGTCCCGCTGCGGCACCGCATCCTGCCCAGTGACGCCGGCTCGCGCTCGGCCGTCGCCCGCCGGACGCACGCCAAGTACGCCGACGGAGGCCGGGCCACCCTTGCCTGGGAGCTGAACGAAGCCGTTGCGGAGGCCGTCTCGGGCCGCGCCGAGAACATCGACGAGCGGGCCCGCCCTCGTCGCCTGGCCGAGGTACGCCTACGCCGGACGCTCTGCCCGCCCGGATCGCGACGCCTGGGGCCGAGAGCTGGTGGCCACCACGGCCCGCTATTGATCCAACGGTCGCTCGCCCTGCCGACGAGGGGCGCGGCCGTCGCGTTGTGCTTGGCCTCAAACTCGGCATAACCAAGGTGCCTACCGTAGCGAGCCCTTAGCTTATAGCTGCTGCCCAGGCTTCCCAGGGTCGACACCTCCCAGCCGAGGGCAGCAGAACGGGGGAACCATGCGGAAACTTGCAGTCGTCTTGGCGGCGGGCGGCATTGCCGTAATCGGCTTCGCAGCACCAGCCCAGGCCGATCCCGGCCTCAACTACGGGAACTGCGTCAGCGCGGGTCTGGTAAACCCTTCTGAGGGCTTGATCGGACCGGCCAAGGTCAACCCACAGGGCAAGTTCACAGGCGCCATGAACTCGTTTATCGCGAGCGGCGGCAAGAGCAACTTCGGCGGCAACGCCGCCCTCTGCCCTAAGACTGATAAGCGCTGATCACACTACCCGACGAAACCCCGCTCTCGCGGCCCGCGCATCGCCCGCGCCGACCCCGCGGGCGGGGTCTTCGTGCGTTTAAGGCAGGTCAGCGTCTGCAAGCTGCTCCCCACTATTCGTTGGCGGCGTAATCGGCTTTCTGAGGCCGCCAACAGCGGTCGACCGACTCGGCGCAGTCCTGTGCATACCGCGTCGTCCGATCGCGCCGAGCCAAGCAGCAATCCGAGTCTGTCGACCTTTTCGTCTCGAAACCTGTCAAGGTCAAGAAACAAGATCTTTCACTTCTCGGGCGAACTCCGGTCGACCTCGGGCTTCGAGACCTCCGTCAACCCGGCCGCTTCCGCACGCGCCCTGTCCACGATGAGGCGAGCCTCCGACCGGGCTTCCGACAGCATGCGCTCGACCTCGCGCTTGGCCTTGGCCCGATGGTCGTCAGCTTGCTCCTCAGCCAAGCGAAGGATCTGCTCGACTCGGGTACCCAGCCCGGCCAGAACCGGCCGCTCACTCGGTGGCCGAACATTCGCCTCCCCGCTGAGAGTCGTCGGCTGCGAGCCGGCAAATGACAGCCCGACGCCCGCTAGGCCAACGATGACACCAGGCCACATGGCGGCTGTGCCGAGGTAGGCACCACCTATGGCACCGATGCCGAGCCCGACCAACAGGAGCGACAGGGACCTGCCAGAACTGCCCATCCGTCCTCCCCGGCATCACAAGGTCAACATCTGATTCGAGTCCAACCTCGCAGACCACGTCAAGCCCGGGCTCCCTTTCCCACCGACGAGGGCAGCGGGGGCGGACCAGTGATGACGGGACACCGGAGACGGCCAGCTCCCGGTCGGGGTGCTGCGAACGAGACCGTCCATAGTCGATTTCATCCCCACAAGGGTCTGTGGCACTGCCTCACCGGCCAGGACAAGACGGGGGCCGGCCGCCGATGAGAGGGCGGATGATCACCTGAGTGACGGACGCTGACGGAGGCCGTCGTAGCAGCTTCTGTTCATCGCATCAGCGGGCCGCACTCACGGTGCGACCAGGGCTTATGGTGACTGGCGTGGCCCACATCGAGCTGACTACGACCGTGCAGGCAGCGCCGGAGACTGTCTTCGATGCCTGCCTTGACGTCGATGTGCACAGCGAGTCCATGGGGACCAGCGCCGAGCGCGCGGTCGGCGGCGTCACGACCGGCCGTTTGAAGGCTGGCGATGCCGTCACCTGGGAGGCCAGGCACTTCGGACTCCCCTGGCGCATGACCGTGATGATCACGGATTACCGGCGACCGCACGGCTTCATCGACCAACAGGTCCGTGGCCCGTTCAGCCGATGGCACCACGAGCACCGGTTCATGCGTGACCCGGTCAACCCCTCGGCGACGGTCATGCGTGATCTCATCGACTTCACCGCCCCGTGGGGGCCCGTCGGCGCCCTCGTGGCCAGGCTCATCCTGCGGCCATACCTGCGACGACTCATCGCACGCCGCAACGCCTACCTCGCCAGCTTCCTGGCAGATCCCCAGCCCTCAGACCCTCGCGGGCCGCGCACGAGGACGACTGGTGAGGGCGGGGCCCACACGGGGCGCAGGACAGCGTGAAGCGCCGGCAACAACCCACCGACAGTGAGTCCAGGACCAGGGCGCCGAGCTGGTTGCTGCAGGTCGCGTGAGTGGGCCGGTGTGGCTGCCGTCTGGCCCCACGGTCCCGTCATGCCCAGTTGTGGTGGGCGGCGTACCAGCCCAGCTCCATCCGGGTCTTGACGCCGGCGAGGTCCATCAGGTGGCGCAGACGACGCTGCAGGGTCCGCAGGGAGACGTCGAGCTGGTTCGCGACGACGTGGTCTGTGAGCCCGGCCAGCAGCAGTGCCAGGATCTTCCTGTCGAGTTCCGTCGGGCCATTCGCGTCCACTGCGGTGGCGTCGCCGTCGGTCAGCCCGACCAGTGCCGAGACGTCGAGCGGATGGGCGTGGCGCCACACGATTTCGAACAGCGCGTCCATGGCGGACAGCAGGCCACTGCGATGCAGTAGCACGGCACCGGGCTCGCCGCCCGATTCGACGGTCAGCGGCACCAGACCCAGTTCGGCATCGGCCAGAACGAGCTTGATGGGTAGCGACTCGACCACCCGTACCTGGACGCCTTTGCGCAGCGACGCGGCGGTCTCGGCGATCATGCCGGGTTCGGCGAGCGCTGCTCGTTCCAAAACGACCCGATACTCCACCCCGCGGTCCATCATCACTGTTTCGAGGGTGTTGGTGCCTGGGGGCACGGCGACGAACGGTGCGGTGACGAAGTTTCGCACCTGGGTCCGGGCGGCGTGCTGCACCTGCGCGAACCGGTGTCGGATCCCGTCGACTCCGGTGACCACCTCGATCAGTTCGCTGATGCTCCGGCCTGCCATCGCCACGCGGTGTTCCTCGGCGAGGGTGACGAGCGCCAACTCGGCGGTGTGCAGGCCGTCGCGCCGTTCGCTGATCAACGCGCCGAGTGCTACCGCGGGCGGCGCGGCCGAGAATTCGCCGTCGGGCGTGCGCTTCACCAGCCCGTCTGCCATCAACTGCGACAATGCCGCTCGGATCGCCGCTTCGGGCAGTTGCGTGGTGTCCGCGAGGTCGGCCGCGCTGGCCGCTGTGCGCCCGACCAACCGGCGGTAGACAGACTCCTCATCGGTGTTCAGTCCCAACGCACCCAGCATCGGCGGACGCCTCCCCTCGATCCGTCGCTGTATGAGTATGCGCCTCCGTGATAGATGTTGCAAAGCCTCGGGTGGTGGGTGATGGGATGGGGCGGGCCCCGAGACGTTGCCGTCTCGGGGCCCTTCGAACGGCCTCACCGCAGGCCGTACGCCCGGATGATGTCCTGCTTGATGCTGAAACCGGCGTCGGTCGTGGCGCTGGCCCGCACCGACACGAAGCCGCCGGGCTGCTTCGCCAGGTTGAGTGCGCCGTTCCACCAGCTGTTGGCATCCTTGCTGAGGGTCACCTGCTGCCAGGTGGTGCCGTCGTCGTACGACACGTCGAGGGTCACCGACGTGACGTTGCCCGTGCTGGGGCCGCCGCCCGCCTGAGGAATGGGCTTGAGGCGGATCTTCTCGGTGGTGCCGGCCTTCACGTCACCGTGCAGGTCGGTGTCGAGGCGGTACTCCATCTGCAGCAGGGCGAACGGTTCGAAGTTGTCCGCCTCGTTGGAGCTGGACATGAAGTCCCACTCGGTGTGCGTACGGGTCGACAGCCTCCACTGTTCGGCCGGTCGTGACGCGTCCAGCACCATGCGGTAGGGCAGCGTCCCGGCCGGCACCGACTGCCACTGCATGCTCGACGAATACTTGTTCTCGTACAGCAGCCGGTCGCCCTGGTAGAGCTTCAGGTTGGTCGGCACCGACCCCCACTCCAGGTTGCCGCCGTGCTCCAGCCCGTCCCCGGACGGGCTCCACGCCTGCACGTTGATCGTCATGTAGTCGCGGTAGCGGCTGTTCTGGACCGCGAACGCCCGGTTGAACGCCGGCCGGATCGCCGGAGCGAACCAGTCCAGCCGCGTGGTGCTGCCCTTGGCGTACGTGTTGCGGTTGGCCGTGTCCGTCCAGGTGCCCTGCACGTGCGATTCGTGCCAGGCCTGGTCCGGGGTGACCCACTCGGTACGGGTGGCGGGGTGCCACTCCCGCTCGGCGAAGCCGAGGGACGGGGTGAAGGTCATGTCGTACCGATAACCGCCGCCCTCCATTCCCTCCGTGACGCTGTAGTAGCGCGCGTCGATCCGGGCGAGGTCCGGCTGGTTCGGGTGGTAGCGCAGTGGCCGGTCCGGCACCTGTCCGGAGTAGTCGCGGGTCAGGTCGTAGAGGTAGCTCGCGGATGGCACCTGGTTGGTGATCAGCCGCAACGTGCCGGTCTTGGCCAGACCGATCAGTCGCGATCCGGCGTCGCGGTGCACGGTGGCGACCGGGATGGACGACTGGCCGAACCCCTGGGTGACCTGGTCGGTCGGCGTGACGTAGAGGTCGTCGTACTTCACCGGCACCACGAACCCGTCGCGGAAGCTGTCGCCGTTGGCGTACTTGACGGTGTAGTCGAGCTTGCGCTGCCGGTCCTGGCTGCGCTGCGGCGCGACGGTGTCCAGCAGGCGCGCCTTGCTCGCGTCCAGCACCACCTCGGCTCCGGAGTCGTTGAGCACGGTCTCCGGGTCCACCAGCAGGGCGAGGCCGAGCGAGTCTGCGCGCTCCCCCGCAACGTCCAGCGTCGACTCCACCGTGTAGGTGCCCGGCGGCATCCGCAGCGTCATCTCACCGTCGATGTTGTAGATCCAGGGGTAGAACTCGCCGGCCTTCTTGATCACGACGGTCGAGGCGGCGGGCTTGCCGTCCCGGCCGATCAGCTTGACCTTCAGGTCGTAGCGCTCGTCTTCCTTGAGCAGTCCGAGGGAGGTACGCGTGACCGCGGTGCCCGTGGCGGCGTCAGTGCCGACGAGGTAGCCGGTGAACTCGCCGGTGCCGGGCTTGGTCGGGTCGCCGGTGACCGGGACGGCTACGCTGCCGCCGGCGGGCACCGTCACCGAGGTCGCGCCCAGTGAGAAAGGGCCCGAACCGGTGATGGCGAGGTTCAGGGTCACGCCGGTGCTGCCCGAGTTGGTGAACGTCACCGGCTTGGTCACCGGGGCGTCGGTGGGCTCGTGCGGCCAGTCGAAGTTGCCGAAGAAGGCCGAGCCGGTGGCCCGGACGCCCGTGCGTACGGCGGCGGCGACGTCGAGCCGGCCCGCGCCCACCTCGTACGGCGTGTATCCGGCGGCCAGTCCCTTCGCGCTGCTCATCAACGCTTCCTTGAGCTGCGCACCCGACCAGTCGGGGTGGCGCTGAGCCAGGATCGCCGCGGCGCCCGACACGTGTGGGGTGGCCATGGAGGTGCCGCTGATCGTCCGGTACGAGCCGGTGCCGGTGGTCATCTGCTGCGAACGGGCGGCGGTGATGTCGACGCCGGGGGCGGTGATGTCCGGCTTGAGCGCGCCGCTCCGCACCAGCGGGCCGGTGCTGGAGAAGTACGCCAACCGGTCCTGCTTGTCGACCGCGCCGACGGTCAGCGCGCTGGCGGCGGAGCTGGGTGTGCCGATGCTCTGCGGCCCGGCGTTGCCGGAGGCGATGACGAACAGCGTGCCGTACTGCGCGGACAGCGTGTCGACCGCGACCGCCATGGGGTCGGTGCCGTCGGAGAGCGTCGGGTCGCTCAGGCTCATGCTGACGACATCCGCGCCGGACTCGGCCGCCCACTGCATGCCTGCGAGCACCCAGGAGTCCTGGCCGAAACCGTCGTTGCCGAGCACCTTGCCGACGATGAGGTCCGCGCCAGGCGCGACACCCTTGTACGTGCCGCCGGAGGCCGCGCCGGTGCCCACGATCGTCGAGGCGACGTGGGTGCCGTGCCCGTTGACGTCGGAGGTGTCCTCGTTCGGCACGAAGCTTTCCTTGCCGTCGATCTGGTTGACCAGATCGGGGTGGCTGGCGTCGATCCCGGTGTCCAGCACCGCGACCTTGACGCCGCGGCCGTCGTACCCGGCGGCCCACGCCTCAGGCGCGCCGATCTGCGGCACGCTCTCCTTGAGGCTGGCGGTTACCCGACCGTCGAGCCAGAGCTTCGTCATCCCGGCACCGAGCGTAGGCCTGGATCCGGAGGCGGCCGGCGCGACGGCGGTCCAGAAGGTACGGGTCTGCTTCTTGTCCGCCGCCAGCGACGCGGCACCGACCTGTCGCAGGTCACGGACCAGCTTCGTGCCCCGCGGAACGGCCGGCTTGGCCGCCCTCGTCGCTGCGGGCGCGTATGTGGCGATGAGCGGGACGCTCGCGGTCGTCGCGTCGTCGTATCCCATCTCGATGAGATCGGTGACGTTGAACAACCGTCGGTCCAGTTTGTTGCCGGTCAGCAGGGGCAGCGCCTCGTCGGGCAGGACGAACAGGTCATCGCCGCTCTGCTGCAGGTGAACGCCGCCGACAGCGTTGTCGGGCCGGTCGACGTCGACCGTTTCCTTGCCGTCGACGGAGGTGGTCACCGTGACCACGTCGCCGGTGATCAGGGTGATGGTGTGCGAGTCCTTGATGGTGGTCTTGGGGGCAGTGGGGCTTGCCGCGGTGGCTGGGGCCTGGATCGCGGCGATGCCGCCAGCGATCAGCCCGGCCGCTGTTGCTGCGGCGATCAACCGCCGCCGCGCCCGGCCCGGCCGAGCGGGCTGTAAGGGATTTGACATGCAAAAGGTTCTATCGCTGCCATTGAAGCCCGGTGAATAGCTGGCGCTGGCGGAGTCGCGCCACGGCATCACTCCGCCACCAGCGAGCTTGCGGTGCGGAGGGTCTTGGTGAGGTTGTCGGTGGTGTGCCGCGCGTCAGCGGTCCACCCTCAAACAGCGGCAGCCCAACGAGTGGTCATGCTCCGAAGCGTCGGTTACGCGCGGCGTAGGAGCGCAGGGCGCGAAGGAAGTCGATCTTCCGGAAGCCGGGCCAGTACACGTCGCAGAAGTACAGCTCGGAGTAGGCGGCTTGCCAGAGCAGGAACCCGGACATTCGGCGTTCTCCACTGGTGCGAATGACGAGATCCGGGTCCGGTTGGCCGCCGGTGTAGAGGTGCTCCGCGATGGCCTCCGCGGTGAGGCGTTGCGCGACGTCGCCGAGTGTCGCTCCTGCCCGCGCCTCCTGCTCGAGGAGCGAACGAACCGCGCTGACGATCTCTTCGCGGCCGTCGTAGCCGACGGCGACGGTGAGGTGGAAGTCGGCGCCCCGCTCGCTGGTCGCCTCTTCGGCGAGCTTCAGGGCGTGGCGGGCCGAGCCCGGTAGGAGGTCCGCGCGGCCGGCGACGTGGAGTTGCCATGGGTTCGCCGGCCGCAGGAGCGGCTCGGCGACGACCTCCTCGATCATGCGCATGAGGTTCTCGACCTCGTCGGAGCCGCGCTTGCGCATGTTGTCGACGGAGGCGACGAACAGGGTGACGTGACGGATGTCGAGTTCTGCGCACCAGACCAGGACCTCGTGGATGTGTTCCGCGCCGTACCGGTGGCCCACCTTCGGGTCGTCGAATCCCATCTGTCTGGCCCAGCGGCGGTTCCCGTCCATCACCATGGCGACGTGCCGAGGTAGCGAGGTATCGGCCAGCTGGTCTCGCAGCCGGCGGGCATAGAGCTGGTAGGCCATGCGACGAACGGGCTCGATCATGATCAGATGAAACCACCTCAGGGCAGCTCTCTGCTGGCCCGCACGCGCCTCGTAGCCGCGACCGGGTAACCCAACGGCCTGCCGCACAATCCTTCTTCGCCCAATCCGCCAAGGTGTCATCGCTCAGCGTCTGGCCCTCTAAACTGACGGGCATCGTTGACACCTGAGTCTCTGGCCAGCATGGAGACCATCTATGCCCCCCCGCCGCCTGGACATGAACCGGCTGCCGGCCTCGCAGCGCTACAAGCGCCACGCCAAGCGGTGGAGGCGGCCCGAGAAGCAGCTGCCCGGCCACCGGTCCAGACCGACGTCAGCCGAGCCGAAGAGCGGTGCAGGCGCGGACGCGGCAGTTGGCGGACAGGCCACGCAGGAGCTGCCTGACGGATGCAGGTGCCGAGATGATGAGGGCGTCGCCGTGGGCATCGAGGGCACCGACAGCTACGGCGCTGGCCTGGCCCGTCGCTGGCCGCCGAGAAGATCACCCTCGTCGAGGGGAGGTGGACCGGCCCGACCGCCGGACCCGCCGGACCAAGGCCAAATCCGACCCGATCGACGCCATCGCCACCGCTCGGGCCAACCTCGCCGGCACCGCCATGGGCACCCCGAAGACCCGCGCCGGCCCCGTCAAAGCGATCCGTGCCCTGCGGGTCGCCCGGCAAGGCGCGGTCAACGCCCGCACGCCGCGATCAACCACATGGCGGTCGGTCTCACCGAGCACGCACTCGTTTGTCTCGGCATTGTCAGCATCCCTCCGGCATCGATCGAGGATGGCACCCGACGCGAAAGGCCTCAGCCCGATAACCGCACCGGGCTGAGGCCTTTCAACCAATCGTATGCGGGCCTGCTAATACATGGTGACGGTTGGCTGCCAGCTTCCTCCGGCCTTCCTCACCTTGAACCATTTGACCCGCCATGTGGAATTAGTTAGCACCGTGCAGGACCCGCCATAAGTGTCGTAACTGGTGGTTGAACTGCCGCTGCCTTCCATGAGGTATGCCACCTCAAACGTTTTGCCATCATTCGTATTGTCGCATATTTCGAGTCTTGACTTGGTAGTGCCGCTGGTGTAGTTGATGGCACACGCGCGGTCGTAGCCGTCGTACGAGCACTTGCTCGTGTCCGCGTGAGCCACGCCCGGAATCCCAATCCCGGTGAGCACCAAGGCGACTCCGAGCGCGGAAGTTCCTGCCGCGCGGCTAAGCGTTCTCTTCATTATCTCCCCGTCTGACGGCATTGACATGCGCAATGCGATGTGTAGAGATGCATGGATCTTACGCAGACCTATGTTCTGGGTCAACGCTTTCGACTCGGGGATCCCTCTAAAGGGCCGGATCCGGCAGGGAAACCGCCCCATGCAGGCCACCGTCAAGGAGGTCAGCGGCCCGGCCGGCATTAATCCCGACAAATGGCATCATGCAACAACTACTCAACCCGGCCTGCGGGTCGCACGGGCCGGGCCGCGACCCCGTACGCCGAACACTGACCAACGAAGCCGGACCTGGCCAACCCCTCTTCAGGTCGATGTGATGATCCTGCTGCTGGCCGGACGCGCGAGCCCCAATGCCGTCGATCGTGACGGTCGGACGCCCGCGGACGTGGACACTGACTCGCCGCGAGGATGCCGGAGGCATGGGGACGAGGCCCGAGGGTCAGCCAGCTCCGGTGAGAGGGTTGACAACCTTGGTTGTCGAACGTTCTAGGTGAGAGGCCATTGACGAAGGAGCCCATGATGCGGGAACTGACGTCGGACGAGCGGCAGGAACTACAGCGGGAACTGAGTGCTGTCGCTGCCAACTGGGCGCGGCGGCTGAACGCGTGTGACATCGATGCCCAGCGCAGAAAAGACCATGAGCGGAGCTACCCGGACGGGATGCGGACTCACCTGGCCCGCATGGCGGCGGGGGAGCAGATGCGTCGGTTTCTCGCCGACCTGGTATCCGCCAGCGCAGAGGAAGCGGCGATGTGCGGGGCCGGCTATCCCGAGCTTGGTGCAGCGGTAGGCGCCAGCCGGCAAGCAGCGCGCAAGCGTTGGCCTAACCTGTCGATCTCGAAGGGGCGCACCAACGAGTGGAAGCAACCGCCTGGGAGTATCGGATGGGCCGGCAGCCATCTCGGGTACCCGGGACCACCCGGGACCTGAGCGGTCCGATCGGGCGACGGCGTCACAGCGCTCAGTGGACCGGCCGAGGCTCGCCACCCGCGCGCCAGGCCCTCAGCAACCGCCTCGCCTGCACATCCATATATCCGAGGCCGAGCAGAACAAGATCCGGAACATGCGCGGAATGATCAAGGCCGCCGATGGTCCTAGGGGTCGCAGCAGAGGGCTCACCACCGGCCAGTAGGGCGAGGAACGCGGAAAGCGGGGCGTCATCGTGTCGGGCGGCATGCTGCCACCCGACACGATGCAGGTTCGTCAGAGCAACGAAGTCGCCTGAGGACAGAGTAATTTCAACCGGCCCGGACCGGCGCGGCCTCCCACGCGAATCCGTCGGGGTCGGTGAAGGGCCCGGCATCGCCGGCGATTGCGATCCGGTGCGATCCGGTGCCGTCCGGGGAGACGCCGGCATCCTTGGCGGCGGCACGGCGGCTGTACAGGGCCAGTTTGACGGGCGACCCCGCGGTCTCGAACTCGACGTACTTGCTGCCGAAGCTCTTCGCCACGGCCAGGCCGCGGTCGACGTAGAACTGCTTGCTCGCCTTGACGTCCGCGACGCCCAGCAGCAGCACGATGTCGTCGACCTGCCGGGTGGCCGGGCCGGTCTCCTTCTTCGCCGACGTGGCGACCTTCCAGATCGCCCCGTCCGGGGCCTGCACGACGCCGCCGTAGCCCCAGAAGCTCTTCTTGACCGGCTTCAGCGTGGTGGCACCATTGCCGAGGGCGGTGCCGATGAGGCTGTCGACGGTGCTCGGCTGGGACACCACGAGCGAGAGCGTGAACCCGCGGAAGCCGGTCGTCGGTGCTTCGGAGGCGCGGACGCCCAGCACGGCGCCCAACCCGAACGCCGCGGCGTAGAAGGCGTCGGCGGCCGCGGGGTCGGGCACCTCCAGGGTGACGGACTCGATGGCGGCCATCTCAGTGCACCTCCTGGATGCGGACCATGTTGCCGGCGGGATCGCGGAAGGCACAGTCGCGAACGCCGTACGGCTGGTCGGTCGGCTCCTGGACGACCTCGGCGTCGCTGGCCTGCAGCCGCTCGAAGGTGCCGTCGAGGTCTTCGGTGGCCAGGATGATGCTGGCGTAGGTGCCCTTGGCCATCATCTCGGTGATGGTGCGGCGCTCGTCGTCGGTGATGCCGGGGGTGGCGGCCGCCGGGTGCAGGACGATGGACGTACCGGCGTGGCCGGCGGGACCGACCGTGATCCAGCGCATCCCGTTGTATCCGACGTCGTTGCGGACCTCGAAGCCGAGGGTGTCGCGGTAGAAGGCCAGGGCTGTGTCCGGGTCGTCGTGCGGGAGGAAGGTCTGGTGGATGCTGATGTCCATGGCGATCACGCTACGTACGGCTCGGGGGCTGGCGCTTCTTGATTCCTGATCGGTTTGGTCCCGGCCGGTGCCAGGTCAGCCGCCGTCGGGGCCGCTGACGGCTTTCAGGAGCTCGGCGCGTGCGGCCTCCAGGGCGACGAACAGTGCGCCGGTGAGGGATGCCGCCTCGCCCAGGGCACTGGTCTCGATCCGCGGTGGGAACGGCGCGTACGCGTTGACGGTCTCCCGGACGGTCGGCAGCAGGAGCGGGTTGCGGCCCACTCCCCCACCGAGCACGACGAGTTCGGGGTCGAAGACCGCGCACGCGCTGGCGATCGTGAGGCCGAGTTGTCGGGCTTCCGCCTCCACGAGGTCGCGGGCGGCGGGCACGCCGGTGGCGGCCTGGGCGAACAGTTCCTCCACGGAGGTGGGCCGGGTGCCGGGCCAGTTCGGGCGGGCGTGGAGGGCGGCGAGAACGCCGTACGCGCCGGCCTCACCGGCCAGTTGCTCCCTGCCGCGCCCGCCCCGCTGTTCGGGTGGCACGGAGCCCGGTAGTGGTAGGTAGGCCACTTCGCCGGCGGCGCCGTGCGCCCCGCGGACGAGTTCGCCGTTGTGCACGAGGCCCATACCGATGCCGGCGCCGACGGCCAGGAACGCGAACGTGGCGATGTCGCGGGCGTGCCCGCGCCACCGCTCGCCGAGGGCCGCGAGGTTGACGTTGTTCTCCAGCACGATGGGTGCGTCGACGCGCGCTTCGAGGGGGGTGATCAGGTCGAAGGTGCCGTCCTCGCCGAGGTTGCGGGCAACCGACATGGTGCGGCCGTCGGCGTGGATGACGCCGGGTGCCGACACGCCGACCCTGCGGAGGGGGCCGAGCTTGTCGCCCACCTCGGTTGTCGCGGAGGTGATCATCCGGGCCGCCCGCGCGGCGATCCGGCTCGCGCCGGTGGCTCGCGTGGGTTGCCGCTGTTCGTAGCAGAGCGCGCCGCTCATGTCCGCCGCCGCGACGCGGAGGTTGTCGCCACCGACGTCGACGGCTACCACGTATCCGGCGGTCGGGGCCAGGCGATAGTAGGTCGGCACTCGGCCGGGTCGACCGCGTCGTACGCCGGCGTCGACGATCAGGCCGGTGTCGACGAGGCGGCGTACCACCTCGGAGATGGTGGGCCGCGACAGGCTGGTCCGGCGGGCGAGTTCCGGCCGGGTCATCGGCACGCTGTCGAGAAGTGCGGCCAGCACGGCCCGACCGGAGGGGTCGACGGAGACCAAGGCGTACCCACTCCTTTCGGCTGTTGGATCCGGAAGGCTGCGACGGGCGGTCTTGACCGGTGATCGCGAACCGAGTACAAGTTTTTGTTAAGCAGCCTACCTAATGCCCCTAGGAGGGCGATCATGTCGGAGTACATGAGCGAGCTGTCCAGGCGAAGACTTCTCCAGTTGTCGGCGCTGACCGGCGCGGGCCTTTTCCTCGCGGCCTGCGACGTCGGCGGAGGCAGCGACACCGGCGCGGGCGGTGGCAGCGGCGCGGCAGGCACCGGCGAAGGCCAGATCAAGGCCCTGTTCATGAAGCAGGCCGGCTATTCCGAAGACGACATCCGCGCAATGACCGAGGAGTTCCACAACAAGTATCCGAAGATCAGCGTCGAGCCGTCCTTTGTCGCCTACGAGGCGCTGCACGACAAGATCGTGGCCGCGGCCCCGGCCAGCACGTTCGATGTGGTGCTGATCGACGTGATCTGGCCGGCCGAGTTCGGCAGCAAGCGCATCGTGACCGACGTGACCGACCAGTTCCCGGCGGAATGGAAGAGCGGCATGCTCGGCGGAGCGCTGGCGACCGCCGCCTATCGCGACCGCTACTTCGGCGTCCCGTGGATTCTCGACACGAAGTACTTCTTCTACAACACTGACATGCTGGGCAAGGCCGACGTCGACCCGGCGAGCTTGTCCACCTGGGACGGTGTCCTCGCCGCCGCCCGGGCCCTCAAGGCCAAGAAGGTCGTCGACTACCCGCTGATCTGGAGCTGGAAGCAGGCCGAGGCGCTCGTCTGCGACTACACCCAGCTCGTGGGCGCCTTCGGCGGCACGTTCCTGTCCGAGGACGGCAGGTCCATCGCCTTCAACACCGGTGGCGGCCTGCAGGCGTTGGAGTTCATGAAGCAGACCCTCGACAGCAAACTCACCAACCCCAACGCCGTCGAGTCGCTGGAGGAGGACGTTCGGAAGATCTTCTCCGACGGCCAGGCGGCGATGGCGCTCAACTGGACGTACATGTTCAACGCCGCCAACGACCCGCAGCAGTCGAAGATCGCCGGCAAGGTCGGCGTGGCCGCGACACCGTCGGGGTCGGCCAGCGCCCCGGGTGTCAACGGGTCGATGGCCCTGTCGGTCAGCTCCGGCAGCAAGAACCAGAAGGCCGCCTGGACGTACATCAGCTACATCACCAGCGCCGAGGTGCAGAACAAGTACGCCAAGAGCTCACTGCCGTGCTGGACGACGTCCTACGACGACCCGGCCGTGGTGTCCGCCCTGCCTCAGGTGGTGCCGGTGGCCAAGAAACAGCTCGCCAACCTCATCGCCCGACCGCAGGTGCCCCGCTACAACGAGATCAGCCAGATCCTGCAGGCCGAGCTGCAGAACGCGCTGCTCGACAAGAAACCGCCGAAGAAGGCCCTCGACGACGCCGCCGACCAAGCCCGCAGCCTGCTGACATGACCACCGCGCCACCGGCGCGTCCGGCACCCACGGCACCGGCGAGCCGGCGAGTCCCGCCGGCTCGCCGGTGGTCGTTCGCGCGGCGCGCCGGCAGCGGTCAGACCCGGCTGGCGTTGCTCCTGCTCCTGCCCGCGGCGCTGGTCGTCTTCGGTGTGGTGCTGTACCCGGCCGGGCGCGCTCTCGTCATCTCGTTCTACGACGTCGACAGCCCGTTCCCCGGCCGCTATCCGTTCGTCGGCCTCCGCAACTACACCGAGATCCTGGCCGACGACCGCCTGTGGGCGGCCGTCGGGCACACCGCCTACTTCACCCTCGTCTCGACCGGGCTCGAGCTCGTCCTCGGGCTCGGCCTGGCCCAGCTGCTCGCCGCGCCCCTGCGGCTGCGGTGGCTGTTCCGCGCCATCGTGATCCTGCCGTGGGCGCTGCCGACGATCGTCAACGGTGCGATGTGGCGGTGGATCCTCAACGCCCAGTACGGCGTGGCCAACGCCCTGCTCACCGAGCTGCACCTGCAGGGCGACTACCGGTCGTGGCTCGGCAACGACCCCTTCCTCGCCCTGAACATGGTGGTCGTCGCCGACGTCTGGAAGAACACGTCACTGGTGGCGTTCTTCCTGCTGGCCGGGCTGCAGACGATCCCGCGAGGGCTCTACGAGGCGGCGCGGGTCGACGGGGCGGGGCCGATGCGCTCGTTCTTCCGCATCACGCTGCCCCTGCTGGTCCCCCACATCGCGCTGGTGCTGGTGCTGCGCACCATCGAGGCGTTCAAGGTGTTCGACATCGTCTACGTCATGACCGGCGGCGGGCCGGCCAGCGGCACCCAGACGATCACCTTCTTCACCTACCTTCAGGCGTTCTCGGCACAGCGGTTCAGCTCGGGCGCGTCGTTGGCCTATTTGACCGTCGTCGCCATCCTCGTACTGGCCCTGATCTACCTGCGGCTGCTACGGCAGAGCGAGCTGAGGTCATCGTGAGAGCGAGCCTGCGCTACCGCGTCTTCATCCACCTGGCCGCGCTCGCCACGTCCGTCGTGATCCTCGCGCCGTTCGCCTGGCTGCTCTACTCCTCGCTCGTGGGCCAGACCGACCTCGTCTCCCGGCCGATGCGCTGGCTGCCTGAACACGTCACCCTCGACCGTTACCGCGAGATCTTCGCCGGCGGCGGCACGGGCGCCGGCGCCGCGTTCCGCAGCGCGATGGTCAACAGCTTCCTCGTGGCCGGCGGAACCGTGGTCATCTCGCTCACCGTCGGAGTGCTGGGCGGCTACGCGCTGGCGAGACTGCGGTTTCCGCTGCGACGGGTGACGCTGTTGTCGTTCCTGGTCACCTACATGCTGCCGCCGATCACCCTGATCATCCCGCTCTATCTGCTCATGTCGCGGTTCGGGTTGCTCGACACCAGGACCGGCCTGATCATCGTCTACTGTTCGCTGGCCACGCCGTTCGCCCTGTGGAACATGAGCACCTTCTTCGGAACCCTGCCGGTGGAGCTCGAGGAAGCCGCCCGGGTCGACGGATGCAGCCGGCTCGGCGCCCTCGTACGGGTGATGCTGCCGCTGTCCAAGCCCGGCATCCTGGCCACCGCCCTGTACGCGTTCCTGCTGTGCTGGGACGAGTTCCTCTACTCGCTGATCTTCACCTCCACCACGCAGGCCAAGACGGTCCCCGTGGCGATCGCCGAGTTCACCGGTCGCAACGCCGTCGACTTCGGCCTCATCGCCGCCGGCGGGGTGCTCGCCGCGCTGCCGCCCGTGGCGCTGGCGGTGCTGTTCCAGCGCTATCTGATCAGTGGCCTCGCCTCCGGTGCGGTGAAGGGATGAGCCTCCCCTACCTCGACGGCGTACGGGCGCAGCCGGACAACCTGCGGCGTTCGGCCGAGGCGGTGCGGGCGGCGCCGGCCGGAGCTCAGGCCGCCGCGGCGGTGTAGGCGCCGACGGAACGGAGCGCGGGAACGCCTGCCCGCGCCATCGACAATGCCAAAGCAGTGTTTGACATCTCGCTATCCCAAAGTATTCTTTGGCATATGGAGATCAGCGACCCCAGGGCTGTCCGGGCGCTTGCCCATCCGCTTCGGCTGGACCTGCTGGAGCTGCTGGCCGCGACCGGCCCGGCCACCGCCGCGCAGTGCGGCCGGGCGCTTGACGTGCCCCAGGCCAACTGCTCCTTCCACCTACGCCAGCTCGCCAAGTACGGGTTCGTGGAGGACGCCGGGCCGGGCGGTGACAAGCGCGAGCGGAAATGGCGCGTACCGCATGCCCGGCCGCGCCTGCGGATCACCGCCGGCGGCGACGCGCTCCTCCGGCGGCAGCTCGAGCGGGTCGTGGTCGAGCGGGAGATGCAGGCGATCCTCAGCTACGTGGACCGCGCCGACGAGGAGAGCTCGGCGTGGGCCAAAAGCCTCCTGACCGCCGTGGCGGTCTTGACGGCCGAGGAGGCCGCGGACATCAACCAGAAGGTCAAGGCGCTCCTCGAGCCGTACATCTCCCGGACCGGTGCCGACGGTGTCCGGCTCGAACCCGGCCAGCAGCACGTCCGGTACTTCATGGCGGCCACCCCGATGCCGAACCTCGACCCGGCCGACAACGAAAGGGACTCCGATGACTGACAACCTGATCGACTTCGTGAGCGCCGCCCCCATGAAGGGGTCGCTCGATGTGCGCTGGAACCACGGCACGCCCTCGAAGCAGCGCGACCGCGAGCCGAAGATCCAGGTCCACGCGTACGACGAGCACACGATGATCCTGCGGCAGAGCAAGGCCACCAGCTACGAGGCACCGTTCCTCTTCCTGCTGTTCGGCAACGAACGCGCGCTTCTGCTCGACACCGGCGCCGTCGCCGACTCCGACCTGTTCCCACTGCGCGCGACGGTCGACAAGCTCATTGCCGAGTGGCTCGATGCGCATCCGCGCGAGGCGTACGAGCTGGTGGTGGCGCACTCACACGGGCACGGCGACCACGTCGCCGCCGATGTGCAGTTCGCCGACCGCCCACACACGACCGTGGTGCCGCGGGAGGTGGACGCGGTCCGGTCCTTCTTCGGATTCGGCGACAGCTGGCCCGCGCAGACAGTCACCCTGGACCTCGGTGGCCGGGTGCTGGAGATCCTCGGCTCCCCTGGCCACCACCCGGCGGCGATCACCATCTACGACCCGTGGACCGGGATCCTGCTCACCGGCGACACGGTCCTGCCCGGCCGGTTGTACGCGTTCGACGCCGCGGCATACCTCGCCGCGCTCGACCGGATGGTCACCTTTGCCGCCGCCCGGCCGGTGACGCACGTGCTCGGCTGCCACATCGAGATGACGAACCAGCCCGGCCGCGACTACCCACTCGGCGCGGACTACCAGCCCGACGAGCGGGCGCTGCAACTGACCGCCGGCCATCTGACCACCATCCGCGACGCAGCCGCGTCCGCCGTGGGCCGTCCGGGAGTACGCCGGTTCGACGACTTCGTCCTCTACACCGAGCCCCGCAAGCGGGATCTCCTCAAGCTGCTGGCCCGCGCCCGGGCATACAAGCTCGCCGCGATGTTCCGCCCCTGAGGTCGGGACGTCGCACCCACCAGCCGACCAGTCGTAGGCGGCACGGGACGGCGTCAACGATGCTGACGATCGGACGGGCAGGATGTGGCGGGTGACGACGAATCCAGTCTCCGGGCACGGCCTGATGGTTCGCGCGGCCACCGCCGGTGATCTCGATGCCATCGCCCGCGTTGCCGAGGCGGCGGGTCAGCGGGGCGAATGGACCGGGGCCGACCCCGCGTATGTCGGCCATCTGCTGCGGTACGGGCGGGTCGCCGTGGCGATGGATGACGATCGGATCGTCGGGTTTGGTGCGACTCGGGACATCGCCGGCCCTGCCGGCGTGGCCTCGATGCTGTGCGACCTGTTCGTCGATCCGTCCCAGCATGGCCGCGGCCACGGCAGGGCGCTGCTGGCCGAGCTGTGGCCCGAGCGCAGGTCCCTACGGATGACGTTCAGCAGCGAGCACCCGAACGCGCTGCCGCTGTACACGAGCGTCGGCCTGGATGCGTGGTGGCCGCTGCTGTACCTGACCGGTGACACCCGCACAGTGCGGGCACCCGCTGGCTGGACCGTCGAGCCGTCCACGCCGGACACGGTCAGCACGTTCGAGGGGGGCTGGACGGGCATCGACCGCACCGCCGACCACCACGCGTGGACGCGGCGGCCGAACGGATTGGCGCTGGTCGCGGCGCATGACGGCCAGCCAGGTGTCGCCGGCGTCGTAGCGGGCGAGGGTGCCGGGTTCGGCCTCGTTCACCTGGCCTCAGATCCGCGACTCCTCGACGCGCAGGCGGCTGAGGGCCTGCTGGCGGTCCTCGCCGCGCTCGACGGCGCGGACGGCCGTGCGCAGGTGACCCTGCCGGCTCCGCACCCCGCCGTCCGGCTGCTGCTCGGAGCCGGATGGCGGGCAGCGGAGATGGACTTGTTCATGGCGACCCGCGTCGACCTGCTGGACCCGCGTCGATCCGTTCCCTCGCCGGCACTTGCCTGATCAAGGGCGGACGCCGCCACCGTCTTCGTGCCAGAGTCGCTCGCTGCACAGGCCCGGGCGCAGTCCTGCCCCGTCCTCGTAGCGGCGGGGACGGCTTCCGCCGCCCCCGCCGCTGGATCACCCGTGCCGCGCTTACGACAAGGGAATCGACGTGGTCGCGATGTTGTAGCCGCGGGTTCGCAGGTACGGGGCCTGGCCGCCCAGATCGCTGGTCTGGTAGGTGGCCGTGATGGTGGTCGACTCCCCCGGCCACAGAGATACGTAGTTGTCGGTGTAGTTCACCGGCAACACCTCGTTGCCCCCGTTGCCGGCGGTGATCTCCGGCCGCAGGAAGAACGCCACGTTCGTCGTGCTGTTGTTGGTCATCGTGATGGTGGCGGTCTCCTGCCCACCGGACACGGTCCGGGTCACCCCGGTGACCAGGCTGGGGTTCGACGGCAGGCTGTTGAGCCCGGTGAGGTTGGCGTAGGTCTTGACCGACGTCATGTACCAGTTCGACTTGTTCGCCAGCGCGTCCGGCTGACTGGAATACCAGTAGAGGTTGTTGCTGACCACCGCACCGGCGGCGTCCTTGAGCTGCAGTCGGATGAAGTAGGTCGTGGACAGGCCGGTCAGCGTGGGCAGGGTTAGCACCTGGGTGGAGGCGTTCGCCGCCGCGGTGACCGGGACCGTGGTGGTGTAGGCCTGGGTCAGGTTCGGGATGTTGTACACCGTGGCGGTGGCGGTCAGGCCGCTTCGTGCGCTCAGCGTCGAGTTGACGGCGTACACGTTGCGGGTCTTGTAGTCGTAGGCGATGTGGATCGGCTCGTTGGCCTTCTTGCTGCCGAAGTATCCACCGCCGGGCTTGAAGTAGTAGTCGTACAGGTTCCAGTGCACCGAGGGCCAGCCGTTGTTCAGCATCCAGAAGATGACCCCGAAGGACTGGGTGTACTCGTGCGAGTTCCAGGCCTCGAAGAACGACCTGGTGTTCTCGTAGTTCTGCAGCTCGGACTTGCGGGAGTAGTCGTCGGCGCTCGTGGTGGTGCCGTACCGCTTGTTCACGCCGTCGGTGAAGACCTGGATGTTGTCGAAGACACTCTTCGGCTTGCCGGCGTGGTAGTTCCACGTCGTGCCGATCGGCCACAGATTGGCCGCGGGGATGAACTTCTTCAGGCTCTCCAGCGGCGGCGGCGCTTCGGTGCCCTGCTCGCCGGTGGTGCCGTACGCGCTGCCGGCCCGGGCGGGGCTGTCCCACCACAGCAGCGGTGGCTCCCACTTGTACGGGCCGTCCATCTTCAGGCCAGCGTTGGCGTTGGACCAGGTCGCCACGTTGTCGACCGTCGGGTTCTGCCAGTGCAGCCTGGCGGCGGTGTTCTTGTACGTGCTCAGGTGGGCGGCGGTCGGCGGCTGGTCACTGCCGTAGTTCCACATGAACGTGCTGGCGTGGGCGCGCAGCGCCCGCATCTGGCTCTCCAGCGACGCGTTGGCCACCTGCTGCTGCTCGGCCGTCCACGTGCTGTCGTTCTCCCAGGCGCTGCAGCAGACGAAGCCGGGCATGACCATCACACCGGCCCGGTCGGCCAGGTCGTAGAGCTCCTCGTTGCCGAGCGTGCCCTCCAGACGGATGGTGTTGAGGCCCATGTCCTTGACGTACTGGACGTGGGTGGCGTTAGTCCTGGTGTCCCAACGCTGCAGCATGTCCCAGACGTATCCGCCGCCCCGGAAGAAGATGTTCTGCCCGTTGACCTTGTAGCCGACGAACGAGGTGCCGTTCACGGTGCTCCGGTAGTCGGTGAACTGGCGGACGCCGAAGGCGATCGACTTGGTGTCCGAGGTGGCAGCGGCCACCGTCGCCGAGGTCGAGAGCTGGTAGAGCTCCGGGCTGCCGTACTGGTAGGGCCACCACAGGGCGGGAGCGGTGACGTGCAGCTGCGGGTAGCTGGCCGGGTCGAAGGTGATTTCGCGGCGCTCGTTGGCGGCCAGGGTGACGGTCTGGCTGACCGAGATGGTCGGGTAGCCGGCCTTGCTGATCGTGCCGCTGACCGTCGTGGTCACCGGGGCGTTGGTCGCGTTGAGCGCGTCGACGTGGACCGTCAGGTCCGCGGCGTTGGTCGCCGGGAGCGGCAGCACGGTCTTGACGTACGGATCCCGCAACGCGACCGGCCCGGTCGTGTCCAGCAGCGTCCTGCCCCAGAGCCCGGCGTTCATGTCGGCGACCTCGGGGTTCCAGTCCACCGTGCAGAAGGAGAGGTCCTTGCAGTCGTGGGCGGGCGGGGTGACCAGGATCGCCAGCGCGTTGAGCGCGCCGGGTCGGATCAGGTTGGTGACGTTGTATTCGTGCACGACCATGGTGCCGACCGCGTTGGCGTCGAGCTGGGTGCCGTTGAGCCAGATCTGGGCCCGATAGCTGATCCCGTTGAAGCGCAACCAGTACGCCTGGTCGGCGGTGGCGGCCGAGGCGGTGAACTGCCCCCGGAACCACCACTTCTGGCCGGTCAGGTCCGGCACCGACTGCAGGTTCGTACCGACGTAGATGTTCTGGTAGACGTTGTTCGCGACCAGCCCGGCCAGGACGGTCGACGGCAGCGACACCGGGTTCCAACCCGTGGTGCTGTAGCCGACCTGGGAGATGGTCGAGCCCGGGTCGGTGACGTTGTTGGCTGATCTCAGCGCCCAACCCCCCGACAGCTCGGTCGAGCCGACGGTGGCAGCGCTCGCGCTCGGCACGTGCACGAGCCCGACGCTCGCCACGAGCGTCAGGGCCGCGAACAGCATCGTGATCAGTCGGCGGGTGAGCAGGCGAGGTCGGTCGATGATGAGGGGCGGTGACATGGTGGGCCTCCTCGACGTGATCAAGGCGGGGTGCCGGGCGGGGTTCGGCGGCTAGGAACCGGTGGGCCAGGACACCTGGGTGGAGTGGTAGTAGTTGACCCCCATGACGCGCCAGCGCGGGCCCTGGGCGCCGAGCCGCTGGCTGAACGACGTCCAGTCATGGGTGCTGGCCGGCGACCAGCCCAGCTCGGCGATGGCCGGCAGACGCGGGAAGGCCATGTACTCGACGTCGGCCAGCGTCTCGATCGTCTCCGTCCACAGCGGCGCCTCGACGCCGAGCACCGACGCTTCGCCGACACCCGCCAGGTACGCGCCCGGGTTCCACCCGTACGCGTCCTGAACCTCGACGTAACCGGCCCAACGCTGGCCCAGCCGGGTGCGGGAGTTGTACTTCATGTCCAGGTAGGTGCGGTTGGCCGGCGACATGATGATCCTGGTGCCGTTCTGGGCGGCCGCCGCCAACCCGGCATGGGACGTCGTGGTCCCCCAGAACTGGGCGACGGTCGACGGCAGGACCGGGGCGTTGACCATGTCGTGCCAGCCGACCACGCTCTTGCCGTGCGCCGCGACCACCTGCTGCGACCGGTTCATGAAGGTGGCGTAGTCGGCGGCGGTGGTGGAGCTGGCCTCGTCGCCGCCGATGTGCAGATAGGGGCCGGGCGTGAGTGCCGCGATCTCGCCCAGCACCTGGTCGATGAACGTGTAGGTGATCTCCTTGCTCACGCACAGCGAGCTGAAACCGACCTTGGTGCCGGTGTAGAGCTTCGGCGCCACGCCATCGCAGTTCAGCTGCGCGTACGAGGCAAGCGCGGCGTTGGTGTGACCCGGCATGTCGATCTCCGGGATGATCATGACGTACCGGGCGGCGGCGTACGCGACGATCTGCTGGTATTCGGCCTGGGTGTAGTACCCGCCGGTGCCGCCACCGACCTGGGTGCTTCCGCCGTAGACGGCGAGGTTGGGCCAGCTGTTGATAGTGATGCGCCAGCCCTGGTCGTCGGACAGGTGCAGGTGCAGCCGGTTGACCTTGTAGAGCGCGATCTCGTCGATGTATCGCTTGACCACCGACGTCGGGAGGAAGTGCCGCGCGACGTCGAGCATCGCGCCTCGGTGGGAGAACCGGGGATAGTCGACGATGCGCCCGCCGGCCACGTCCCATGGCCCGGGTTGCGCCGTCGCGCTCTCGGCGGCCGGGGGCAGTAGTTGACGCAGGGTCTGGACACCGGCGAACAGGCCGGCCGGGGCGTTGGCTCGCACGGCGATCGACGCAGTGGTGACATCCAGCTGGTAGCCCTCGGCGCCGGCGCCCGTGGGCGCCCCGGACAACAGCAGCGCGATGCCGTCGGACGGGGTAGCACTCGGTGCGTCGACGACCGGCATCGGATAGCCGGTCGAGCGACGCAGGATGGCGGCAAGCTGACCGGCGATGTCCGCCGCCGCCGGTGAACCGGGCTCTGTGTAGATCGTCGTCGTCGCGGTGATCCGATAGGTGACGCCGCTCGCGGGCGTCGCGACGACCGGTGCCGGCACGACAGAGGCCAACCGGACGGCGGTCGTCCCGACGGCGACCGGGGCGGCGGGGCCGACCCCGCTGCCGGCAAGGGCGAGGATGATGGTGGTGGTGAGCAGACGTACGCCGCCGATGGTCATGGCCGCCTCCGGAGCCTACCGATGCCGCAGGAAGCGGACTACGACGCTCACTGCGCATCGACCTTCGTCGCTACCAGTCAAGGTAGCCGTCAGGTTTTCGTAAGGCAAGCTACTTAACAAATGGCGGCAGGTGGGTGCAGTGCGCAACGGTGGCGTCATCAGGGACCCGGGCCTCGGGGCCCGCGCAGATGCGGGCTTCGACCTGCCGGACGCGGCGGATGATTTCGGCCGGCCCGTCGGCGCGAAGCAGTTCCAGTACGCCGGGCCAGCCGGTCAGGCCGTACGGGCTGACGATGCGGCTGGCGCCATTGCTGAGCAGCGCCACGCTGTCCAGGTCGTGCAGCGACCGGCTGCCGGTGACCGCTTCCTCCGCCGCGTGCGGATCGTCCTTGGCGATCCAGTAGCCGCCCGGCTGGTTCCGGCGAGCCCGCATCGCCTCGACGCAGGAGTCTCGGATGTGGTCGTACTCCGGCGTTCCCCGGGGAACGCCGTCCAGGGGCGCCGAGCAGATGCGCCTCGCAGTGACCTCACGCTCATCGGTGATGACCTGCGGGCCACCGCGGACCTGGTCGAGGACGAGGAAGGAGTCCGCCAGCAGGAGATAGTCCAGGCGGCCCCCGTGGGCGCGGACCATCAGTACGGTCGCCTGCGGGCTGCTGGGGTTCCTGACGTCGCAGGTGCCACGGTGGTCGGCGGCTATCTCCTCGATCGTGCTGGCGAGGATCGCCGCGAGGTCCCGACCGTCGTGACGCGACAGCCGGCCGAGCATCGCGCCGCCGAGACGGTGCGTGTACCAGGCGACACCGTGCGAGCAGATCGACTCGGTTCCCGGGATGCCTGCGCCGTCCAGCAGCACAGCGGCGCCAGGAACAGCGCCGGCGAAATCCTCGTTCGGCTGGCCGGCCTTACCGGCGCTGGTCGTCATGCTGACCTGCATTCACGGGCTCCCAACCGGCGATTGCACTATGTTGACCCCATGTATTCGACGCGTGTCTCTCAGCATGTCAGGGCTTCGCGTCCAGCCGTCTATCGGAGCCTGGTAGACGGCGACGCAATCGCCAGATGGCGGGTTCCGTCCGGCATGAGCAGCCAGATCCATCAATTCGAAGCCCGCGAAGGCGGCGCCTTCCGCGTCTCGCTCACCTACGACACGACCGAAGGTACTGGCAAGTCGACCTCCCACACCGACACCTACCACGGCCGCTTCCTCAAGCTCGTGCCGAACGAGCAGGTGGTCGAAGAGTTCGAGTTCGAGACCACCGATCCCGCCCTGCGCGGCACCATGACGATGACCACCACGCTCACCGACGCGGACGGCGGCACCGATGTCTTTGTCGTTCACGACGGCATCCCTGACAGCATCCCCGCCGCCGACAACGAGACCGGTACGCGCATGGCACTGGCGAACCTCGCCCGGCTCGTCGAAGCCGGCGAGCACTCCGGATGAACCAGCGTCCCGGCAGCGCAACATGCGGGGCCACATCGAGCCGGCTGAGTGGGTAGGTTGCAGCCATGGAGTTTCAGGATGTGGTCCGGCGGCGACGGATGGTGCGCACCTACGACCCGGACCGTCCCGTCCCTCCGGAGGTCGTCGAGCGCATCGTGCGCAACGCCCTGCGGGCGCCGTCGGCCGGCTTCTCTCAGGGCTGGGGCTTCCTGGTGCTCGACAACCCGGCCGACATCGCGCGGTTCCGTGACGCGGTGCGCCCGGAGGAAGCGCCCGAAAATTGGTTCGCGGCGAACGTCGAGGCGCCGCTGCTGGTCGTTCCCCATTCCAACAAGGACGCCTACCTGGACCGCTACGCCCAGCCCGACAAGGGCTTCGTCGACCGGTCGGACGCGTGGTGGCCCGCCCCGTACTGGGACATCGACACCGGCATGGCGTCGCTGCTGGCGTTGCTGACCGCGGTCGACGCCGGGCTGGGCGCGTGTTTCTTCGGCATCCCGGTGGACCGGATCGACGCGTTCCGCGAGGCGTTCGGGGTGCCGGCGCAGTTCACCCCGATCGGAGCGATCTCGGTCGGCTACAGCGACGAACCGCCCCGCGACCTGCGCGGCCGGCGCCGTCCGACCGACGAGGTGGTGCATCGAGGCCGATGGAGCCGGCCGGCCGGCTGAAGCCGGATCGGTGCCCCAGGGCACTTTCAGCGGTAACTAAGGCGGGAACCCCGGCCGTTCAGGGCTGGGAGGAGCGCCGTCACGGGCCGTGACGCTTCTGGTTTTCGATGTATTCCCGGACCGCGGCCAGCGGTGGGCCATCGCACGATCCGGCAAAGTAGGACGGCGACCAGAGGTGTGTGCCGCACAGGTAGTGGGACAGGTGTTCTGCGAACTCCCGCCGCAGGTATCGGGCTGATACGCCTTTGAGTGAGTTGACCAGCTTCGACAGGGCGACGCTCGGTGGGTAGTGCACCAGAAGGTGGACGTGGTCGTCCTCGCCGTTGAACTCGCGAAGCTGTGCGCCGAAGTCGGTGCACACATCGGTCATGATCTGCTGGCAGCGGGTGAGGATCGGGTCAGTGAGTGCCCCGCGCCGATACCTGGTGGTGAAGACCAAGTGTGCGTGGAGGTGGTGAACGACGCTCCTGCCTCGTCTGATATTGGGGTCCGGCGTCCATCGTGGTGACATAGACCAAATGGTAGAATGTGCAGGTGAAGTTGGTCGCGCAGGTGAAGTTGCTACCAACGCCAGAGCAGACGACGGCGCTGGATGCCACACTGCGCGCCTGCAACGCGGCAGCCTCGGACGTGGCGCGAATGGCCCACGATCTCGGCTGCTACCGCAACTACGACCTGCGGCGGCACACCTACCACGGCATCAAGGCCGACTATCGGCTCGGCGCGCAGGCCGCGCAGCATGTCATCAAGAAGGTCACCGACGCCTACACCACGCTGAAGGCAAACATCAAGGCCGGCAACCTCGGCAAGCCCGGCAGTAGGCGTCGGCGCACAGCCGAAACCAACCCGGTCAGCTTCCGGTGGGACGCGGCGCAGCCGTACGACGCACGGATGCTGTCGTGGCAGACCGACGCCCGCACCGTATCGATCTGGACCATCCACGGGCGGCTCAAAGGAGTGGCCTACACCGGCTCGGTCGACCACCTCAAGGCCGTCGCCGAGCGGCCGATCGGCGAGTCCGACCTGGTGCACCGGGATGGCATGTGGTTCCTGCACGCCACCGTGGAAGTGCCCGAGCCTGACATCTACGACCCGGACGGGTTCCTCGGCGTGGACATGGGCATCGCCAACATCGCCTACGACTCCGACGGCCGCCGGTACGCCGGTAGCCCACTCAACGGCTACCGACGTCGGCAGCAGCGGTTGCGGCGACGCCTGCAAGCCAAGAACACCAAGTCCGCGCGGCGACTGCTGGCCCGCCGCCGCAAGAAGGAAACGCGGCACGCCGCGAACGTCAACCACACCATCGCCAAACGCGTCGTGACCGAGGCTGCACGCACCAGCCGCGGAATCGCCGTCGAGAAGCTGACCGGCATCCGCGACCGGGTCCGGCTGAGGAAGCCCCAACGGGTCACGCTGTCGTCATGGTCGTTCCACCAACTCGGTGACATCCTGACCTACAAGGCACGTCGGGCAGGTGTACCGCTGGTCCAGGTCGACCCTCGGTACACCTCCCAGACCTGTCACGGCTGCGGTCACCGGGACAAACGGAACCGGCCGGACCAACAAACATTCCACTGTCGGTCGTGCGGGGTCGTTGCCCACGCCGACCACAATGCGGCCCTGAACATCGCCCAGCGCGGTATGCAGGACTGGGGCGCAGTCAATCGCCCGCACGCGGCCCTGCCTCACAGCCAGTGAGGACGGTGACCCGCAAACCCACCCGCTCACGGGCGGGTAGTTGACACCTCGACGCTCAGGCGGACCGTCACGATGTCGCCCACCCCGAGGCCTTCGGCCTTGCGCACCGATGCCTTCACCGGCACGATGTACCGCCCGTCCTTCGGAAAGAGCGACGTCGTCCACTCCGCTCGCCCGATCCGCGCCGCGACCGGGATCATGCCCCAGCCGTAGGTGATCGACGGGGAGGCCGCTTCCAGCTCGCCGCACAGCTCTTCGGGAACGGTGACGAAGTGCCAGGGTGCGGGGCCTCTCCAGAACCACATCTCGCCGGTGAACTCCAGTTGCATCCGGTCAGGATATGGGCCGATTGGTCCCGGCGCTCAGGTCACGCGTGAGACGCACCGCTGCCACGACCGTCCACATGAGCAGTGGGAACACGGCGATCCGTTCCATCCCGCCGACGCCGATGCCGAGGTCGACCTGGGCCAGGAACAGGGCAGTGCCGGCCAGGCCGGTCAGGCCCAGCGCGAGGCTGTCCTCACGCATTGAGCCCAGCACCGGCGACCGCCGGGCCAGGGAGGCCAGGACCATCCCGACGTTACCCAGGGCGAAGATCAGCAGTGCGGCGAGGAAGTGGTTGTTCTCATTCACATCTGCCGGGTACGCCCCGGCCAGGATGTATCCGCCCGCGCCTGCGAGCGTGAGCAGTTGCGCCGCCCTGGTGGCGGCGCCACGGCCGAGCGCCGACCAGGTGAGCGCGACCCCGAGCGCCAGCAGGACGCCGGTGACGATCATGGCGCTGTTCATCCCGACGTGCCAGGGCGAGCACACCTCGCGCGGTCGGGTGGTGTCCCACCTGCCGCAGGTCACGTTGCCCAGGTCGCTGATGTTGTTGGTGGCCCAGCTGAACGATGGGTGTCGCCACCTCAGCCCGGTGATCACGTTCGCGGCCAGGAACAGGGGTGTGGCGAGCAGCCAGCTGTAGGAGCCCAGACGGTGGAGGCGCATTCGCCTAGCTCAGCGCCCCTTGCGGGAGGGCGCACTGGGTCTGGTCGGTCAACGTCAGGTAGGGCTGGGCATACCGCAGGAGTAGGTTCAGACGGCTGGGCCGGTCGTGTTTCGCCTGGTTAGCGTGTCGGCATGACCGTGGACGAGCCCCTGCACCTGGCGGACGCGCTGCGCCGGCGCGGCTATCTGATCTCCTCCTGGCCCTGGCGGGCGCTGGCGTACGCCGCCACCACCGTGCCGATCGCGGGGGTGCTGGCGGTTGGCTTGCTCTGCATCGGGGCGCCCCTGCTGGCGGTGCTCAATGCGGCGGGGCAGGATCGTCCCGTCGAGCTTCCCATCGTTCTGTTCCTCACCGTCGCCGCTCTGGTCATGCTGGCGCTCGCCCCGATCGTGAGCATCCCGGTGGCCATGATCGAGCGGTGGCGGCTCGGCATCGTCGACCCGCGTCCGCTGCCCGCGCAGCGCGTCCGGGGCCTGGCCGCGCGGTACACCAGCGCCGCGGCGTGGCGGGAGGTGGCGTACGCCTTCGTGCTGGGCGGCATCGTGCCGGTCGCGTACTGGATGCTCACGCTGCTCGCCCTGCTGGACCTGGCGCTGATCGCCAGCCCGTGGCTGGCCAGCGACGCCGACCGGATCGTCGTGGTCTGGACCACCGTCGACACACCCGGTCAGGCGATCCCGTACGCGATCGTGGGGGTCCTGTTCATCCCGGTGCTGTGGTATCTGGCCGGCCTGCTCGTCGCCGTGCAGGCCGCCGTGGCGCGGTGGCTGCTCGGCGGACCGTCGGACGGGGCGGCGCTGCGGGAGGTCACCCGTTCCCGTGCCCGCCTGGTCGACGCGTACGAGGCCGAACGCCGCCGCATCGAGCGGGACGTGCACGACGGCGCGCAGCCGCGGCTGACCAGCCTCACCCTCCAGCTGGGGCTGGCCAGGCTCGACGTGCCGGACGACTCGCCCGCCGCCGGGCCGCTGGCCGTCGCTCACGAACAGGCCAAGGACCTCATGGTCACGCTCCGACAGATCGTGCAGGGCATCCGCCCGCAGAACCTCACCGAACTCGGCCTGGCCGGCGCCGTCCGGGAGCTGGCCGGCGCAGCCACCATCCCGGTCGACGTACACGCGGACCTCACCCGGCCCGTGCCGGAGCTGGTCGAGACCACCGCCTATTTCGTGGTGTCCGAGGCCCTGAGCAACGTCGCCCGGCACGCCGACGCGACCCGGGCGCAGGTGCGGCTGACCCAGGCCGACGGGCGTCTCCTCGTCGAGATCGAGGACGACGGCCGGGGCGGCGCCGACCCGGCCCGGGGAACCGGGCTGACCGGTCTCGCCGACCGGGTCGCCGCGGTCAACGGGCGGTTGCTGCTCGCCAGCCCGTCCGGTGGCCCTACGCTCGTGCGGGTGGAGCTGCCGTGCCGCCCATGACCCGGGTCGTACTCGCGGAGGACGAGGTCCTCCTGCGCGAAGGGCTCGTCGGCCTGCTGACCAGATTCGACTTCGACGTGGTCGCCGCCGTCGGCTCGGCGCCGGCGCTGCTGGACGCGGTCCGCGCACACGAGCCGGACCTGCTCGTGACCGACATCCGCATGCCGCCCCACCACCGCGACGACGGCCTCCGCGCGGCCGTCGCCCTGCGCGCGGAACGGCCGCACCTTGCGGTCGTGGTGCTGAGCCAGTACGTGCAAACCGAGTACGCCTCCGCGCTGCTGGACAGCGGCGACGGCCGGCACGTCGGCTACCTGCTCAAGGACCGGGTCGCCGACGTCGCCGAGTTCGCCGAGACGCTACGCCGGGTCGTGGGCGGCGGCACGGCCATCGACCCGGACGTGGTGCGGCATCTGCTGCACCGCCCCCGTGACCCGCTCGCCGCCCTGTCCCCCCGCGAACGCGAGGTGTTAGCGCTGCTCGCCGAGGGCCACTCCAACGCGGCGATCGCGGCGAAGCTGCACGTCACCGAGGCGGCGATCGGCAAGCACGTCGGCAACATCCTGACCAAGCTCGACCTTCCGCCCAGCGACGACACCAACCGCCGGGTGTTGGCGGTGCTCACCTACCTGCGCACGTCCCGCTCCGCGTCCTGATACGGCTGTCGGCTGTCGGTCGTCCTGATGTTGTGGGCCGACGGGCCGGCTCGGAGGCGTCCCACCCCTACGGGTCTTGCATTGTCACAATGTATCGCGCACAGTGTGGGTCAACACGGGGAGGCGCGACATGCTCAACTTCGTCTGGCGACAGCTACGCGGCCGCGTGGGACGATCGGTGGCGCTGCTGCTGGGCATACTGGTGGCCACCACCGGCTTCGTCGTCCTCACCGGCGCCACCACCACCTCCCGCTTGGACGTCACGGGCACTGTCGAGCGGAACACCCGAGCCGCGTACGACATCCTCGTCCGACCAAAGGGGACGCGTACACCGCTTGAGGCCGAGCGTGGGCTGGTCCGCCCCAACTACCTCTCGGGGCTCTACGGCGGCATCGCCACCAACCAGTACGACCAGGTCAAGGCCGTCGACGGAGTGGACGTCGCCGCACCGATCGCGATGCTCGGCTACTCCACCACGATGATCGAGATGCCGGTCGATGTGACCGGCGCGGTCGACCGGTCGCTGGACCGCCAGGTCATCCGGGTCGACCGGACCTTCCTCGCCGAGCGTGGGCTCACCCACGCGCCAGCCGACGCGGTCTACGTCTATGTCACGAAGCACCCACTGATCTATCCGGACACCCGGAACGGGTTCCGCTCCGATGCCATCCCGTACAGCGACGGCCGTCGCTACGACTCTCAGCTGTGCGGCGACGTGCCGCGAGAGGTGCTGCCGGGCGGCCGGAGCGGACCGATCTGCGACCCGCGCTGGTACCAGGCACCCGCCCCGGACTCCCTCAGCGAGCGGCAGACCTGGTCGGTCGACGCGTTCCGATTACTGCCCGACGGGCGCTTCGAGACACGCGCCCTGTCCGAACCGGGCTCGCCGCTCTCCCAATCGTCGGAGCGGCTGGTCATCCGGCTACGACTGACCGTGCCGTTCCTGCTCGCGGCCGTCGACCCGGACCCCGAGCAGCGGCTGGTCGGGCTCGCCGGCGCGGTGGTGGACGGCCGCCCCCTCACCTCGACCGACACCCTCAAGACGAGCAGCTCAGGCGGCTTCCGCGACCACACCCTGCCCGTGCTGCTCAGCGCCCGGCCGTACCTGGACGGCGCGATCCGCACGACCTGGACCCGGATCACACCCCGGGGCAGCATCGCCGATGTCGCCCCCGCTGACTTGGCCCAGATGCTGCGCGGCGCCCCCACCGCACCAGCCGGCGGCGTCGAACGCAACGCGGTGGACGCGTACCGGGCACAGCTCAACGCCGGCCGGCGCGGCGAGATGTGCTGCTGGGGGCAGCTCCAACGGGTGGTCCAGCCGGGCCAGACGCGATACGACCAACTACCGGACGGGACGCTACGCGCCGGCACCGTCGCCGGCTCCACTGTCTACGACGATGTCCGGCTCTCCACCATGGCGGCCCGCCCCTGGCTGACCGAGGACAACCCGTTCCGCCCGCTGACCGAGCTCGGCCTGTCGCGCAGCTCGAAGGACTTTCGGCAATGGCGGTCCGTGGGGGTGTTCGACCCGGAGAGGCTGACCGGATTCAGCGACCTGGGCAAGGTGCCGCTGGAATCGTACGAGCCGCCGCGGGCGGTCGGCGCCGACAACCGAAGCCGCACGGCACTCGGCGGCCGGCCACTGGAGCCGAGCGGCAATCCGGCCGGCTATCTCTCCGCGCCGCCATTGCTGCTGACCACCCTGTCCAGCGTGCCGAAGCTGCTGGAGGGCGGGGGCAGCCCGCAGCGTACGGCCCCGATCAGCGCGATCCGGGTCCGGGTCGCCGACGTGCACGGCTACAGCAAACGG
>NZ_JBLROB010000019.1:0-121659 GCF_047921475.1 Micromonospora sp. SL4-19
ACACGGCGCCGATGATCGTTCTCGCGTTCCATCCACTTAATCCGTCGGGGGAAGCGCGCCCCCGCCGGGATCATGATGGCCGCCATAACTTCGCCGTCACACCTGGTACAACCGCTGACATTCTCGATAGGAAACGCGTGGTGGCTTCACGCTTCCGTCTGTTCCCGGAGGGGAAGAATTGTCTCGGGTTCTCAAGCGCAGGCCTGAGCCTGGTACTCCAACATCACTTGATCTATCGGCTGGCTTGGCGGCGGATCAAGCACCGGAGTCCTTACATGGGCCACCGGGCATGCTCGGTGCCGGCAACCGCCCCGCCGCGGTCGCCGAGGGTCGCCCCGTTGCTGGGTGCGGTGATCGAGTCGGGCGCGGAGCCCTGTCATTGTGGCTACGCGCCAGGGTTGACAACCTTTGTTGTCGAGCGGACCCTAAGATGAGCTACCTGGCGAGAGGAGTCGCACCATGCGGGAGCTGACACCGGACGAGAAGCAGGAGCTGCGGCGGGAGCTGGGTGCGCTTGCTGCCGATTGGGCGCGGCGGCTGACGGCCGCCGGCGCCGATGCTCGGGCCCTAGGCGACCACGAGTCGGGGGACGCGGAGCGGATGTTGGTCGCCCACCTGGCGCGCATGGCGGCAGGCGAACAGATGCGCCGCCTGCTCGCTGACCTCGTGTCCGACAGCGCGGAGGAAGCGGTGCAGTGCGGTGCCGGGTATCCCGAGCTAGGCGCGGCGGTAGGTGCCAGCCGGCAAGCGGCACGAAAGCGTTGGCCCCACCTGCCGATCTCGAAGAAGCGTGCCGGCGATTGGAAGCAGCCGCCCGGAGGCCTCGGTTCCCAGGCCGGCGAGAGTTACCTGGGATACCCCAAGGGAGTGGTCTAGTATTCCGACCGCGCCTCCGGGAAAGGGCGGCAGGGCAATGCGCCGAGCGGCCGCCCGGAACGCACGCCGTCCACACCGGACGTGCCACCGCTGCGCCACGGCGAGCATCGGCGTGACCGGCCGGTGCGGCACTGGATCCGCCGTGGCCCCTGCCCGGCGCCGAACGGGCTCACCGCCCGCGCAGGCTGTCAGCGCTCCTCATCCTCGCCATCGTGGGGGAGGGAACACTGGGCAGGGGTGAAGAGCCGCGACAACCAAGGCGCCTAGCAGCAGCGACGTGCGAGGCTGATGATTGTGCGCACGCCCGACGACCCGTTCGTACGACGGTGGCCCACCCGCCTGGTCAGCCCTCGTGTCGGTAAGGTGCGCTGACGTCTTTGACGCCTAACGACATTGAATGGGGACTAGCAAACGCCGAATCCGGCCTGGAGTATCCGATCTGGCCGCGTAGCGCGCCCCTTCGGCCAGTCAAACGCTGTCATCGGGTGAGGCAGGCCGAAGCTTCATCCGGCAGGTGCTGGCCCCGTGGACCGGGTCCGGGCCGTGGTCGGCGGGGATGTCCAGGGCGATGGGGAAGCGGTCGACGGGCACAGGTACCACACGCGGTAGCGCCATCGCCGGTGCTCGACAGCGGTGTCCACTTCGGTCCCTGCCACCACGGTCGGTTCCAGGGCCCGACCGGCGCTTAGGCGCGGACACTCCGGCCGCCGAGTATCACAGCCGCAAGCAGGAGCACCAGTCCGACCTGCCAACTATCGTCGTCGTCCTGAGTCGCAGGATCCCAGTGCGTAGCACAAACAAGATCCCGGCCAGGGCGGCCTGGTCGTCGCGAGCCAGGCGTCCGGGGTAGCGGAACGGCGAGCACGAGTCGGGATCAGCGGCGCAGGTCCCAGAGCCCACCAACGATCACCTCTTCACGTACGGCCATCGATCTACCGACCGCCGCGAGGCAATCCACGAACAACACCCTCAACTCGGATGAAACGATCTCTTAAAGGTTGTAGGCGGACGGTACGGGGGTGGCGAAGGCGAATCGCTCCCGCAACTAAGATCCCGCGCGTGGATCAAACCGCCATCATTCCCGTCGTACCCGAGCCACCCCCGGTCTTCGTCGACCCGAGCGGGCGGCGGCGGCGGTGGCTGCGCCGCCTCGCATACGGTTTCGGCGTGCTCGGTGTCGGCTCCACGCTGGTGGTGGGGGTGAGCTTCGCGGGCGGTCCGGCGCGTCCCGAGACCATCGTGCCGTTCGTCGAATCCACCGCGAGCCCGACCTGGGAGCCGCCCCCCACCCTCTCGCCCGACCAATCGCCCAGCACCCGTGCCTCCGCCAGGCCTTCGCCCACCTCGCTGCGTACCGGCACGCCAACGGCCGGCACCGGCGCGACAACCCGTAGCTCCGCCTCGGCTAGGCCGAGTGCGACCAGGCCCTCCGCCCCGGCCACCCCCACATCGCCGAAGCCCAAGCCAGAAAAGCCGAAGCCCAAACCGCCACCCCCGACCGAGCAGGGGCCTGCCGGTGAGTAATCGCCGTGGCGTGGGGCTCGGGGCCCAGCCCCGTCACGCCCGCCGGACATACCGGCGCATCGTTCCCCGACCAAGTTGGACGGTGCTCGCGATGGTCTTCGTGGTGCTCGCAGGGCTGCTCTTCATCGAGGCGTACGCCAACGCCGCCTTCGTGCCCGATCACAAGGCCACCCACAGAGGCCAGGACAACGTGCCCACCGAGGTAAGCAACGGCGGCCCCATCCTCAACGTCGGCGCCGACGGCCGTACCCAGTCGCACCGCCTGCCGCCCCGTACCCTGGCGCTGACCTTCGACGACGGGCCGGATCCACGCTGGACGCCGGAGGTGCTCCGGGTGCTGGCCCGGCACCAGGTGAAGGGAACCTTCTTCGTCCTGGGCACCCAGGCTGTCCGGCATCCCGAGCTAGCCAGGGAGATGGTGGCGGCCGGACACGAACTCGGCGTCCACACGTTCACCCACGCCAACCTTGCCGACCTCCCCGCCTGGCGACGCCAACTGGAGTACGAGCAGACCCAGATGGCGATCACCAGCGCCACCGGGGTCCGGACCTCCCTGCTGCGCTTCCCGTACTCGTCGCGGCCAGACGCCTACACGGACGGGGACTGGCCGCTGCTGCGGCAGGCCGGTGAGCTGGGCTACCTCACGGTGGTCAACGACGTCGACAGCCAGGACTGGGCGAAACCCAGCATCGAGACGATGATCGCGAACGCCACGCCCTCGGGATACGCGGGAGCCATCGCGCTGTGGCACGACGCCGGTGGTGACCGGTCGGGTACCGTCGCCGCCCTTGACCGGTACATCCCGCTGATGAAGGCGCGCGGTTACCGCTTCACCACCGTGACCGAGGGGCTGAACCTCGCGCTGGCCGAGGCGGGCATTGCGGTGGCGGGGCACACCCCGGTCATGCCCGGCGAGCGGTGGCGTGGTGACGTGCTGGCGTTGGCGGTGCGCGGTGCCGATGCCATGTTCAGCGTCTTCGGTGTGCTTTTCGTGATCGTCGGAGTGCTCACCCTCGGACGTACCGTCCTGCTATTCGTGCTTGCCCTGCGGCACGCCCGCCGGCGCCGGCATCCCGACTGGTCGTGGGGTCCGCCGGTGACCGAACCGGTCTCGGTGGTCGTCCCGGCCTACAACGAGAAGGAGGGTATCGCCGCGGCGGTGCGGTCCCTGGCGGGCGGTGACCACCCTGGCGGAATCGAGGTCGTCGTGGTCGACGACGGATCCACCGACGGCACGGCCGACATTGCCGAGGCCCTCCGGCTGCCGAACGTACGGGTGGTGCGCAAGCCGAACGGGGGCAAGCCGAGCGCGTTGAACACCGGAGTCGCGTTGGCCCGGTTCAACCTGATTGTCATGGTGGACGGGGACACCATCTTCGAGCGCGACTCGGTCCGGCGACTGGTCCAGCCGTTCGCCGATCCTCGCGTGGGTGCCGTGGCCGGCAACGTCAAGGTGGGCAACCGCAGCAGCCTGATCGCCAAGTGGCAGCACATCGAGTACGTCATCGGATTCAACCTGGATCGCCGCCTGTACGAGACGCTGCAGTGCATGCCCACCGTCCCGGGCGCGATCGGCGCGTTCCGCCGGCAGGCGCTCAACCAGGTAGGAGGAATGACCGACGAGACGTTGGCCGAGGACACCGACATCACCATGGCGCTGGGCCGGGCCGGCTGGCACGTGGTGTACGAGGAAACGGCCCGCGCGTGGACCGAGGCGCCGACCACCCTCGGACAACTGTGGAAGCAGCGCTACCGCTGGAGCTACGGCACCATCCAGGCGATGTGGAAACACACGGCCTCGGTCTTCGACCATGGTGCCTCGGGCCAGTTCAGCCGACGCTGCCTTGCCTTCCTGGCGCTGTACGGGGTGCTGCTGCCGCTCGGCGCTCCGGTGATCGACCTGCTCGCCGTGTACGGCCTGCTCTTCCTCGACCGGACGGAAACCGTCCTGGCCTGGCTGGCGATGCTGGGCCTGCAGTTCGTCACCGCGATCACGGCGTTCCGGCTGGACCGGGAGAAGCTCGGAGTGCTCTGGGTGCTTCCGCTACAGCAGTTCGCCTACCGGCAGCTGATGTACCTGGTGCTGCTCCAGTCGGTGGTCACCGCGCTGACCGGCGGCCGACTGGGCTGGCAGAAGCTGCGCCGGACCGGGCTCGCGCCGCCGGTACAGGGCCGAGCCTAGCTGGAGCTTGTCTCTGGGTTGATGATTTCGGCGCGTCCCGGGTCAGCCGGCCGCGTCGCGGGCGAGCGCGAGGGCATACTCGGGCCACCAGACGCCGCGCTCGGGTTCGCCGGGGCGGCAGGCTCCGTCGGACTCGCCCGGGTACTTGATCCAGAGCAGCGCGTCGACCCGGTCGAGGCCGGGGGCGTCGGTGGGTTCCTCGCCGAGCGCCCGGCCCGGCGGGTTGCACCAACTCGGCGCGCCGTCCACGGTAGCGCCGCCGGCCGGGCCGTTGCCGTTGCGGCTCGTATCGATGACAAACCGCACATCGCCGCCGAGAGCGTCGGACAACCGGTGGCCGTAACGGACGTTGTCCCGCGTACGGAAGAAGTTGGCAACGTTGAGCGTGAAGCCGTCGGCGTTGCTGACACCGGCCTGGTCGAGGGCCGTGGCCAGCGACGCGGTGTCGCTGACCCACCCGGGGTGCCCGGCATCCAGGTAGACCCGCGCCGCGCCGGTGCTCTTGAGCACGGCGACCGCGTCGCGCAGCAGCAGGAGCCGCTCCTTCAGGTTGCGGACGCACCGATCCACGGCGTCCGGGACCGCACCGGGTTCGAGGACCACGATGACCGGCCTGCCCTTGATGCCGCCGGCCAGCTCCCGGATCCAGCGCTGGTACTCCTGGCCGGTCTTGGCTCCCCCGGAGCTATGCCGCCCGCAGTCGCGATCCGGCACGTTGTGAATGACCAGGACCGGTGTCTGGCCCGCGATCGCCGCCTGAGTCAGGTAGGCCTCAACCTCCTCGCGAACCGGGGCATCGCCGCCGATCAACCACTTCGCGCTCGGGCGGGTGCTGATACGCCGTAGTGTCTCAGCCTCGGCGGCCCGGCCGGCACGCCCCCATCGGTCGACCTCCTGGGCGGCCTCGCTGTCCGGATCCACGTAGAAGACCGGCGGCGGCGGGGGTGGCGAGAACGGCGCGGAGTTGGCGGTGCCACGTTCCGGAGCGCCACCGCCGCAGCTCGCCAGCAACGCGGTCAGTACGACCCCGGCCGGCACAAGGGCCCAGCGGCGTCGCCCGGGGAGGTAGACGGTGCGAACCACGGCGGTCAGGCTACCGGTGCCCGCCGAGCCGACCCGGGGGTGTGCTGAAGTCGGTGCCTGGGCTTGAGCCGACTTGAGGATCTTCGCGTGTCGGAGATCGAGAATGGGTGAGGTCGCCGGTAGATGGTTCAGCGACCGAGCAGAACCGGCCTTGGAACCCGGCCACAGTCCCTGGGCGGCGCCGCTGGATGCTCAGCGGCTCGCGTCGGGCGAGGATGCCGCCACGGTCACCGCCGGACAGCTGCGCCAATTCGTGCAGCGACCCATCACCGCCGGACAGTGGCGCACCGGTAACCTCGACATCCTCATCGTCGCCGACGCCGACTACGACACGCCCGACTGGCCTACTGCTGCGCGAACTGCCGGTGCAGGTGCTGGGCCGGATGCGCTCCGATCGAGTCCTGGACAGCCGCGCTGCCCCGTCCCGACATGGGCGTGACATGGCTCGGTCCTGCCCAAGAGGTCGGACCGCTATCAAATCCGGGGCGGTTCACGTGCACACCTGCAAGGAACTTGAGCCGGCGTTGACACGGGGTGGGTCAACGGTCTGCTTCGAGAGCCCGGATGGGCACCCAGCCTTCCCGACCACTACTGGACCGGCACCATTGCCAACCGCTGACGAGGTCTTCGGCCACGACTTCGAGCACTTCACCGGCCTTGGTGGGTAGTTCGGCCGTGTCATAAGCCGTGGTCACGATGGCTCGCCCGGACGACTGGGAAAGGTGCCGTGCCGGTACCCAGCCGGTGCCGTGAGGTGCGGTCACGAACACGAACTCCGGCCACTCGGTGTCCCGGTCGCCGACCTGCACCTCCTCCCCGGCTGCCAACTGAAGGGAGCTCGGTCCGGAATCTCATGCGCGATCCGCGCTACCACTCGCCTCACAACCACCACCATGCCCGCGACCTGTGACAGTTTGCCGCGCAGCGTGAGCCAGAACTCGATCTGAGGATGTGAACGCGACCGATTCGCCGAGATCGGCGGCCAGTGCGCTGCCGTCTTCCTCCCGTACGGCTGATCGGCGCCGTCATCGAACGCGCCGTCCAACAGGCCCGTCGGCACCAACGAGACCGCCGAAGGCGCCATCGTCGGGCATCCAGCCTCCGCAGGTCGAGCCACCGGGGAAGTCGCCATTGTGTGCGGACCGGAGGACTTCGCCGCCTTCGCCGAAGGTCAGATGCTCGTCGCGAAGGCCGCCGTCCCTGCATGGACGCCGCTGTTCGCGCGCGCCTCCGCATTGGTCACGGACGGCGCAGTGACGCTCGCGGTGTGGGCGGACGGGCTGGAGGGGGTGAGCCCGGCCTGGCAGCGACAGCCCGGAGTCTTCCGGGCTGTCGCTGTTCTCGCCAGTCATGCATCTCGCGGCTGGGGGCCGATCACAGGGTGACGACGGCGTCCTCGGCGAGGGTGAACAGGCCGGCGCTGAAGGTGATCGTCTTCAGCTTGGTGCCCTTCGGCACGTCGAAGTAGACGCTGGCCTTCACCGCATTGCCCGGATTGATCTCGTCGAGGAAGCCCTTGGCGTCCTCGTTGCCGTAAATTCCGGCCGTCCCGTCGGGGCTGAACTCCCGGCCGCTGCCGTCCTGCGCGGTGAGGACGCTGTCGGCGTGGAAGGTATGCGCCTTCTTGGTCACGTTCTTCGCGGTGACGCTGACCCGGCAGAAGGTGCCCTGCGCCTTGGTGTTGAGGAAGCTGGTGCCGACCTTGGAGATGCCGCACTTGACGCTGTTGACGGTGTACTCAAAGTCTCCGCCGCGGACCTTGTCCCCGATGCCGGAGGTCTTCGGCTCGGCCGGCACCGGCGGGGTGGTCTTCACCGGAGCGGGAGCGGTCGTGGCGGCGGCGGTCGTGGCGGCGGCGGTGGTGGCAGGCGCCGGCGCGGCAGAGGCCGTCGTCGGCGCGGCCACCGCCGGGGGTTCACTCGCCGACACGCTCGCCGGCTTCGGGTCGCCGAAGATCGCGCCCGCGGCGCCGATCCCACAGCACAGCAGCACCAGGGCGCCGACGCCGATGGCCGTCGGCACGAGCCACGCTGGGCGCTTGCGCGGCGGGGCGATCGCCGGGAACTGGGCGGTGGGCGGAGGCCCGTACGGCGCCGGTCCACCGGTAGGCGCGCCAGGGTGCTGCTGGTTCTGGCTCGGATCGCCAGGCATAGTCATGTTTCTATCCCTACAGGTTCAAGACGCGGCGCCCCCGCCGCGTTAAGCCCGGTAGACGGTATCGGCGGCGCCCTAAAGGGGCACCCGCGAGTCCGCTATATGACTCCGCACTACTGTGCGAAAAGTTCGGCCGAACTGTTGCCCGCCGGCAACCGTTAAGCTGATCATGAAACCCTCGTTGCCGCGGGTCACGCCCGTCCTGCCGCGACCGTTCACGCACCGGCGGCAGCATCGGTGGTGGTCGGGTAAATCGTGTGGGACCTCGTCCTGGTGGTGGACGCGATTCCCGCAGGGGAGGAGACCTCCCTGGTGCGGCGGCGACGGGAGTTACTCGGCGGCGAGGGTGCCAACCAGTGCGGTCGGCCTGGCCCAGCTCGGCGTGCCGGTTGGACTGCTCGGGGTTCGGCGACGACGAGGTCGGCGACCGGCTGCTGGCCCAAGCCCGCGCCGACGGCAACGACATCTCCACCGCCGTCCGCCCTGGCGGGGCGCCCAGCGCGCTGATCGTGGACGTGGCGGACCGGCGCGCGCTGGCGCCACCTGGAGGACATCCCGGCGCCGACGATGCTCACCGAGGCGGACGTCGCCGGCGCGGCCGAGGCGCTGCGCGCCGCCCGGATCGTGGTGGTGCAGTTGCAGCATCCCCCGGCGACGACTCTGGCGGGGGCGCGGTGCATGCGGGCCGCCGGGCGGCGGGTCGTGCTCGACGGCGTACCCGAGAGACACGTGGCGGACGAGCTGGTCGCGGACGCGGACGCGGACGTGCTGCGCGCCGACGCGAAGGAGACCCGGTTGCCGGCCGGCACGACCGTGGACGATTTGGCGACCGCGCTGGGGGTCGGCCGGGACCTGCTGCGGCGTGGGCCGTCGCTGGTCGCGCTCGCGGTCGGCCGGCGACCACGGCAACGCGTTCGTCTGGGCGGACGGGCAGGACATCGTCCCGTTGGGCCGTACGACCGTGGTGGACACCGCGGGGGCCGGGACGCGTTTATCGCGGTGCTCACCGCCGGGCTGCTGCCCGGCGAGGCGCCGGAGACGCTGGCCCAGCGCACGGTCGCCGCGGCCAGTGCCACGGTCGGGCACCCCGGTGGCCGGCGCTGAGCGAGCGGGCGATCGCCGAGCAGTTGGCTCGGATCGGCGCCTGACAGCCCCCGCCCCAGCACACGTCGCCACCTGATGCCGCCGGGGACGCGGAAATGTTGATCGCCGAGTCTAAACTGCCGCTCGTGGCGTGGTGGCGTAATCGCGAAGACAATGTCCCTCGGGTGCTGCGGGTCGGCGACGGCGGGTTCCGTGATATCGGGTCGGCGGTCCGGGCCGCTCGCGACGGCGACGTCATCGAAATCATTGGCGGCACGTACATCGAACAGGTCGAGATCGACAAGATGATCGAGCTGCGCCCGGTCGAGGGCACCGGTGCGGTCGGCCTAGCGCACAATGACGGCCCCCTGACGCTGCGGGCCCATGCCACCGTTCGCGGCCTCATCGTCGCGGTCGGCGACGACGGATCCGGCGACGCCCTGGTGATCGAGGGTGCCGGCGTTGCGCCACTCGTCGAGGGCTGCCTGGTGAGCACCAACTCCGGTGCGGCGATCGCGGTGACCGGCGGTGCTGCCCCGACAATCCGTGACTGCCGGGTGGAGGGCTCGGAGGACGGGCTGCGGGTCAAGGGGGCGGCCGGCCGGTACGAGCGGTGCGAGTTCATCGAGCCGACGTCGTACGGCGTGATCGCCAGCGGGGGCGCGACCCCGACCCTGGTCGGGTGCCGCATCGTACAGCCGGAGGACGACGGGGTCTGGGCGGCAGACCGGGGCACGGTGCTCACCGTCCAGGACTGTGTGATCGAGGAAGCGTCCCTCGACGCCGTCAGCGCCACCGACGGCGGCCGGGTCGTACTGGTCGGCACCACCCTGCGCGACGCGGAGCTTAACGCGGTCAGGGTGCGCGACCGGGCATCGAGCGCCGAGCTGACCGGCTGCACGATCTCCGGACGCAACATCGCCGGCGTGACGGTCCAGTCGCACGGGACGGCGACGATCGCCGACTGCCGGATCTCCGGGGTCGACTCGGGCGTCGACGTCTCGGGTCGGGATGCAACCGCCACGGTCATCCGCACCAGGATTCAGGACGCCGCCCACGCCGCGGTGACGGTCATGGACCGGGGGCAGGTGACGATCACCGACAGCAGCGTGCACGGCGGCTCCGCCAGCCTGCGGGCGGACGACGGCGGGACGCTGGTCGCGGAGAACGTCATGATGGACAGTGGCGAGTGGGGGATCGAGGTACTAGGCGGTGAGGGACGGTTCACCCGCTGCCGGGTGACCGGGGCCGCCGAGACGGGCGTGTTCGTCGGCGGTGGCCGGGTCGTCCTCGACCACTGCGAGGCCAGCGATGGGCGGAACGCGGGCTTCCACCTCGGCGACGGCGACGCCTTCCTGACCGGATGCGTGGCGCACGACAACCGGGGGCGGGGCTTCGAGCTGTACACGAGGGCGAAGCTGACCGCGTGCGCCTCGTACGCCAACGGCGAGGAGGACGAGGTCGGCGTGCAGCCGGGCGCACCGGTCCCCGACGACGTGGCCGCGCCGTCCGAATCGCCACAGGGGCCGGTCGCGGAGGTCGTGGCGGGGTTCGAGAACGTCGTCAACGAGGTACGGCGGCTCGTCGAGGAAGCCGAAGGCGGCACTCTGGCCGACCCGAAGGATCGGGCGGCAGCCGAAGGGATCCTCACCGACCTGGCGGCTCGTGTCGACGCGTTGCGGGAGCTAGCCAAGACGGTTCCCGCCGGCAGCCCCCTGTCCGATCCCAACGACCGGGCGACCGCGAAAGCGCTGGCCGGCGACATCAAGGAGCGCCTGGGCGCGTTGGAGCCGCTGCTCGAGGGACGGGCGGGGAGCACTCCCCCCGACGTCGGCGAGCCGGCCACCGTCGAGCAGTTGCTCGCCGCACTCGATGCGCTCGTCGGGTTGGCCGAGGTCAAGGCCGAGGTGCGTACCCTCATCGACATCATCGTCGTCGGGCAGCGCCGCGCCGCGGCCGGCCTGCGCACGCCACCGATGAGCCGCCACCTCGTCTTTACCGGCAACCCGGGCACCGGCAAGACCACCGTGGCCCGGCTGTACGGGCGGATCCTGGCCGCGCTGGGGCTGCTCAGCCGGGGACACCTGGTGGAAGTGGCCCGGGTCGATCTGGTGGCCGAACACGTCGGCGGCACCGCCGTGCGGACGAAGCAGGCGTTCGACCGGGCTCGCGACGGGGTGCTCTTCATCGACGAGGCGTACGCGCTGTCCCCGGTTGATCCCGGGCGGGACTTCGGCCGGGAGGCCATCGACACGCTGGTGAAGCTGATGGAGGACCACCGCGACGAGGTGGTGGTCATTGTCGCCGGATACACCGGCGAGATGGCGCGGTTCAACGCGGCCAACCCGGGCCTCGAGTCGCGCTTCGGCCGCACCATCCAGTTCCCGGACTACAGCCCTGAGGAACTGGTGCGCATCACCGAGTTGCAGGCGCGCGCGCACGACTACACCTTGACCGACGCGACCCGGGCCGAGCTGCTGGCCTACTACGCGCAGCTGGAGCGGGGCGTGGGCTTCGGCAACGGCCGCACGGCCCGCCGTACCTTCGAGACAATGGTGGCCGAGCAGGCGAACCGACTCGCCCGCGGCAGCGGCGACACCGCCGAGGAGTTGACCACCCTGCGGCCGGAGGACCTGCCCGACGAATGGACCGCCCGCGGGATCCTGGCGCGATAGTCCGGTATCCACTAACGCTCACCGGATTCCCCGGTTGGGTTGTGGATCCTCGCCCTTTGGCGAGCGACTCCCCCAAGATGGTGGGGCGAGCCTCCGTGGGCCCGGATCCACTTCGCCGCCTGGGGTGGGCGGCGGGGGCCACGCCGGGACCACCCAGGTAGATTTCGGCTGGCGCGACAGTGCGTGACCACCCCCCCAGCACGGCTGCGCAGGATGAAAATGGCTCCAGGATCGGGACAGTCCGACAGAGAGCGAAGTGGTGCCCTCAGATGAAGGGGTCCTGGCGCCCAAGCGCCAGGACCCCCGTTCCGGTCTTCTCTTCTACTTCGTCACGACGAACGTGTAGGTGCCTGACCCGACCTCGTACACGATCGCGTCGTCCTGCGGGCCCACGAGCCTTACGCCCGGTGTGTTGGCGGCGACGAGGGGCCTGCCGGACCCGGTCTCCTTGACCGCCCCTGTGCTGGCAGCGGGGACGTGGACGCGGGCGGTCGTGTTCGCGGGGATCGTGACCCTCATGGTGAGGGTGGTGTTGTCGTCGATCCACTCCGACTTGATCAGCCCGCGCACGGTGTCGACGCTGGCCGACACCCTGTCCACGCCGTACTCGTGGCCCGGCATCGGCCGGATACTGATCGTGCGGTAGCCGGCCTCGGCGGGCTTGATGCCGGCGAGCTCCTCGTAGAACCACTGGCCGATCGAGCCCTGGAACTGGTGGTTCCGGGTGCGGGTGCTTGACTCCCAGTACTCACCGACGCCGGTGTAGCCCAAGCCGACGTGATAACCGTAGGACGGGTACGTCGTCTGCTGTGCCACCTTGAACAGGGCCTCCTTGGCGTACGGCACGCCCTCGTGAGCGGCATCGCTCAACACCGGCCAGATCCAGCGGATTCCGACGAAGCCCACCATCGCGTGCCCGGTCCGGGTAACGGCCACGTCGTAGGCCAGCTTTTCCTGCAGCGACCGCTTGTACTGGTCCGGCACCAGACCGAAGCCGATGGCCCACGCCTGGAATCCCTGACGGAACTCCTGAGTCGGGGTCTCGGCGTAGAAGCCGCGGCTCGCGTGCCACCAGCGTGCGTTGAAGGCCGCCTTGATGTTCTCGAACAGCTTCTCGTACTTCTTCGCGTCGTCGAGGTACTTCGAGTCGCCGCTGTCCTTGTAAAGAAGGCGAGCCGCCTCAGCCGTCTTGGTGGCCAGGTAGGCGGTGAACGCCGTAGACGAGGCCGCCTGGAAGCCACCCACGTTGAGATTCGTGCCCTCAGCCGCGTTGCCCTCCGCACCGGTCACGAAGGCCCAGTCGCCCAGGCCCGAGTTCAGCGTCCAGTCATTCGAGCCATCCCAGACGAACCAGCCGCCCGGGCCCTCGTCGTACGGCTTGCCGCCCTGGATGTTGACATCCATGTACTTAGTCATGGCGTTGTACGCCGTCTTGATCGGCTCGAGGTCGTCATACCGGAGGTAACCCTCAGCTGGGACCACCTGCAGGAAGGCATCCCAGATCGGCGTCGCGCCGCCACCACTGGACTTGAAGACGGCGAGGGAGGGCGAGCTGCCACACGGCACATAGACGTTTGGCGTCGAAGGGCTCGATGGCGAGCAGTAGCCGTACCCCTCGGAACCCGGAATCAGCAGGCCCACCTGGCCGTTGGCGAGCTGGCTGTCGACGGCGTCCCGAGCAGACTTCCGCATGGACCGCTGGATATCGAAGATGTTCGCGACCGTCGGCAGGATGATCTGAGCGTCACCAGTCCAGCCGTCCTTCTCGTAGGTCGGCGTGTCCATCGAGTAGCCAGCCACCCAGTCGCCGGCGACGGAACCTCGCACATTGGCGTAGATCTGGTTCAGCAGCGGAACAGAGGACTCGAATGTCCCGATCTCAGGCAGATTGGTTCGGATCTCCTGCACCGAGTCAACGTCGACCTTCACGTTGTCCGGCAGCGCCGTCCCGTTGGAGCCGTCGATTTGCACCCACTGGAAACCGGCGAAGTTCCAGTTCGGCGCGTAGACCTCCGGGTGCTCCTTGGTGCCCGTGCCGTCCGAGACGTAGTACTCCTGCTGCAGGTTGCCTGCCAGCTGCAGCGCGCCGTCCTGTCCAGTACCCGGGACGTCCGGGTCGTCCTTGGTCGTGTCGTCGTTGCGACGCTCGACGTAGACGATGCGGATGACCTGGCCCTTCTCGGCGCCCCAGACCTTGATCGTCGCCCAACCGGTGCGCTGACGCTCGGTGTCGAACGCGTAGACGCCCGGCGAAGGCTTCCAGCTCCGGAACGGACCTGGGTGGGACTTCACCATCTCGGTGCGCTCCTGCTGCATCGCGACAACCTGGCCCTGCGGGCCATTGACCACACGGGCGTCGGCCCAGTCGGAGTCGTTGACCGTCGCGGTGTTCCACCCCTGGATCTGCTTGCGGGCGTCGTACGTCTCACCGTTGTCGAAGTCGTTGTACCGAGTGGGACCGTTGATGCTGGTCTTCCACGAGTCGTCGCTCTTCACCAGCTGCTCGGTGCCGTCCGCGTACGTGACGTACAGGTCAGCGCGCAGCGTTTCGAGGTTGCGCCACTGCGCGTTCTCGAACCGGTGGTTGCTCGGCACCGACTCCGAGTCATACCGCCCCGCGCCCAGCTCCGCCGCAAGGACGTTCTTCTTCGGTGCGGTGGCGTCCTGTTTGATGAGTTCGGTCACGTCGTCAGTGGTGTACTGAACAGTGTCTTTGTAGTCGGTGAAGCCCGGGTTGAGGTGACCGTTCGGGTCGGCCTTTTCCCCGTTGAGGCTCGCCTCACCCCAGCCCAGGCCGGTGGAGTACAGCCGCGCCTTCACGACCTTGCCGTGCTGGGATGCGGGCGCGACGTCGAAGCTCTGCCGGAGCAGGAACGTCGGACGGATGGGCTTGCACTGACCCGCATTCGGTGAGTTGCCGACGGGCCGGCAGATGTCCGCGTCCCCCGGCTTCCGGACCGCCGTTCCGACCGGCCGGTCGGCTATGAGCGCGGGGTTGATGTCGATGCCGGTTCCCGGCTTCACGAGGGTGCCACCCAGCGCCACCGCACGGTTGAGAGCCGTCGCGGTGCCGACGCCGGAGCCAAGCCCGCGGGCCGGTGTGTTGTTCGGGTAGCCCGAGGTGAGCGCGGCGTCGAAGGTGATCCCCGTGCCGGTCGCGCCTGCCGTACCGACGGCGGTGACCGTCCGGATCGACGCGTTCGCATCGCTGCCGATGATCATCTTCTGGCCGACGGCGAAGCCGCCGGTGTTGTTCACCTTGATGTTGGTGTCACCCGCGGCCGCCGGGGCCGAGAGCGTGCGGCTTGCCTGCGCGGCCGTGCCCACCTCGGTGACTGTCACGGTGCTGCCGTCGACCACGACCTGGTCGTTTACGGCGAGCCCGTTGACGCTGGCGAGGTACAGCCGCGAATCGCCGGCAGGCGCCGGTGCTGCGAGGGTCGTGCTGGTCGACGCCGTACCGATGCTCGTCATGGTGACGGTCTGCGTGGAATCTCCGAGTCCGACCGTCACCTGGTCACCGGTGGTGGCGCCGGCAATGCTGCTGACCTTGATGTTCGTGGCGCCGGCGGGCGCCGCGACGGTGAGTGTGCTGTTCGGCAGGCAGCAGGCGTCGTCGGCCGTTCCCTCCTGTGTGGTGGGTGACGCGACAGGACGTTGCGGTCCGGCGATCCAGGAGCCCCTCCACTCGCTGGGGTCCAGGTAGGCGGTCTCGAACCACGCAGCGGGTGCCCACTTCGTCACGCCGGGAACCCACGCCCGCACGCTCCAGTAGTAGCGGGTGCGGGACTTGAGCCCCGGCCCGTTGTACTCCAAGACCATGGCGTCGGACTCGACCTCACCTGAGTCCCACACGTCGCCCACACCGGCCGCTGCTTTGGCGGCTGTGCTCGCGACAACTACGCGGTACTGCTTCTGCCTCACAGCCCGCTCGTCGGACTTGATCACCCAGGAGAACTCAGGCGTCGCATCGTCGATTCCCAACGGCGTCGGATCGGCGTTGGTCTCCAGCCTGCCGGCCTCCGCAGTCTTGATCGCGGCGTCCGCGCGGAGAGGTGGTATGGACATCGATGCGGCGAGCGTGACGACCGCCAAGGGGACGATGGACTTGGCCAACCGGAGGGGCCGCTTTACGGGCGGAGGGGCCATGTCTTCTGGAGGCAAGGCGATTCCAATCTGTTAGGGGCATGTTGCCGGCCGGAGTCACTGAAACGCTTCAATAGACTGTTGTGCGGCTCGTCACACTGTCAAGGGGTTGGCCGTAATCGGCCAACTCCCTGACCTCGGCCTTCTTGTCCGGTTATCGGCCGTAGTTGCCGGGTATGAGCCTTTAACGTTTCAGTCAGCAGTGCCGCTGAACCGGCCGTCTACGGTGCCGACCAAAGCCATACGGGCGCAGCGCGGAGCGGCATGCATTTCCACGACTTTCGCCACACCCACAAGGCCTGGCTCATCGAAGGCGGCATCCCCGAATTCGCCCAAGCCCGCCGCCTCGGACACCGCCTCGCCGGGGTGCGGGGCATCTACAGCCACGTCACCGTACCTTGTACTTCGGCAGGTTCTTCTGCATGAACGGGTCCAGCAGCGCGGAAAGGTGCTGCTCGCCCCGGTGCACTAGACGAGTAGTTCCGATGTCAGGGGTCGATGTCTGGGCATGAAGAGAGGGCATCCAAGATCATGTTGTGACGCAAGACCTGGACACCCTCTTGACCGCACTCTACGTGAAAATCGATGACACCATCCGGACGCCCCGGTGGCGGGGCAGGCCACCGCTGCTCACCGACTCCGAGCTGGTCTGCCTGGCCGTGGCGCAGGTTCTGCTCGGTGCCCGCTCGGAGGCGCACTGGATCCGCTACGCCCGCATCCACCTGCCCGGCATGTTCCCGTACCTGCCGCAGCGTCCGGGCTACAACAAGCGGCTACCCGCGGCGCTGCCGCTGATCAAGAAGGCGATTCGGGATCTGGCCCGCGACAGTGACTTCTGGTTCGACAACCACTGGATCGTCGACTCCACCCCGATCCCGTGCGGCATGTCCCGCCCGACGGTCCAACGCTCGGACCTTGCCGGCTGGGCCGGCTACGGCTACTGCGCCTCACACTCCCGGTTCTTCTGGGGACTGCGGCTGTACCTGGTGTGCACCCCGACCGGGATGCCGATCCTGTGGGCCCTGGCCAACCCGAAGATCGGCGAGCGGGAGGTCCTGGCCGCGATGCTGCAGGTGGAGGCCGGCGTGCTCGCCGAGCACGACGGGATCCTGCTGATCTCCGACAAGGGCTTCGCTTCCAGGCCCTTCGAACGGGAACTGGCCGAGCAGGGCATCGAACTGCTCCGCCCATCCCGGAAGAAGGAAAAGACCCGCTACGGCGAGCCGATGCTCAAGAAGGTCCGCCAGCTCATCGAGTCGGTCAACGACACCCTCAAGGGCCAACTCGACCTGGAAGAACACGGCGGACGAACCTTCACCGGCGTCGCCGTCCGTGTCGCTCAGCGTCTGCTCGCCATGGCCGCCGCGATCTGGCACAACAACAAGACCGGCGCACCCATCACCCGATCACTGATCGCCTACGACCACTGATCGAGTTCGGAACTACTCGTCTAGTCATCCCGTGCTTCAACGAGGCCGGTTATCTCACCCCCCAGGATCGGGGAGCCTGTGGGCCCCGTCGGGTGCGCTGAACGGCGTTGAACGGCATCCAACAGCGCGCAACGGCGTTCAACTGTACCCGCGCCTACCTGCGGCTCCGCCCGTCGACGCGCAAGTGACGAGTGCCCTGATGGCGGGTGGCCGGATTCGGTCAACCTTGGGCCGCTCCGTTGACCCATGAAGGTGACGCCGGTCATAGTGTTGGACAAGCATGGGATGAAACGTTCCAACTCGTCACGCCCGTGCCGGACCGGCGGGCCCGCGCGAGGACGGCCGGAGCGTTCATCCGGCTGAGTTTGCGATCACTGACAAGCCGTCCGCCGAAACTCGCGGCACATAGAAGGAGAGTTGATGTGAAGCTGAGATTTTCCATCGCGCTGCTGTCAGCGTCGTCCCTGATTCTGCTGAACCAGGGGGCGGCGCCGGGCGCTGCACAAGCGGCCGCCGAGCGGAGCGGGACTAATGACGCGTTCGTTACCCGGATGGAGGCGCTTTACGACAACATCGAGCCCGAGTATCGGCCCGGCGTTCGGTGGTGGCTGGCCGAGGGCTTGAACACCGACGAGACGCTCCAAAAGAACGTCAAGGAGATCGCAGACTCGGGTTTCGGCGCGGCCGAGTTCCTGGCCATGCCAGAGCCTGGCGCCCCCGACAACGTGTACGGGTGGGGTTCAGACGAGTGGACCCATGACTCCCGTATGGTCATCCAGGAGGCGATCGACCGTGGTCTCGGTTTCTCCCTGACCAGTGGTGCTCACTGGGCGACCGCCAACCTACCCGACACCTACACCTGGCAGGGCGCGAAGTACAGCCCTGACAACAAGGCGGCTTCGAAGGAGCTCGACTACTCCACGGTGCTCCTCGCCCCGAACGAGTCGTTCAACAGCAACCTGCCCCGCTCGGTACTGCCGAGCCAGTCGGCCAATGCTCAGGAGCTCGTCTTCCAGGGCGTCGTTGCCGCCAAGATCACGGCGCCGCGCACGAACAGCGGACAATCCAACGGCTTCCGTGAAGGAAGCGGTACCGGGACGCTGGACTTCGCCTCGCTGGTCGACCTCACCGATCGTGTCGTGAAGAGCGGTGACAACTACTCGCTCGACTGGACCGCGCCCGGCGACGGGCGGTACGGCCTGTTCACCTACTGGATGCACGGCACCGGGCAGACGGCCGACCCGTCGGTCAGCAAGAACTATGCCATCAACTATGTCGACAGCTACGGCGCTCAAGCAGTCAAGGACTACTGGGACTCGGAGGTCCTGACCCCCGAGCTGAGAGACCTCATCAAGCGCAGTGGCCGCGGCGAGATGTACATGGACTCCCTGGAGATCGCCAGCTACGCCGCGGGCGGATTGCTGTGGGGATACGACTTCCAAAAGGAGTTCAAGCAGCGGCGCGGCTACGACGTCAGGCCGTACCTGCCGCTCCTCACCTGGGACAAGGTGCGCCACGACTCCAACCGGAACCCGGTGTATGACTACGCGGTGGCAAACGCGGCGGATCAGGCGGCCCTCAAGAAGATCCGTTTCGACCTGGCCCAGACGTTCTCCGAGATGTATGAGCAGAACGTCCTGAAGCCGCTCCAGGAGTGGCTGCACGGGCTGAACATGAAGCTGCGCGCCGAGCCCTCGTACGGGTTCACCTACGAGATCTCCACGCCCGGGAAGTACCTCGACGGCATTGAGACGGAGACCTTCGCGCATAACGGCGACCTCGACGTGTACCGCGGAATGGTCGGTTCGGCGCACATGTACGGCCGGCCGTTCTCCAGTGAGACCGGCGCCATCGGCGGCCGGAACTACTACAACAACATGGACTACTGGACCCAGCTGTCCTACCTGCAGTTCGCGGGCGGCGTGAACCGGGTCGTCTTCCACGGCTACTCCGGAATCGAGGGCTCGGAAGCGGACACGTACTGGCCGGGTCACGAGGGCATGTACACCACCTTCTCCGACCGGTTCAACCACCGGCAGCCCGCCGCAGCTCAGTACCCCGCGTGGACGGAGATGCTCGGCCGCAACCAGAAGGTGCTGCGCCAGGGCCAGCCGCAACGGGACATCGCGATTCTGCGTACGGACAACTCCTTCATCTCGTACGGCCAGCCGAGCACGAACACGCCGGCGGAGAACAGCTACTTCATGAACGACAAGCCGTACTTCTGGAAGGACCTGTCCCTGCAGCACGCGGGCTACACGTACGACTACTTCTCGCCGCAGCTCCTCGAGGACGAGGGCAACGTGAAGTGGACCGGCGATGCCCTGCAGCCGGACGGCCCCTCCTACCAGGCGGTCGTGCTGTACCAGGAGGCCCTGGAACTGGGCAGCGCGAAGAAGCTCCTGCAGATCGCCAAGGCCGGCCTGCCTGTCCTGTTCGTCAACAACACCTCTGAGATCCAGTTCCACCTTGAGCCGGACATCCAGCACGGACAGGCGGCCTCGAAGAGCCGATCCCTGGGCGTCACTGACGCCGAGCTCCAGGCCGTCGTCGCGCAGATCAAGGCTCTGCCGAACGTGCGCACCATCGACAAGCAGGCGGACGCCCTGTCGACCCTGCACGGCATGGGGGTGAGCCCGCGGGTGGCGTACGACAAGCCGAACGACAAGATCATGACGATCTCCAGGCTCGACAAGAAGGAGAACGTCCTCTACACCTTCGCGTACTCGTTCAAGTTCGAGAAGGACAAGGGCGCCGCTCCCTACACGTTCGACCTGTCGATGGACGCGCCGGGCAAGCCGTACACGATCGACGACTGGACCGGCGGTGTCAATGCGGTCGGGGCTTACCAGGTCCGTGACGGGCACACCAACGTCCGGCTCACCCTCAAGCCGGGCGAGGCGCAGATCATCGCCCTCGACCTGAACGACGCCGGCAAGGGGGTACACGCGGTATCCACGACCGCGGACAAGGCTCTCCAGGACAATGGGAACATCTCGATCCTGGCGACCGGCTCCGGCGAATACTCCACCACGTTGAGCAACGGTCGGACTGTCCGCACCGAGGCCAGCGTGCCGAACCAGATCCCGCTCGACCGGTGGGACATCACCGTGGAGGACTGGGACGAGGGCGAGCGGGTCGTCAACACCGAGGAGAAGTTCGGACACGTGACCAGGGAGACCTACTACACCACGAAGAAGACCCCCTTGCAGTTCCCGAACAGCCAGCTGATGCCGTGGAAGTCCCTCCCCGCCACCGCCGAGCAGTTGTCCAAGCTCTCGGGAAGCGCGCCATCGATGGCGCACGTGTCGGGAATCGGGACCTACAAGACCACGTTCGAGCTGCCCCGCAACTGGAACGCCAAGAACGGCGCGTACCTGCGCATCGGTTCCACCAACGGCGGTGAGACGCGCGTGGTCGTCAACGGCAAGGAGGCTCCCGGGCTCGACCTGAGGGCGCTGCAGGTCGACATCACCGATCTGCTCAGGAAGGACAGGGAGAACACGATCGAGGTCACCGTGGCGACCACCCTGACCAACCGGCTGCTCCAGCGTGGCTACCGCACCCGTGGGCCTGCCCAGGACTACGGGATGACCGGCGACGTACGGATCGTGCCGTACACGATCGCCAATGTGTCGCACGGCTAAAGGTGACGAGGGGAGACTCACACCTCACCGCGCGTTGCCTCGGTAACGCGGAGAGGACGCCGGCCAGGAAGGGGGAGTGCGTCCCTCGCTAGGCGTCACCTGCAACGGTGGCCGCGTCGATGCGAATGCATCGACGCGGCCACCCTCACGCTCGCTCCTCTGATGGCAGGTGGCAAGGCCAGCGCAGAGTTCCTGGTCGGGAGGTCCACCAGGCGGGCTGGGTGACTGTCGCTTCGTACCCGCCCGATTGTCATCGACGGCCAACCGGAAGAGCTGATGCGGTGGCGCGACGTCGACCAGCCTCACGAGAAGGGGCTGCGCCTCCTCGGCGAAACTCGGTCAGATCGGCGGAGCTAGTTCCGGCTCCCGGCCGTGGGCGCGGCACGGGCCCGCCGGGATGACCGCGAATAGCACGGGGGCGGTCCCGGCGCAGGCAGCCGGGGCGGCAGCACCAGCAGCGGTGGAGGATGAGGCCGAGACAGAGCAGCCCGGCCACTCGTGCTCGGGGCGGGCGTGGCCACCCGTCGCATCGAACTCACAATGCGAGGGCTCCGCCAATCGTGCCTGGTGTCCTGAGGTGTCGGATGCCAGGGCCTGTAACACCTCGGCCCGGCCGATCAGCTCCGGGGGTTTTGGCTGGAGCGGCGGACGACGAGTTCCGGTTGGAACACCACGTGTCGGTGCTGGTGTTTCTTGCCGGCGTCGGCCTCTTCGAGCAGCAGTTGGGCGGCTGCCCGCCCCAGTTGTTCGCGCGGCTGGCGCACCGATGACAGCGGAACAGCGGCAGCGCCGGCGAACTCGATGTCGTCATATCCGACGATCGCCACGTCATCCGGTACGCGCAGCCCACGAGCGGTCACCTCCTGAAGCACACCGAGCGCAATCAGATCGTTAGCGCAGAAGACAGCGCTGGGACGCTGCCGGGCAGGCAGGGTCAACAACTCTTCGGCGGCCCGTCGGCCGGCGGCTACCGTCAGGTTGGTCGTCTTCGCGATACGCAGCTCGCCGCCGGTGTCGTGCTCGGCCAGTGCCGCCGCGGCGCCGGCGTGCCGGTCCGCCACCTGCGAGATGGAGAAGGGACCACCGAGGTACGCAACGTGGCGGTGGCCCTGGTCCAACAGGTGCTCCATGGCGAGCCGGCCGCCCAGCACGTCATCGACCGCCACGGAGCAGCGGCTGGCCCGACCAGATCCCCGGTCAACGAGCACGACCGGAATGCCCCGGTCGTGCAGGCGATCGAGGTCAGGTTGCCGGTCATGGCTGACCGGTGTGATGAGCACTCCGCGTACCCGCTGCTCCTCCAGCAGCTCAAGGTGCCGCCGTTCCCGCGCGTCGTCCTCGCCGCTGTTGCAGACCACGAGCATTGCCCCGGCCTCCTCGACGACCTGCTCGGCGCCGCGGACCACGTCGGTGAAGAAGGGGTTGGCCACGTCGAGGACGACGATGGCGATGGTGCGGCTCTGGCCTGCGCGCAGTTGCCGGGCGGAGTCGTTGCGGACGTAGCCGAGTTCGGCGATGGCGTCGAGGACTCGCTGACGGGTGGCGGGTGCGACCGCGTTAGGCCGGTTCAGCACATTGCTGACCGTGCCGAGAGACACGCCGGCGTGCGCCGCCACCTCCTTGATGCTTGCCGCTGCCATGGCTCCCCCGACGATGTGAACTTCCGACGTTACCGCCCGCGACGGGCAGGAGTAGCCGGCCAGCTGGTGGTGGGCAGTAGTCTATAGCGCCCTAAAACGTTTCATCTACCCCCGGGTCTTGCGGGCTTCGCTCTACCTGCCCCATAGGCGGCGATCCCCCTGTGTCGGCAGCGATTTCTCCGAAACCGACGAGAAATCTCCCGGAAACTATTGACGCTCGTTCGCGGCGAACTCTACCGTCCTTGCACAACGGATGAAACGATTCAGGAGGGGGTCGGATGAGCCCCGGTGCATCGGACGGCGCTCCGCTGCTGGTACTGGACGGCGTGACGAAGTCCTTCGGGGCGGTCGCCGCGCTGCGTGGGGTGCACCTGGCGCTGCACCCCGGTGAGGCCCACGCCTTGGTGGGAGAGAACGGGGCCGGCAAGTCGACCCTGGTGAAGATTCTGGCGGGAGCTCACGCGCCGGACGCGGGCCGGATGACCCTGGACGGCCGAGCGGTGGAGTTGCGTAGCCCCGCCGAGGCCCGGGCCGCCGGCATCGCGGTGATCTATCAGGAGCCGACCCTGTTCCCGGATCTGTCGGTCGCGGAGAACATCTTCATGGGCCGGCAGCCGCTGCGCGGCGTGCGCCGCATCGACACCCGGGCGATGAACCGGGATGCTGAACGACTGTTCGCGCGCCTTGGCGTGCGGATCGACCCCGCCCGCCCCGCGCGCGGGCTTTCCATCGCCGACCAGCAGCTCGTCGAGATCGCCAAGGCGATCTCCCTCGATGCCCGGGTCCTGGTGATGGACGAGCCCACTGCGGCGCTCTCCGGCGTCGAGGTGGAGCGGCTGTTCGGGGTCGCCCGGTCGCTGTGCGAGCGCGGCGCGGCGGTGCTGTTCATCTCGCACCGCTTCGACGAGGTCTTCGACCTGTGCCAGCGGATCACCGTGGTACGCGACGGGGCGTGGGTGTCCAGCGACCGGGCCGCTGACCTCAGCGTCGACGAGGTGGTGCGGCGCATGGTCGGTCGTGAGGTCTCGTCGCTGTATCCGAAGCAGGACGCCCGGATGCGCGACACGCTGCTGGAGGTTCGCGGGCTCAGCCGGGCCGGTGTCTTCTCCGACGTGTCCTTCACCGTGCGCGGCGGCGAGATCGTCGCCCTGGCCGGGCTGGTGGGCGCCGGGCGCAGCGAGGTGGCCCGTGCCATCTTCGGCGTCGACCGTTACGACGCCGGCGAGGTACGCGTTGCCGGACGGATCCTGCCGCCGGGCCGCCCTCGCAAGGCGATCGCCGCCGGCATGGCCCTGGTGCCCGAAGACCGCCGCCAGCAGGGCCTGGTCATGGAGCTGTCGGTGGAGCGCAACGCCACCCTCGCGCGCCGCCGGGCGCTGAGCCGGCTGGGGCTGCTCCTCGGCGGCGCCGAACGGGCCGAGGCCCGCCGGTGGACCCGCCGGCTGCAGGTCAAGGCTGCCCGGCTCGCCGCACCGGTGGCCACCCTGTCCGGCGGCAACCAGCAGAAGGTCGTCCTCGCCAAGTGGCTCGCCACGGAACCTCGGATCCTGATCATCGACGAGCCCACCCGGGGCATTGACGTCGGCACCAAGGCAGAGGTCCACCGGCTGCTGTCCGAGTTGGCCGGCGAAGGGCTGGGCATCCTCATGATCAGCAGCGAGCTGCCCGAGGTGCTCGGCATGGCCGACCGGGTCCTGGTCATGCACGAGGGGCGCCTGGTGCGGGAGTTGCCCCGGGCCGAGGCAGACGAGACGTCCGTGATGTTCGCCGCCACCGGTCAAGGAGCGACCGCATGAGCCTCACCGACACCGGCGCGCCTACCCGGGCCGCCGAGAACCCGCCGCCCGGGCCCGGCCGGCCTCGCCGTGGCCTGATCGAGCGGCTGCTCGCTGTCCGCGAGCTGAGCCTGCTGATCGCGCTCGGCGCGCTGATCCTGGTCACCACGCTGCGCAACGACCGGTTCCTCAGCGGGCAGAGCATCAAGGACCTGCTGCTCGGCTGCGCCATCCTGGTCATCCTCGCAGTCGGCCAGACCCTGGTCATCGTCACCCGCAACGTCGACCTGTCCATCGGGTCGATCCTCGGCCTGGTCGCCTTCGCCACCGGCGAACTCTTCCTCGCCGCACCCGGCACCCCCTGGCCGGTCGCGCTCCTGATCGGCGTCGGGCTCGGCGCGGTCTGCGGGGTGGTCAACGGTGGCCTGATCGCGGTGGCCAAGGTTCCCGCTCTGGTCATCACCCTCGGCACCCTGTACGCCTTCCGCGGCGTCGACTACTACTGGGCCGCCGGACGGCAGATCAACGCCGCCGACATGCCCCGCTCGTTCCTGCGCCTGGGCAACCAGACCGTGCTCGGCGTACCCGTGCTCTTCCTGGTCGCGCTGGTCGTGGTGGCCGCCGTCGGCTTCTACCTGCGCTCCTACCGCAGCGGCCGGGAGCTGTACGCGATCGGCTCCGAGCCGGTCGCCGCCCGGTTGTCCGGCATCCCGGTCGGCCGGCGCGTCTTCGCCGTCTTCGTCGCCAACGGCGCGCTCGCCGGGCTCGCCGGGGTGCTCTACGCCGCCCGCTTCGGCACCCTCGACGCGGCCGCGGGCAGCGGCCTGGAACTGCAGGTCGTCGCCGCTGCGGTCGTCGGCGGGGTAGCGATCTTCGGCGGCAGCGGCAGCGCGTACGGCGCGGCGCTCGGCGCCGTCCTGCTCACCACGATCGGCAGCTCGCTGGCCGTCCTGCGCATCGACCCGTTCTGGCAGCAGGCCGTGGTCGGCGCGCTCATCCTCGCCGCCATCGGCCTGGACCGGCTCCTGGCCCTCCGGATGGCGGCCCGGCTTCGAGGGAGAAGTTCCCATGGCGCATGACAGCCTGTACGCCGCACCGCCGTCCGGCGCGGGCGCCGAGACCGAGCGGGAGGCCGGCGGCTTTGCGCGGCTGCGCGGCGCCATCGGCTCCTGGGACGCAGCCATCGTGGCCACCCTGGTGGTGGCCGTGCTGCTGGCCAGCCTGTCGGTACAGAACTTCGCCACCGGCCGCAACATGCAGTTCCTGCTGCTCGACCTGGTGCCGCTGGCGCTGCTCGCGCTGCCCATGACGCTGATCGTCATCACCGGCGAGATCGACCTCTCGGTGGCCAGCATGGTCGGGCTGTGCAGCACCCTGATGGGGAAGATGTGGCTGTCCAGCGCCCTGTCGCTGGAGCTGATCTGCGTGCTGGTGGTGCTGCTGGGCGGCGTGCTCGGCGCGGTCAACGGCGTCTTCATCCCCGGGTTCGGTCTTCCGTCGCTGGCCGTGACCATCGGCACCCTCGCCCTGTACCGGGGACTGTCGTTCGTCGTGCTCGGCGACCAGGCGGTGGCCGACTTCCCAGCCAGCTGGACGGCCGCCGCAGCGCAGAACCTCCCCGGCACCTCGATCCCCGCCGCGGTCGTCCCGGTGGTGCTGCTGGCGGTGGTCTTCGGCGTCGTCCTGCACGCCACGCCGGTCGGGCGGGCGCTGTACGCCATGGGCAACAACGACCAGGCCGCCACCTTCGCCGGGGTGTCGGTGGCCCGGACCAAGTTCTGGCTGTTCGTCGTCTCCGGGGCTGTCAGCGGGCTGGTCGGCATCTTCTGGACCCTGCGTTACGCCAGCGCCCGCGGGGACAACGCCACTGGCCTGGAGCTGACCGTGGTGACCGCCGTGCTGCTCGGCGGCGTGTCCATCTTCGGCGGCCGCGGCGGCCTGCTCGGCGTCGTGGGCGGCGTGCTCCTGCTCGGCGTGCTGCGCAACGCGCTGCAACTGGCCGACGTGGACGCCAACGCGCTGACCATCGTCACCGGAGGCCTGCTGATCGTCTCCGTGGTACTGCCCAACGCCGTCGCGGACGTCCGCGCCCGGCTGCACCGCCGACGGCAACGCGCGCAGCTCAGCGCGTCGTGACCGTCACCGCTTCCCCCACCACCCTCGAAAGGATGTCGATGTTCACGTACAGACGGCTCCGCGCCGCAACCACCGCCCTCACCCTCGCCGGGCTCCTGGTCGGCGCCACCGCCTGCGGCGGCACCACCCGCGAGAACTCGGGCAACGACACCGGCGGTGGCGCGCAGGTCAGCGGCGCCGCGAACCCGGACGCCAAGATCAAGGAAGGGCTCAAGATCGCTTTCCTGCCGAAGCAGGTGAACAACCCGTACTTCACCACCAGCGACAACGGTGGCAAGGAGGCGATCACCGAGATCAAGGGCGAGTACAAGGAGGTCGGCCCGTCCGAGGCCAGCGCCTCGTCCCAGGTCAGCTACATCAACACCCTGTCGCAGCAGGGCATGGATGTCATCGTGACCTCCGCCAACGACCCGAACGCGATCTGCGGTGCGCTGAACCAGGCGAAGGCGGCCGGCGCCAAGATCGTGACCTTCGACTCCGACACCAAGCCGGAGTGCCGTCAGATCTTCGTCAACCAGGTGACCGCCGAGGGCATCGCCGAGAACCAGGTCAAGCTCATCTCCCAGCAGATCGGCGGCGAGGGCGAGATCGCCATCCTGTCCGCGACCGCCAACGCCACCAACCAGAACGCCTGGATCGCGCTGATGAAGGAGGAGCTGAACAAGCCCGAGTACAGCAAGCTCAAGCTGGTCACGGTGGCGTACGGCAACGACGAGGACCAGAAGTCCTTCCAGGAGACCCAGGGCCTGCTGCAGTCGTACCCCAACCTCAAGGGGATCATCTCCCCGACCACCGTCGGTGTCGCAGCGGCCGCCCGCTACCTGAGCGGCTCGAAGTACAAGGGCAAGGTCAAGCTGACCGGCCTGGGCACCCCGAACCAGATGCGTGAGTACGTCAAGGACGGCACCGTCGACGCCTTCGCCCTGTGGAACCCGGCCGACCTGGGCTACCTCGCCGCCTACGCGGGCGCTGCGCTCGCCTCCGGCCAAATCACCGGCGCTGAGGGCGACAAGTTCAAGGCTGGCAAGCTCGGCGACTTCACCGTCGGCAAGGACGGGGTGGTCGTCCTCGGCCCGCCCACCGTCTTCGACAAGAGCAACATCGACAAGTTCCAGTTCTGACGTGCCACCCGGCCGGTGCCGGCGCCCGCACCGCGGGCACCGGCCGGGGCGCCGACAGGAGAACCATGCCCCGCATCTGTTTCACCCTCCAGGTCGACCCGGCCCGACTAGAGGAGTACCGCGCCCGGCACGAGCGGGTCTGGCCGGAGATGCTCGCCGCCTTGGCCGAGTGCGGCTGGCGCGACTACTCGCTCTTCCTCCGCGCGGACGGCCTGCTCGTCGGGTTCCTGGTGACCGACGACTTCGCCGCAGTCCAGGCCGCCATGCAGTCCCGCGACGTCAACACCCGCTGGCAGGCGGAGATGGCGTCCTTCTTTCTCGACCTCGACCAGGGCACGCCCGACCGGTCCATGCGGCCGATGGACGAGACCTTCAACCTCGAGGCGCAGCTCGCCGCCCAGACGGGAGAACCACGATGACCCAGACCGACGTGCCGACCCACGAGCGAGTCAAGCAAGCCCTGCGCGCGCAACGCATCGAAACCCCGTCCTGGGCGTACGCGAACTCCGGCACCCGGTTCAAGGTATTCCCACAGGAAGGCGTACCGCGCAACCCGCACGAGAAGATCGCCGACGCAGCGATGGTGCACCGCCTCACCGGGGTAGCGCCGACGGTGGCCCTGCACATCCCATGGGACCGGGTCGACGACTACGCCGACCTGGCGAAGCATGCGACCAACCTGGGGGTGACGCTCGGCACGGTCAACTCAAACGTGTTCCAAGACCCGGACTACATGCTCGGCAGCGTCACCAACCCGGACCCCAGGGTCCGCCGCAAGGCGACCGACCACCTACTCGAGTGCGTCGACATCATGGACGCCACAGGTTCCCGCGACCTGAAGCTGTGGTTCTCCGACGGCACGAACTACCCCGGACAGGACGACATCCGCGCCCGGCAGGACCGCCTCGCCGCCGCGTTGCGGGAGGTGTACGACCGGCTCGGTCCGAATCAGCGGATGCTGCTGGAGTACAAGCTGTTCGAGCCGGCCTTCTACACCACCGATGTGCCGGACTGGGGCACCGCATACGCGCACTGCCTGGAGCTGGGCCCGAAGGCACAGGTCGTCATCGACACCGGCCACCACGCCCCCGGCACCAACATCGAGTTCATCGTGGCGTTCCTGCTGCGCGCACGGAAACTGGGGGCATTCGACTTCAACTCCCGCTTCTACGCCGACGACGACCTGATGGTCGGCGCCGCGGATCCGTTCCAGCTGTTCCGCATCATGTACGAGATCGTTCGCGGCGACGCCCTGCGCCCCGAGGCTGGCATCGCGTTCATGCTCGACCAGTGCCACAACCTCGAGCCGAAGATCCCGGCGATCATCCGCTCGGTGCTCAACGTCCAGGAGGCCACCGCCAAGGCGCTGCTCGTCGACGCCGACGCACTCGCGGCCACGCAACAGGGCGGTGACGTGCTGGGCGCGAACGCGGTGCTGATGGACGCGTACAACACGGACGTGCGGCCACTGCTCGCCGAGCTGCGCACCGAGATGGGCCTGGAGGCGGATCCGATGGCCGCCTACACCGGCTCCGGCTACTTCGAGCGCATCCGCGCCGAGCGCATCGGCGGCCAGCAGGCCGGCTGGGGCGCCTGATCACCACGACGACGCAGACAGAGGAGAGGACGATGCACTCTGAGGTTCAGGCGCTGATCGCGCGCAGCAACCGGCTCGGCGCCGACCCGACCACGACCAACTACGCCGGCGGCAACACCTCCGCCAAAGGCGAGGCCACCGACCCGGTGACCGGCGGCCCCGTCGAGCTGCTCTGGGTCAAGGGCTCCGGCGGCGACCTGGGCACGCTTACCGAGGCCGGGCTGGCCGTGCTCCGCCTCGACCGGCTCCGCAGCCTGGTCGACGTCTACCCCGGAGTGGACCGGGAGGACGAGATGGTCGCCGCGTTCGACTACTGCCTGCACGGCCGGGGCGGAGCGGCGCCGTCGATCGACACCGCGATGCACGGTCTGGTCGACGCCGCCCACGTCGACCACCTGCACCCCGACTCCGGCATCGCGATCGCCACCGCCGCCGACGGGCCCGAACTGACCAAGGAAATCTTCGGCGACCGGGTGCTGTGGGTGCCGTGGCGGCGGCCGGGCTTCCAGCTCGGCCTCGACATCGCCGCCGTCGCGCAGGCCAACCCGCAGGCCATCGGCGTCATCCTCGGCGGGCACGGCATCACCGCCTGGGGCGCCACCAGCGACGAGTGCGAGCGCAACTCGTGGGAGATCATCCGCACCGCGCAGGCGTACCTCGACGAGCACGGCCGGCCCGAACCGTTCGGCCCGCTGATCCCCGGCTACGAGCCGCTGCCGCCCGACCAGCGGCAGGCCCGGGCGGCGGCGCTGGCCCCGGTGATCCGGGGACTGGCGTCGACCGACCGACCGCAGGTCGGGCACTTCACCGACAGCGACGTGGTGCTCGACTTCGTCGCCCGCGAGCGGCACCCCGCCCTCGCCGCGCTCGGCACCTCGTGCCCGGACCACTTCCTGCGCACCAAGGTCCGCCCGATGGTGCTCGACCTGCCGCCCACCGCCCCGCTCGAGGACACCGTCGCCCGGCTCAAGGAACTGCACGCCGCCTACCGGGACGACTATCGCGCCTACTACGAGCGGCACGCCAGCGCGGACAGCCCGCCGATGCGCGGCGCCGACCCGGCCATCGTCCTCGTGCCCGGGGTGGGCATGTTCAGCTTCGGGGCCAACAAGCAGACCGCCCGGGTCGCCGGCGAGTTCTACGTCAACGCCATCAACGTCATGCGCGGCGCCGAGGCGGTGTCCCGCTACGCCCCGATCGACGAGGCCGAGAAGTTCCGCATCGAGTACTGGGCTCTCGAAGAGGCCAAGCTGGCGCGGATGCCCAAGCCGAAGCCGCTGGCCACCCGGATCGCCCTGGTCACCGGTGCCGGCTCCGGCATCGGTCGGGCCATCGCCCACCGGCTAGCCGCCGAGGGCGCCTGCGTCGTCGTCACCGACCGGGACACCGCCGCCGCCGAGACCGTCGCCGGTGAGCTGGACGGCCCGGACGTCGCGGTGGCCGTACCGCTGGATGTCACCGACGCCGAGGCGGTGGCCGCCGCGGTCCGCGCGGCGGTGCTCGCCTACGGCGGCCTGGACCTGGTGGTCAACAACGCCGGACTGTCGCTGTCCAAGTCGCTGCTGGAGACCACCGAGGCGGACTGGGACGTGCAGCACGACGTGATGGCCAAGGGTTCCTTCCTGGTCTCACGGGAGGCCGCCCGGGTCCTCATCGACCAGGCGATGGGCGGCGACATCGTCTACATCTCCAGCAAGAACTCCCTGTTCGCCGGCCCGAACAACGTCGCCTACGGGGCGGCGAAGGCCGACCAGGCGCACCAGGTTCGGCTGCTGGCCGCCGAACTCGGCGGCCACGGCATCCGGGTCAACGGAGTCAACCCCGACGGGGTGGTGCGCGGTTCGGGCATCTTCGCCGGCGGTTGGGGTGCCCAGCGCGCCGCCGTCTACGGCGTGCCGGAGGAGAAACTGGGGGAGTTCTACGCCCAGCGCACGCTGCTGAAGCGGGAGGTGTTGCCCGAGCACATCGCCAACGCCGTCTTCGTGCTCACCGCCGGTGACCTGTCCCACACGACGGGGTTGCACGTTCCCGTGGACGCCGGCGTCGCCGCGGCCTTCCTCCGCTGACCCGGCCGGTGCGAGATGGGGACGACGGTGATCGTGGAGAATCCGGCGCTCGACGAGGAGGACCTCCGACTGCTGCGGCTACTGGCGGCCGGACTGCCGCCCGAGACGGTGGCGCGGCGGCTGGGGCTCTCCGAGCGGACCGTGCGCAGGCGGATACGAGCCGTCTGCGACCGGCTCGGCGTGACCAGGCCGATCCAGGCCGTGGTCTGGGCGGCCCGACGGGGCATGCTGTGAACGGAGTCGTCCACCTCGCGGCCGTCGACCTGGGAGCCTCCAGCGGCCGGGTCATGCGCGGTCGCGTCGCGCCGGGCCGGCTGGAGCTGACCGAGGTGCACCGGTTCCCCAACGAGCCGGTACCCGTCGGGGGCAGCCTGCACACGGACATCCTCGCCCTGTGGCGCGGCGTGCTCGACGGGCTGCGGGCCGCTGGCCCGGTCACTAGCATCGGCATCGACTCCTGGGCCGTCGACTACGGGCTGCTCGACGCCTCCGGCGCGCTGCTCGGCAACCCGGTGCACTACCGCGACGGGCGCACCGACGGGGTGGCCGAACGGGTGGCGAAGCAGCTGGGGGAGGAGCGGCTGTACGCGGCCACCGGGCTGCAGTACCTGCCGTTCAACACCCTCTACCAGCTCGCCGCGGCCACCGGCACGCCGCAGATGGAGATCGCCGACCGGCTGCTGCTCATCCCGGACCTCATCGCGTACTGGCTCACCGGTGAGATCGGTGCGGAGGTCACCAACGCCTCGACCACCCAGCTGTACGACGTGCGCCGCCGGGCCTGGGCCGTCGACCTGATGGCCGACGTGGGCATCCGCGCCGACCTGTTCCCCCCGCTGCGCGAGCCCGGCACCAGGATCGGCCCGGCCCGGGCCGACCTCGGTCTTCCCGGCGCACCCGAGGTGGTGGCGGTCGGCTCGCACGACACCGCGTCCGCGGTGGTGGGCGTGCCGGCGACTGGGCAGAACTTCGCCTACATCTCCTGCGGCACCTGGTCCCTGGTGGGAGTCGAGCTCAGTGCCCCGGTGCTCACCGAGGCGAGCCGGCGGGCCAACTTCACCAACGAGTCCGGCGTGGACGGCACGATCCGCTACCTGCGCAACGTGATGGGCTTGTGGCTGCTCCAGGAGTCGCTGCGGGCCTGGAACACCACGGACCTGCCGGAGCTGCTGCGGAAGGCGGCGCAGGAGCCGGCCTTCCGCTCCGTCGTGGATCCGGACGACCCGGCGTTCCTGCCGCGCGGTGACATGCCGGCCCGCATCGCCGACGTCTGCCGGCGAACCGGCGAGCCGGTACCCGCCACCCCCGCCGCCACGGTCCGCTGCATCCTCGACAGCCTCGCCCTGGCGCACCGCCGCGCCGTCCGCCAGGCCCAGGAGCTCTCCGGCTGGCACGTCGACGCCGTACACATCGTCGGCGGCGGCGCCCGCAACGAACTGCTGTGCCAGCTGACCGCCGACGCCTGTGGACTGCCGGTGTTCGCCGGTCCGGCCGAGGCCGCCGCGCTCGGCAACATCCTGGTGCAGGCCCGCGCCACCGGCGCCATCGGCGGCGACCTGGCGGCCCTGCGGGCCGTCCTACGGGACACTCAGCACATCGTGCGGTACGAACCGCGCGGCGACCAGCCGGCATGGCAGGCCGCCGAGACCCGGATTGGCGGTTGAGGATGCGCATCGCGCTGTTCGTCACCTGCCTCGCCGACACGCTCTTCCCGGATGCGGCGAAGGCGACGGTGCGGCTGCTGGAGCGCCTCGGCCACAAGGTCGACTTTCCCGCCGACCAGACGTGCTGCGGGCAGATGCACGTGAACACCGGCTACCCGGACGACGCGTTGCGGCTAGTCCGGCGACACGTGCGGGTGTTCGCCCCGTACGACGTGGTGGTCGCCCCCTCCGGTTCGTGCGTCGGCTCGGTCCGGCACCAGCACGCGACGGTGGCGCGCCGGGCGGGGGACGAGCGGCTGGCGAGCCGGGCCGAGGAGGTCGGCCGGCGTACGTACGAGCTCTCCGAGTTGCTGGTGGACGTGCTGGGGGTGACGGACGTGGGCGCCTACTATCCGCACCGGGTCACCTACCACCCGACGTGCCACTCACTGCGGATGCTCCGGGTGGCCGACAAGCCGCTGCGCCTGCTGCGCGAGGTCCGCGGCCTCGAGCTGGTGGAGCTCCCGCAGGCGGAGCAGTGCTGCGGCTTCGGCGGCACCTTCGCGGTGAAGAACGCGGACACCTCGACGGCCATGCTGGCGGACAAGATGCGCCACGTCCTCGCCACCCGCGCCGACGTGTGCACGGCGGGGGACGCCTCCTGCCTGATGCACATCGGCGGCGGACTGTCCCGGCTCAGAGCCGGCGTACGGACGGTGCACCTGGCGGAGATCCTCGCCAGCACCGAGGGTGCTCGCGCCGGCGACGGCAGGCCAGCGACCGAAACGGCTGCGCCGATCGCCGGAGGTGCGCGATGAGGCGGACCTTCCTGGGCATGCCGACGACCGCGCCGCCGGGCGTCGGGCACCTGCGCGGAGAGGAGCCCTTCCCAGCCGCCGCCAGGCAGGCGCTCGGCGACGCGCAGTTGCGCCGCAACCTGCGCCACGCCACCACGACGATCCGCGCCAAGTCCGCCGCGGTGATCTCCGAGGTGCCGAACTGGGAGCAGCTACGGGCCGCAGGCTCCGCGATCAAGGCCGACGCCATGGCCCGCCTGCCGGAACTGCTCGAACAGTTGGAGGCAGCAGTCACCGCGGCCGGCGGCACGGTGCACTGGGCCGCCGACGCGGTCGAGGCGAACCGGATCGTCACCGACCTGGTCCGGGGCGCCGGCGCCGAGCGGGTGACGAAGGTCAAGTCGATGGCCACCCAGGAGATCGGCCTCAACGAGGCCCTCGAGGCCGCCGGGATCGAGCCGGTGGAAACCGACCTCGCCGAGTTGATCGTCCAGCTCGGCCACGACCGGCCCAGCCACATCCTGGTCCCGGCCATCCACCGCAACCGCGCCGAGATCCGCGAGATCTTCCTGCGCGAGATGCCGGATGTGGACCCCGACCTCACCGACGACCCACCGGCCCTGGCCGCCGCCGCCCGCCGGCACCTGCGCCAGACGTTCCTGGCCACCCGGGTGGCCATCTCCGGGGCCAACTTCGCCGTCGCCGAGACCGGCACCCTCGCCGTGGTCGAGTCCGAGGGCAACGGACGTATGTGCCTGACCCTCCCCGACACCCTGATCACCGTGATGGGCATCGAGAAGGTCATCCCCACCTGGGACGACCTCGGGGTGTTTCTGCAACTGCTGCCCCGCGCCTCCACCGGGGAACGGATGAACCCCTACACCTCCATGTGGACCGGGGTAGCCCCCGGCGACGGCCCGCAACGGGTACACCTGGTGCTGCTGGACAACGGTCGCAGCGCCGTGCTCGCCGACCAAGTCGGCCGGCAGGCCCTGCACTGCATCCGCTGCTCCGCCTGCCTTAACGTCTGCCCCGTCTACGAGCGCACCGGCGGGCACGCCTACGGTTCCGTCTACCCCGGGCCGATCGGTGCGGTGCTCTCCCCACAACTCACCGGCGTAGCCGACAACCCGTCCTTGCCCTACGCCTCATCCCTCTGCGGCGCCTGCTACGACGCCTGTCCGGTGAAGATCAACATTCCGGAGCTGCTCGTGCATCTGCGCGCCGAAGCCCCGCACACGAAGAGCGAGGCGGCGGCGATGGCCGCCGCGGCGTACACCATGGACCACCCGGCGCTGTACGCGGCCGCGCAACGCGCCGCGCGCCTGTCCCGCCTCGCCGGCCCCCGCGGCCGGGGCCTGCCCCCGCCGCTGAACGGCTGGACCGCGAGTCGCGACCTGCCGGAGCCGCCACCGCAGACCTTCCGCCAGTGGTGGGCCGACCGGTGACCGCACGCGACCTCGTCCTCGGCCGAATCCGCACCGCCCTCGGCGACACCCCGGCGGCACCGGTCAACGTGCGACGCGAGCACTGGCCCGCCGGCTCCGACGCCGCCGACCTCGACCTGCTGGTCCACCGGCTCACCGACTACCGGGCCACCGCCCATCGGTGCGCCGAGGACGGCGAGGTCGCGCAGGTCGTCGACCGGATTCTCGGCGGCCAGCGCATCGTGATCCCGCCCGGACTGCCTCGGCACTGGCTGCCCGACGCCGTCGCCGCGGTGACCGACGACAACCTCACCGCCGAGCAGATCGCCGCCGTCGACGGGGTCGTCACGGCGGCCGCCGTGGCCATCGCCGAGACCGGCACCATCATTCTCGACGCCGGCCCGGACCAGGGCCGCCGGATCATCAGCCTCCTACCCGACGTGCACGTCTGCGTGCTACGGACCGGCCAGATCGTCGCCGACGTGCCGAGCGCCCTCGCCCGGGTCGAGCCGCGCCGGCCATTGACCTGGATCAGCGGGCCCTCCGCCACCAGCGACATCGAACTCAACCGGGTCGAGGGCGTCCACGGTCCCCGCCACCTGCACGTGATAATCACGCCATAGGACCGTGGAGGCAAGGCCGCCACGCTCGTGCCAGTGGTAGATCATCGCGGATGGTGATCATGGGTTTGTGGCTCGTGTTCCCTTTCGAACACGAGCCGCAGCGGCGGCACCAGCAATCGATTGATGTGGCTATCCGGGCGTGAGTGTTGCGGTTCCCCAAGCCCCTCCAGGCTGTTGCGGGTGCGTTGCGCCTTGGCTCCGAACGCCCGGTACGCCTCCCGCCACGCCGCCACGTGCGGGAGCTGCTCCACCAGCCGATCGCGCAGCGCCTCCCGGGCTGTGGCCTCCGCCGCCTGAAGCAGCTCGTCGCTCGCCTGGTCGCTCGGGCCTGGGACGAGCCCGTCGACGGCCAGCAGCATGGCGCGGTCGTCGGGCCACAGTGCGCACACCGTGGCGTCGCCATGACCGCAAGGAACGGGGCTTGTCGCTCACCGGTCCGGACGGGCTGCTCAAGCATCTGACCAAGATGGTGCTCGAGACGGCGAGGTTCGCGTGCGATGATCGGGCCGCCGCATGGCCACCAACCGGACCGAATCGGTGCAAAGGTCGTCACAGCCAAGAGGCAACCCTAGGGGCCTGGTAGCAACAGGGTTTTAATTCAGTCGAAACCTTGACGTAGGGCGGCTCGCTGCTTTAGCGTCTAATCACATAACGTCAATGAAACGTTTCATCCGCCCTGCTGAGCCGTGGGTGGGCAGCGAGCTGGCAGGTCCCTGCCGGGACGCGGTGTGGCCACTTCATGGAGTTGTATCCAGCGAGACAACGTACGCGATAGGAACGCCGGCAATGCTACGGCGCGCCCTACGGGTTAACCCTGCAAATTTACCTGTTTTGCCGCTCGGCAACTCAGGTGTTGCGGCATGACCAGAATTCGCTGTCAGTCGGTTAGGCCGCAGCAATAAGCGTTCCACGATCGCGATCGAAGGTTGGCTGTCCTTAAGCGTCTTCTTCTCGAAACGAGGCAATGATGGCAACAAGACGTGTATTTCTTCTACGAGCCGCCGGGGTCGCAGGAGCCGTAGCCATCGGTGAATCACTTGCGACGCCCGCTGTCGCAGCCGTGCCCACCAACACGCAGGCGCAGCCAGCCGCTGTAAGAACTGCAGTGACCACCCCAACCTCCGCGTTCGCGGAGAGGCTGGAAAGCAAGTTCATCGACCCGGACCGGATCTACAGCACCGACGTCCGCTGGTGGCTGGGCGACGCGTCGCACACCGACGAGACCCTGCTGGAGGAGATCCAGGCCCTGTACGACGGCGGGTTCCGGGGTGTCGAGCTGTGCATGCAGAACGACAGCGGTGCGCCGGACGCCACGTATGGGTACGGCTCCGCGATGTGGACCCACAAGTGGAACTTGGTGATGAACAAGCTCCTCGACCTGGGCATGGGCGTGTATCTCACCTCGGGCACCAACTGGTCCACCTCGAACGTGCCTGGACTGGACCCGACGAGCCAGGCGGCAATGCAGAACCTGACCCTGGGCACCGGCACGGTGAACGCCGACCAAAACCTGGCGGTACTGCCGTCGCCGGCCTCGGGTTCGCGGAAGGCCGGGGCGACGTTCGTCACCGCGTACGCATACAAGGTGGTCTCGGGCAACACCGTCGACCCCAATAGCTTTGTCAACCTGGCACCCATGCTGACGCAGGGTGCCGACGTGTGGAACCAGAACCTGAATTGGACGGCGCCGAGCGGCGGTCAGTACCGGGTCTTCGCCCTGTGGACCCAGGGGACCTACCAGACCTCCAGCCCAGCCACCCTGCCGAGCTACGCCACCAACTACTTCGACGAGCGCGGCGTGGGGGCGCTGAGGGAGTTCTGGCAGCAGCACTACCTCAGCGACACAGCGCTGGTGGACAAGATCAAGCGCGGCGACGTGCAGTTGTTCATGGACTCCCTCGAAATGAGCACCGGCAACGGCTTCACCTGGTGGGCCCAGGACATGGCCCAGCAGTTCCAGGCACGGAAGGGCTACGACATCACGCCGTACCTGTTCCTGATCAGCGGTGTCGGCAACGTCTGGAACAATCCCTATCACTCGGTAGCCCTCGCCGGGACGTACAAGCTGGACGGCGCCGAAGACCGCCGCCAGAGGATCGTCAACGACTACCAGGACGTGCTCACCCAGCTGTACCGGGAGCGGATGCTTCAGCCGCTGAAGCGGTGGCTGAACTCGGTGGGCATCAAGACGCGCGCGCAGATCTCGTATGGACAGCCGCTGGAGATCTCCGAGCCCATCATGGATGTGGACTACCCCGAGGCGGAGAACCGCAACCAGTACAACCAGGTTGACATGTTCCGGTACTGGACCGGTGGCGCGAAGCTGGAGAACAAGGTGCTCTCGTCCGAGACCACCGCTCTCACGTTCGGTGCGAACGCCACGCTTCAGCTGCGCCTGCAGGATGCCTACTCCCAGTTCGCTGCTGGCTTCCAGCGCACAATCTGGCATATCTGGACCGCCGGCTACGGCTACGGCAACTACCAGTGGCCCGGGTATTCCTTGGGTGGCAGCTTCGCGCTCATGGCGGAGCGGTTCCCTGGGGCCGAGAATTACGACGAGTTGAACGCACATCTGGGTCGTGTGCAGCAGCTGATGCAGACGGGCAAATCCCGCGCCGATGTCGGCTTCATTCAGCAGAAGTTCGTGCACGGCATGGCCTACGGTGGCGGCATCGGAAGCAATAACCAGCTGATGAACTGGCAGCTCGCGCACCAGGGTCTCCAGTACCGTTCCACCGAGTTGCAGGACAACGGGTACACCTACGACTACTTCAGCCCGCGGTTCCTGTTCGATGACGACGTGTACTTCGACGAGAAGACCAAAACGATCGAGAAGGCCGGTTACAAGGCTGTCGTGCTGTACCAGAACTGGCTTGACCTCGACGGCGCCAAGCGGGTTCGCGACTGGGCCGAGAAAGGCCTGAAGGTCGTCATCCTGGGCAATGCCGCCTCGCAGACGCCGTACAACGACGGCAAGGACGCGGAGCTGGCGAGCGTCGTGGCCGAGCTCAAGACGCTCCCAACAGTCAGGACAGCCACCGTCTCCGACAGCCCCGCCGACTACTTCAGCTCGGCTGCGGGCGGGTACCACGACAACGTCATGGAGAAGCTGCAGGAGCTGGGCGTGTACCCCTACACCGGGTACTCGCAGCCCAACGAGCAGCTACTCACCCAGACCAGGCAGGACGCCGAGGGCAACCGCTACGTCTACGTCTACAACTACGACGACGGCTCCTACCGGGACAAGAGCCTCCGGCCGGAGATCCGCGACGCACCCAACCCCGGCACCAACATCAAGACCCGCCTCGTGGTGGACGGTCAGTACATCCCGTACCTCATCGACGCCTGGACTGGCAGGTCCACGCAGCTCGCGGACTACAAGTGGGAGAACGGCAGGACCGTGGTCCCGATCGACCTGGACTACAACAACATCGCCCTGATGGCGTTCGAGAAGGTGGATAGCCAGAAGCTGCACATCAACTCCACCAACGCCGACTCTGCTCATGCCACCCCCGGTGGGGTGGCCGTCCGCGCCACCCACAGCGGGACCGTGACGACCGAGCTGAGCGATGGCCGGCACTACCAGCAGGATGTGACCGTCCCGGCTCCGTACGACGTCACCGATTGGGACCTCACCGTGGAGTCCTGGCGGCCCAGCAACATCGCCGGTGACCTGGTCCGCATCGAGACCATCGATGGCGTGACGACCACCAACCGCAAGACCTCCACGGTCAAGATCCCGATCCGGGTGGGGCTGGACAAGCTGACCACCTGGAACAAAATTCCCGAGGTCGGCAAGGCGGTCTCCGGCACCGGTCACTACGAGGCCACCTTCAACTGGGACGCCAGCAAGGCGACCGGCGCCTACCTCGACTTCGGCGACATGCTGGAGGAGAGCATGGAGGTGTGGATCAACGGCCAGAAGGTCGGCGGCCGGGTCTCCACCAACCCGACCAAGGTCAAGAAGGACGTCGGCGGGGTCGGTAAGCCGACCATCAACGACGGCACCGGCCAAGAGGTCCCGCTCGTAGGCAAGGACCAGTACACCGGCGGCGTGAGCTGGATGAAGCCGATCGCCGATGTCAGCGGCTACCTGGTCGACGGCGAGAACGAGATCGTCATCGACTACAACTCGGCTCTGTCCAACGTCCAGCTCGACCGAGGGGTGGCGAGGGTCACCCAGAACGCGAACGGCTGGTGGGGTTACAACATCGATTACCTGGACTTCGGTCCGAAGCAGGCGAAGATCGTTCCTTTCGTGGAAATGCAGTACCCCGGGAACGACTTCGCAGCCGTCCGCTGGCACATCGATCAGGCCGAGCAGGCGGGTGAGCTGAGTGGCACGGCTCTCATGCAGGTGCGCAACCACGTCGACCAGGCGCAGAAGCTTGCCGACGGACACGCGGCTGCGCGCGCGGTGATCGCGCAGCTCGACAACGCCGCTCGAACGGCGGCGGCGAGCCCCGCGCTCGTCCAAGCGCTGCAGGCGTTGGAGGCCACGTTCCGCTGAGTCCCCAACCGGTGTGCCCGGCAGACCTCGCGTCGCCGGGCACACCGGTGTCTCCCCCCGGGAGCCCAGCCCAACTGCCGACGACCGGGAAGGCGGAGACAGACTGAGCGCGCCACAATAGATGGGACTGTAAGACGAACGGAGACCTCTCTGTTTCCGACGACTTGACACAGAGAGGTGCCGTTCGTCTGACAGGCCCCTGTGAGGGGCCGGCCGTAGGGCGCTGACCTGGGACGTACCGCGCTTGCGGTAGGCGGCCGGCAGGCAATTACCGCAGGTGGTTGACGACGTGGCCGGGGGCGGTGGCGAACCTCGAGAGAGGTCTGAACGCCGTCTCTCGGAAGGTTCCTGTGGTGAGATCACTGGCTCGTGCGTGCTACCGGTGGCGGCGTGCCACTCTGTTCGGTTGGGTCGCCGCGCTGCTGGCGCTGGCAGGGGTCGTGGTGGCGCTGGGGACAGCGTTCACCGACGTCGCGAACATGCCGGACAGCGAGTCGGCCACCGCTTACAGCGTCTTGGCGGAGGCCGGCGTCGGGCAGCCGGCCACGACCTCCGGCAACATCGTCTGGCACTCCACCAGTGCCGCAGCCGCGCAACCTGCGGCGACTCAAGGTCGAGGTGCTCACTCGGTGGGGCACGGTCGTGCCCGATCGGGACCGGATCCCCGACCGGGCACGTGAGCGGCCGATGCTCAGCGAAGCGAGGCGAAGAACTCCCGGATGTCGCCGGCCAGCACATCGGTCGCCTCGTGGGCCGCGTAGTGCCCGCCGACGTCGCCGCGCCCCTCGACCTCGGTCTGGTACGCCGTCCAACGCACGATGTTTCCGTGGTCCCGCTCGGCGAAGCGGCGGATCGACTGGAAGTCGCCTGGAAACATGGCCAGCGCCGTGGGCGTGGTCGTCGGCCCGGTCGGGTGCTCGGCGGTGTGCGCGTCCTCCCAGTAGAACCGCATGGACGAGGCGGCCGTGCCAGTGAACCAGTAGATCGCCGTGTTGGCCAGGATGAAGTCGGCGTCCAGGCTCTCGTCGAAGAGTTGCGCGTTCCAGGCGAGCAGCCCGACGGGTGAGTCGGCCAGCGCGAACGCCAGGGTCTGCGGCTGCTGGCTGTGGACCTGGTTGAAGGAGAACTTGTTCTCGTAGAACCACTGAAGGTGTTTGAGGGCGGCCTGGTCGGCCTCGGAGAGTCCGGCGAACTCGGCCGGGTCGCCGGACGGGAATGAGAAGAGTTGGGTGACGTGCACGCCGAGCACGTGCTCGGGGTCGATCCGGCCGACCTCGGGCGACACCAACGAGCCGCCGTCGTTGCCGACCGCGCCGTAGCGGTCGTAGCCGAGGCGGGCCATCAGCTCCGCCCAGGCGCGGGCGGTGCGGTGGCGGTTCCAGCCGGCGTTGCGGGTCGGGCCGGAGAAGCCGAAGCCGGGCAGCGACGGGATGACCAGGTGGAACGCCGGCGACTCCGGGTCGGTCGGCTCGGTCAGCGGGGCGATCAGGTCCAGGTATTCGACCACCGAGCCGGGCCAGCCGTGGGTGAGCACCAGCGGGATGGCGTCCGGCTGGGAGGACCGGACGTGCAGGAAGTGGATGTCCTCGCCGTCGATCTCGGTGACGAACTGCGGGTGCGCGTTGAGCCGCGCCTCCACCGCCCGCCAGTCGAACGTCTCCAACCAGTGGTTCACCAGCCCGCGGACCCGGTCGGTCGGCATGCCGTACGCATTGCCGGCGCCGGGCAGCTCTCCGGGCCAGTTGATGCGGCGCAGCCGGGCGGCCAGGTCGTCGAGGGCGGCCTGCGGGATCTCGACGCGGAACGGGCGGATGGTGGTGCTGGACATGCGCTGCTCCTTCAGAACGGAATGCTTCGTTCCCCTTGACCATAGCAGAGCGGAACGATCCGTTCCACTGGTAGTCTGGAGTCATGCCCAACCCGACCGAGGCTTCCCGGCTCCCCGGCCGCCGTGCGCAGGCCGCCCGCAACGACGCGGTGATCCTGGAAGCCGCCCGCGCCGTCTTCCTGGCTGACCCGAAGGCGCCCATCGCCGCCGTCGCCGAGCGTGCCGGCGTCGGCATCAGCGCCCTCTACCGGCGCTACGCCGGCAAGGAGGACCTGCTCCGCAAGCTCTGCCACGACGGCCTGCGGCGGTACATCGCCGTGGCGGAGGAGTCCGCCGCCGACCCGGACGGCTGGCGGGCCTTCGCCAAGTTCCTGGAGCGTGTCGTCGATGCCGACGTGCACTCGCTGACCGTGCATCTCGCCGGCACCTTCATGCCGACCGAGGAGATGGGGCGGGACGCGGTGCGCTCCGGTGAGCTCACCGCGGAGCTGGTCGAGCGGGCCAGGGTCGCCGGTCGGCTCCGCGCGGATGTGGTGGTGCAGGACGTCGGGTTGCTGCTGGAGGGGTGCGCCGCGATCCGCGTACCCGATCCGGAGCGGACCCGGCAGCTGCGTCGCCGGCACCTGGCGCTGCTGCTGGCCGGTCTCGCCGTGACCGAGCCGCCACTGCCCGGGCCGCCGCCGGCGGCTGGCGAGTTCGACTGGCGGTGGCGACGCTCCGAGTAAGCCAGTCACACCGCTGGAGCTGAGCGGAACAGACTCAACTCTGGTTGTGTCTATCCCAGTGAGCACGCCGATCCGGGCCCCCGCGGCACCGGGCCTGTCAAGACACGGATCCAGCGACCTAGGCAGTGACTCGAAGTGTGTGTAGCCACTCGTTGATGGCGGTGACGTGGATGGTGGCTTCCCGCGGGTGCAGGCCGGCCACCACCGCCTCAGCCATAGCCGGATCGTAGCGGCGAACGCAGGACACAGACGAGATCAGCGATGATGGCGGGCGGACGTGACTCACTTCTGACGATCAACAAGGCGTAGAGAACCTCGATGATCATCTGAACTGGTCGTGCCCGCCCTGCTACCACCAGCAAGGGCGCGTCTACACCAACCACATCAAGCCGGGCACCCCGCGGCTCTGCCGTGACCCTGCTGTAGTAGGTCACCCTCTACACCATCCAGCGGGACGCAACCCTTCGTTCGGGCAATCCGTACACCGATGAGGGCAGCCAACGGGCCATCGTCTACTACATCCTGGTGAGGGAGTTCGTCCCTCACCAGGATGTGCTGCTTGCGGACAGCGTCAGCGGAGACTCATCTGGGCCTACCACCCTAAGCGGTCAAATACTCACCAAGACGCATATAACGCTACACGTCTCGATACTCTCCCGGCTATGACCGAGCCAAGCCGGACCGGCGCCGCGGGTGCAGGGGCGCACGGGTCGCCCCATCCGGGAGCCGACCCGAAATGGTGGACTCTCGCGGCGGTCTGCGTGGGCACCTTCATGCTCCTGATCGACCTGACGATCGTGAACGTGGCACTGCCCGACATCCAGGCGTCGCTGGGGGCGTCCTTCTCCGACGTGCAGTGGGTCGTCGACGCGTACGCGCTCACCCTGGCCGCTCTCCTGCTGACCGCGGGGTCGCTGGCGGACCTGTACGGCCGCCGGCGCCTCTACCTGGTCGGCGTGGTCGTCTTCACCGCCGCGTCCGCGCTGTGCGGGATCGCGCAGTCCCCGCTCATACTCGAACTGTCCCGCGGCCTGCAGGGCATCGGTGGGGCCATCATGTTCTCCGTCTCACTGGCCCTGCTGGCCAACGCGTTCCGCGGCCCCGAGCGCGGCGTGGCCTTCGGCGTCTGGGGCGCCCTGGCCGGGCTCGCCGCAGCCGTCGGCCCCATCATCGGCGGCGTGCTGGTGTCTGGCCTGTCGTGGCGGTGGATCTTCTTCGTCAACGTGCCCGTCGGTGTCGTCGCGCTGGCCCTGACCATCCGGAGGGTTGTCGAGTCACGCGACGAGCAGGCCGCGCGCCCGGACTGGCCGGGCTTTGCGCTGTTCTCCGGGGCACTGGCCGCCTTGATCTACGCCCTCATCGAAGCGGGACGCAGCGGCTTCACGGGGACGGTTGTCATCGCGTGCTTCGCCGCGGCCGCAGTGCTGCTCATCGCCTTCCTGCTGGTCGAGATCCGCAGTTCGCACCCGATGTTCGAGCTACGGCTGTTCCGGGTGCCCACCTTCGTGGGTGGTGACATCGCCGCGTTCGGCCTTTCGTTCAGCATCTTCGCCATGCTGCTCTACGTCGTCCTCTACCTGCAGAACGTCCTCGAATACACCGCACTGCAGACCGGCGTACGGCTGCTCGTCCTCTCCGCCGGCGTCCTGATCGCCAGCGCAGTCGCGGGATGGCTGAGCGAGAAGGTGCCGATCCGCACCATCGTCGGCCCAGGGCTGGTGCTGATCGGCGTCGGGCTACTGCTCATGCGCGGCCTGACCGCAGCCTCGTCGTGGACACACCTGATCCCAGGGCTGATCCTGGCCGGCGTGGGCGTCGGGTTCGTCAACCCACCGCTGGCCTCCACCGCGGTCGGGGTCGTGGAGACCCGGCGATCAGGGATGGCCTCGGGTATCAACCTGACGTTCCGGCAGGTCGGCCTTGCTACCGGCGTCGGACTATTGGGCACCCTGTTCGCCAACCGACTGACCACCGTGGTGCATACGCAGACCGCTGGAACGCCGTTGGCCGGGCACAGCGCCGACATCGCGACTGCACTCCGCAACGGCAGCGTGAGCCGCTTGTTCGCCACCGTCCCGCCACAGCAGCGCGGCCTACTCGTCGAGATCGCGCGCGGCAGCTTTGCCAGCGCCCTGAACGAGATCCTGTTGCTCGCGGCGATCGTCACCATCGTCGCCGGGATCCTGTCCTTCGTCCTGATCCGCTCCAAGGACTTCATCTCGCCCTCACAGGGGTGATCCGCCGGCTACGGATGACGGCACCCATCGTCGGGCCGGTGAGACCGGGGAACTCAACGGCCACCGGGGAGCCGGGGAGGTCACGCCCGCCGCGTCTGTCCGGTCAGCCGCGGAGGTGCCGTTCGAACACCATCCGCTGCTCGCGGACGTACTCCGCGTCGTTCAGGAACCGCGCGTCGGCAACCTAGCGGCTTCTTCCACCATCGGACCTGCTGCCCCCGGTACCTCGCCATCACCCTCCGCGCGCGCCCGTACTGCACGAAGCAGGCCCTGGCGCCGACAGGTCGGCTCGCAACCGCCACATTGTCCGTTATCGCAGCCAAGGCCTGAAGTCGCGCGCTGGACTGGCGTCCGGGCCACCGCATCAGCATCCATCCGCGTGCCGGGATGCTGGTGATCGCCTCGGCGCTGGCCGGGCCTCATGTGGTGGGCAGCCGGGGGAGTTGCCGCTACCGGTCAGCGCGCGGCAAATGTGGGCCATCGCGCCGGGGCAGCCGCTTCTGCTCGCCGCCGCCTGCCGCCGCGGCGGCGCGCTCGGGCTCCGGCTGGCTGACCTGGATACCGACCGCGGACTCCTGCGGCTGACCGAGAAAGGTGCCACCCTGCGGTGGCAACCGATCACCCTCGACCTCGCCGCACACCCCGACGAACACGCCCACACCCGAGGCGCGGTCCTGCCCACCGACCTTCTGCTGCGCTACCGCAACGGGCGGGCGATCACCAGCCGCCGCCACGACCACCTGTGGAAACGCATCGGCCAGCAGTTGCCATGGGTGGCCGCTCAGGGCCGCACGGCGCGCCGGTATCCCGCGCGGCTTACTGCTTGACGCACTCGGCGAACAGGTTGATCCGTTCGGCCTCGAAGCGGATCGACGTGCTGGCGCGCCCGAATGCCGAGGCCGCGTAGAGTCGGTCCAGGTCGGCCTCATCCCGGTGGATCAGCGGCCAGGCCAGCACGTGGTCCATGAACGCCTTGGTGCCGTTGGCCGGGTGGAAGTTGCCGAGAATGAGCCGGCCGCCGGGGCGTAGCATGCGGTGGGCGAGGTTCATCAGGGCGACGACGATCCGGTCCGGAAAGTAGTCAATCAGACCGATCGAGTACACCAGGTCCTGGTCGGCAACGGGCAGCGGACGGCGCCCGGCGGCCGCGTAGACGAGGTTCTCCTGGATGAAGGTGAGTTGCGTGTCGACCGGGGTACCGGCCACTCGCGCCCGGACGTGATCCAGTGCCAGGGCGTCCACGTCGACCAGGGTGGCGGCGATGGCGCCTGGGTCGTCGAGGGCGGCGAAGACGTCCAGTAGTTCCTGGGCCGGGCCGCAGGCCAAGCTGGTGACCTGCAGCGGCCGGTCGGGTTGCTCAGCCAGACCGCAGCTGATCTCGTCGGCGAGTAGCCGGCGCCGGTTGTAGACCGCGCGGCAGGCCGACACGTGGAGGAAGCCGCGGTCCAGGGCCGGCCCGATCCGACCCACGCCAGCCGCTTCGTCGCCATAGATCCAGGCGATACTGAGAAAATCGCCGGCGTAGCCGCGCGGCTTGGCGTACCAGCGCTCGGCGTTGCGAGACAGTAGTAGGTACGGCAGCAGCTCGGCCTGTGTACGGGCGCCGAGCATGGCCTGCTCCTGCGGTGTGGCTGCGTCGGCAAGCACGTCGGCCAGCAGTGCCGGCAGTGCCGTGACGGCGGAACTGAGCTGGTCGGCCGCCTCTGCCGGCAGGCTGCCTGCCTTCAGCGCCGCCCGGTCCGCCTCCACGACGGTCCTCTTGAATTCCTCCAGCGGCTTCGCCAGCCGGCTCCACAGGTCGATGGTCGCGATCACGGCTGGCCTCCCGTCAGCTGCGGGCCTGCGGCGCGCTGCGCCGGCATTGCCTTCGGGTAGTCGTCCGTCGATACGCCGTCGAGGTTGAAGGCGCCGTCCAACTCGGTCGCGCCGATGCCCTTGGCGATCAGGGCGTGGCGGAGTCCCGGGACCGTGACGACCTCCAGCGCCAGCAACACTATGCGCATGATGACTCCACTCCATGCTCCGTCGAGCACAACGCAACGGATGGTCCACCGCATGACGCGGCGTGGACATACCGCGTGGTCGGCCAGCAGGCCCGATAGTCAGGGATGCTGTCTCGACCCGCCGGAATCAAGGTTCGCGCGACGGGCCGTGGTTGTCGTCCAACCCGAGACGGATCGGGATCAGTCCAGGGAAGGACGCGGGGCACCCATCAGATGTATATCTGCCGCAGGTTGCAGTTGTTCTCGCAGGTTTCGGGGTGCGTTCGGGCGGCGGTTTCACGGATTCCCTTTCGGTCCCGAGAACTACGGGGACTGTAAATTGTTCCTCTGTCAAGCGGCGGCCGGTTGGCGGGTGACGACCTCGGCGTGTGGTGCTTGGTAGACGACGTCGGAGAGACGCCGCTTGAGGACACGGAGGGCTTCCAGGCCGGCCGTCGCCGCTGGCTTTTCGGCGTGCGACGAGGTCTCGCGCGGGTGGGTGGCAGCGGGCTTGGGTCCAGCCGGGGGCGGCGGGGCGCACGGAGACCTACCTAGGCGTCTCGGCGCCCGGATCGAACATCACCTCGGCCTGCCGGCCGTATCTGCTGATCTGCTCCACCGGTCTGGACCCGCACAACGGCCCCGGGCCGCTGGATGTCGGCACCAGACGTCGGGCCCTACACCATCGCAGTCGACAAGGGAGCCGGCATCCTCGACGCGTACGCCTCGGCGGTACGGCTGGGGGCGACCGGCTGGCATGCTCGATAACCGCTAGCACGTACATCCGCGCTCCGCTGAGGGTGACCGTTTCCAGGAAGTCACACGCCAGCAGGGCGTCGGCTTGGGAACGCAGGAACGCGGCCCAGGGGCTGGAGGCCCGCTCGGGCGCCGGGTCGATCCCAGCCTCCTTCAAGATCTCCCATACGGTCGGGCCGGCGACTTTCACGCCGAGGCACATGGACTCGATCATCTCGGTCTTGTCTGACCCTCCTGATTTGATCTCCTCGAACAACGGCCTTTCTGCAGTAGCTCGGCGATAGATGGACCGAGAGGTGCTAACCCTTCGGCTCGCAAGCGAGGGTGTGTTGGGCGTGGAGAGCAGAAGATCGGGTTTCGAGCCAATCCTTTTCTCCGATGGCCGCTCGTCCGGCGAATCCTAATGTTCGGGACGTGACTCGGCGCGGTCCACGCGTCGGAAAGGGGGTCAACGCATGGTACGAGCACATTCGCAAGTGGCCGTCGTAGCCGTCGTTGCCGTGGCGCTGGTGCTGCCGGGTGCGGCGCCCGCTTCGGCGGCAACAGTCTCGGACCCGGTCATCAGCGGACTGGCCGGGCCGCTGCAACTTGCCGTGGGAAGTGACGGGACGGTCTACGTCTCACAGTCTTTCGCGGGGAAGCTGACCGCGGTGGGAAAGAAGGGTAGGACGGACCTCGTGTCCACGCCCGGCGCGGAGATCGCGGGTGTCGCCGCGGAAGGGCTCGGAACGGTGACCTTCACGACCAGCGCAGAGGACGGGTCGTTCGCCCAGGTGAAACGCGTCCTACCGAACGGAAAGATACGCGCCATCGGCGACCTGGGTAGGTACGAGGCAACGGTCAACCCGGATCAGGTCAACAGCTACGGCTTCCAGGGACTCACCCCCGAGTGCGCGGCGCAGGTGCCCGCGGAAATCGGCGCCGATCCCTATCCCGGGATTGTCGAGTCGCACCCGTACTCCGTCGCTATCCTGCCCGACGGATCACGCGCCGTCGCTGACGCGGCAGGCAACGACATCGTCCGCGTCGCGCCCAACGGCACAATCAGCACCATTGCCGTGCTGCCGCCCGCACCATCGGTCATCACCGCCGAACTGGCAGCCAGCGTGGGCCTGCCCGACTGCACTGTCGGAAAGATCTACAACTTCGAACCCGTGCCCACCGACGTCGAGCTCGGCCGGGATGGCCTGCTCTACGTGTCGAGCCTGCCTGGCGGTCCGGAGGACCCGAGCTTCGGCGCCCGAGGCGGGGTCTACTCGGTGAACCCGACAACGGGCAAGGTCACCCGGATCGCCAGCGGATTCCTCGGCGCGACCAACCTCGCCGTCGCCCCCGACGGCACCATCTATGTCGCGGAACTGTTCGGCAACCGGATCTCCACGGTCTCCCGCGGTGGCGCAAAGCCTTTCGCCAACGTGCCGTTCCCGGCCGCCGTGGAGTGGGCCAACGGGAAGCTGTACGCGACGACCGACGTGTTCGGGAACGGCTCGGTGGTGACTATCACGCCCTGACCACGTCGAGGCCCACAGCTCACGGCCGGGGTAATCTCGCTGCTCACAGGAACGGCAAGTGCCGGCTCTGAAGAGATCCAGAGCCGGCACTTGCCGTATGCCGATGTTGCGGCGGCGCCTCCCACGCGGCCGATCTCGAGCGTGGTGCCCCGGGACCCTGCCTTGCCGAAACCTCGTCCGTGTAGGTCACGCGGCATGCTCGTACCCGTGTGAGGTTCGGCGATCGTCGTTGTCAACGGGTGAAGCGGGCGGGCGTTCGCGATGCCCTGGTCCGGGCGGTGTCCGTTGTAGAACTGTTCGAATTCATGGAGGGCGTGGAGTAGGTGCCGCTGATGCCAGATCAACGTGCGGTCCAGCAGTTCACGGCGGCAGTTCTGTACCCACCGTCTTATGATCGAGTTCATTCTGGGCATCTGGATGCCGCTGAGCATGATGCCGATGCCTGCGTCTGCGAGGACGGCGTCGAACATCTCGGGGAACTTGCCGTCGCGGTCCCGGATCAGGAACAGGGCCCGGCAGCCGGTGTCCTCAAGGTCCATGACGAGGTTCTTCGCGGCCTGTAACAGCCAGGTGGCGGTCGGGTGGGCAGCGGCGCCCAGGATCCGGATCCGGCGGTTGGCGTACTCGACGACTGCGAACACGTACATCCGCGCCCCGGACAGGGTGACTGCCTCGAAGAAATCGCAGGCCAGCAGGGCGTAGGCCCGGGAGCGAAGGAAGTTGGCCCAGGTGCAGGAGCCGCCCTTGAGTGCCGGGTCGATCCCCGCCTTCGTCAAGATCTCCCATACGGTGGACGCGGCCACATTCACGTCCAGGACGAGCACTTCGCCGTGCAGGCGCCTGTACCCCACGGGAATGCCGCTGGCCGGCACCCCGGGTTCAGGGGTGCCGGCCAGCGATGTTGTTGCCTTTCGGCTGTCAGTCGTTCCAGTACTGGGCGACCAGGTCGGCGGCCTGCCGGGCGCTGCTGGAACAGACCCAGCGAGTCGTGGTCATTGGCGTCGCCGAGGTGGCTCAGGTTCTGGAGCTTCGACTTCTGCATCGACGTGGACCACCTTGTGGGTCAGGGCGCCGATTGCCTCGACCTCTGGCTCTTCCGGGGTGAGCTGTTCGATCAGGTGCTTGCCCATGTCCGGCTTGTCCGCCTGCACCTCCACGGCCGGGGCGGCGTGCACCGGCTCAGCAGCGTGCATCGGCTCAGCAGCATGCGCGGCGATCGGACCGGCGAACACACCACCGGTGATAGCCAGATCAGCAACACTAAGAACCGTCTTACGCAGCATCGGGTTCATGATCAAAGCTCCTTTCGAGGGTTGACACCATGGCCCAAAGGGGTCAGGCCACGCAGCAAGTACCACGTCAGGCGCTCAAACAGAAAAGGGGAAAGCGGCCTTCAACCGGCTGGCTCGCGGGGCAAGGGGGATCGCCTCTTCGCGGCGCCTGGGCCGGCCATATCCAACGACCGGAGGCCCACCAACATTCCGGGGCCGCACACCACCCCGCCTCGCGGGGCGTCGTCTTCCTCGGCCGTCCAGGGTGTTTCAACACCCCCCGACAAACCGGACACGGGACGCGCAGACCGCACACGCGGCAGCGAGCGCGCGACGGGGATGTGGCCGTGCCGGGCGGCCGTTGAGGCACCCGTGGCGCTTCAGACGAGGTTGTTGGACCGGCGGACAACGGTGACCAGCTCGTCGATGATGCCGGTCAGCGCGAAGCCCTTCGGAGTGAAGACGCGGGCCACGCCGGCTGCACGCTGGGCCGCTATGGCTCGACGGCGCTATGCAGGCGGCGGAGACCCAATCAGCGGGCGAATCCCTCCGCCGGTCTCACAACCGCTGGCGTTGCTCGCCCGGCTCAGCGATCGACTTGGACATCGGTTATGGCGGGTACGCGGCCGGGGATATCTCCAGCAGCAGTGGGAAGCCTGTCGCATGGCGTCTCCGGACGGCCGTGGCCGGGGATCGGGCCGCCCCACCGGGCCCTTCGAACGTGCCCGGTGGCTGTCGGCCCTACGGCACTTTCTGGCCGCCCGGCAGTTGGAGGCCATCGGGGTGCTCTCCGTCCAGTGCGGGCTCGCCACAGCCGCGGCGTGGATCATCGCTACGAACTTCCTCGGCCGCGATGCGCCGGTCTTCGCGCCCGTGGCCGCTCTTGCCACGATCGCCTCCGCCACGGGTCAACGCGCCAGGCAGACGGTGGAACTGCTCATCGGCGTGGGGCTGGGCATCTCGGTGGCCGACGTTCTGCTCTACTTCGTGGGCAGTGGCGCCTGGCAGATCGCGGTGGTCGTCTCGGCTTCCATCGCGATCGGCCTGTTGGTCGCGGGCCGTAGTGGTGCCCTGGTCAGTCAGGCCGGCGCGACCGCCACCTTGTTCGCCACGCTGGCTGGGAATGAACGCAGTCTCGAGCTACCCCGGATCATCGATGCCGCCGTGGGCGCGTCGGTGGGGTTCCTCACCGTAGCGCTGCTGCTGCCGCTGGATCCGTTGCGGACTGTCGACCGCGCCGCCCAGCCATTCTTCACCGACCTGGCTGCCGCCATCCACACCAGCGCCCAGGCCTTGGCCGGCCGCGACCGGAACCTGGCCATGCAGGCCCTGGATCGCGTCAACACGATCGACACCGACACCACGCGCCTCAACGAAGCCCTGCGGGCCGCGGAGGAAACCGTGACTATCGCCCCGTGGTGGCGCCGCCGGCGCGATCGCTACCAGCAGTACCGGGCCGCCGTCGACCAACTCGGCGCGTTCGCCATCGACGTGCGGGTGATGGCCCGCAGGGTCGCCACCCTGCTCGAATACCACGAACCCGTCCCGCCCCCACTGCACCAAGCCGTCGACATCCTCGGCGACGCCCTGGCTCACCTCCACCAGGACTGCACCACCACCCGACAATCCGGGCGTACCCGTCAGACCGTGCTTGAAGCCGCTCGCCTGGCTGGACATGCCAGCAGACACAAGCGCCGCATCTTCGGCGATACCGTCGTCCTGCAGATTCGCAGTGCCGCCAGCGACCTGCTCCGCGCCACCGGCCTTCCTGCCGGGCGGGCAAACCAGATGGTCCGCGAGGCCGCCACCCGGCCTACACGATCGCAGACCAGCGATTCCGCCATGACCGTCTACGCCACTTCCCGTCGGTCACAGGGTCGGTCCGGAAAGAAGATCAACTAGTGCAACGCCAGTACAGATGAGCTCCGCAGGTGCTGTGAAACGTCGAGAGGCGGCGACGAGAGCGGCCGAGGTCGGAGTACCAACGAGTCCGCTTCCGCCCGATGCGAGCCAGGCTCGCGGGTTAGGGATTCGAGCCCCCTCTCGCTGCGGACAGGTCAAGCTTCTGGATCGACCTGGGCCGCCTACCAGCAGGGGTCGAGCGGGACGCCGCCGGCAGGCGGGCAGCCCACCACCGTCAGATAGACGAAGGAGAAGGCCTGGGCTGCAAATACGGCTGCGCCAGCCACGCACCCGGCAATCGCCAGACCGCGACCACGTTGCCCAGTCGTCTCGATCTCCTTCAGCCCCGCGACGCCTAGGGCAATCGCGCAGACGCCGAGCCCCAGCGCAAGGGTGAGAAGTCTGATGTCCCGGTCTATCAGCAAGGCATAGCCCGCGCTGACGTACAGCAGCGGAACCAGGCCCATGCAGAAGGCCCTGATCGCCAGAGGGCTGTACGTTCGCTGATTCTCAAACAGCTGACCGGTCATGGCACGCCGCACCCTTCTCATTGCTGCTCGAATGCTCCGGCTACGGCGTCACGAGGCGCGCCCGCACGTCCGAGGATCATGAGCGAAGACACCAGGATGGACCAGGCTGTCAAGGGAAGGCGGCCGAGAATGCTCCCAGGTGCCGTCGGGGCGCTGGATGTCGGCAGCCTCCGCCAGTGAACCCGCCGCCCTATGTCGCCTGTGGGCTTGATGACCACGGACGGCACCGCAACAGCGCCACCCAACGACGAAAGAACCCGTCTCTGCCTCGGGGCTCGGCGCGAGCGACGCGTGGAACCGTCCGATCATCAGGCTGACTCGTTGATCAACCGGCAGGGCTGGGCCGGGCTCCTACCGCACCCGCAGGCGCCACAGCGCCTGCGACGGCATGTCACCCATCGGCTACTTGCCGTCGCGTACTGCAGGCTTCGTGGAATCTGTTAACCGGGTGTAGCCGGGGTGTACCCCGGCGGTGAGTCCCTGCTGGTCGGCGATACGGCCGAGCAGGGCGACGAGCTGCGCGTGTTCGGCCTGGTCGAGGGCCTGGCACAGGTCGCGCTCATGGGCCCGGGCGACGTCCTGGAGGCGGCGCATCAAGGCTTCCCCGTCCTGGGTGAGGTGCAAGGCGTACTGCCGGCGGTCGGCGCGGCTGCGTTCGCGCCGGAGGAGGCCGCGTGATTCCAGGTCGTCGACGAAGGCGACCACGCGGCTCGGTAGCAGCCCCAGCTGGGTGGCCAGCTGCTGCTGGCTGCTGGCCGGAGCGGCGGCGATCGCGCGGAGCAGCCCGGCCTGCGGTGGGGTCAGGCCGAGGTCGGCGATCCGTTCTGCGAAGCGGCTGCTGGCGTGGGCGCCCACCTGGGCAAGCAGGAACGCGGCCCCGCCGCGTCGCCGGCTCGCGCGCGCCGATTCGCCGTCGTGGGTTGCGGGCATGAGAGACACAGAGATAGCGTACCGAGAGAACCGTTCACGCGTTGAATCATTCACGATTGACATCAAGGGAGGAAGCTGACGTGCTCAAGAACCAGACCAGCCAACGCCCCGAGACGCGAGATACCCGATCGCAGACGCGGCATGTGGGTGCAGCGCCGTTGCTGCCGCCGGCGATCGCCTACGTCGTGCTGGCCCTCGCCGGCATCGTCGCGCCAACGGCCGTGGCGGGCGTGGCACCCTACTCCTCGGACGCCGACTTGCTCGACTTCTACACCCACCACCTGGGCGCGGCGCACCTGTCCGCCTTTCTCCTGCTGGCCTCGGCCGTGCCCTTCGTCGTGTTCACCGCCATCGCGTCGCACCGGGTCCAGGCCGCCGGGCTGGACGTGCCCGGCCAGCTGATCGCCCTGGTCGGCGGCACGGTCGCGGCCGCGCTGCTCGCCATGTCCGGGCTGGCCACCCTCGCGTTGACCCAGGAGCACGTGGCCGACAGTCCCGTCGCGATCCGCACGCTCAACGCCTTGGCCTTCGCCACGGGCGGCCCGGGTTTCGTCGTCTTCTCCGGCCTGCTGCTGGCCGGCATCTCGCTGCCCGCGCTCGCCGGCCGGATGGTCCCGCGCTGGGTCGGCTGGTTCGGCCTGGCGATCGCGGCGGTCTGCGAGCTGGCCGCTCTCACCGCCGCAATCCCCGCCCTCGATCCACTCCTGCCGGTCGGCCGCTTCGGTGGCCTGGTATGGGTGCTCGCCACCGCCCTGACCCTCGCCAGGCCGCGAGCCGCAGGCCGCGGCAGCGCCGTCGAAAGGCAGTGATGATGACCCCCTCAGCGATCCCCACCGACGGCCTGGCCGGCAAGGCAGCCATGGTCACCGGCGGCTCCCGAGGCATCGGCGCCGCCACCGCCCGCAGGCTCGCCTCACACGGCGCGCTGGTCGGCGTCGGCGGCCGCGACCGGACGGCGATCGACACCGTCGTCGCCCAGATCCGCGCCGACGGTGGCACGGCGGCCGCCGCCCCAGCCGACACCACCAATGCCGACGAACTGGCACACGCGTACGCGCAGCTGAGTGAACAATTCGGCCCCGTCGAACTGCTGGCCGCCTTCGCCGGCGGGAACGGCCGTCCCCGCCCAACCGAACAGGTCGAACCGGACGAGTGGCGCCGGGTGATCGAGGGTGACCTCACCTCGGCGTTCCTCACCATCCGCGCCGCCCTGCCCGGGATGATCGAGCGGGGCAGCGGCGCCATCGTCACGATGTCCTCATCCGCGGGCCGCCAGCCCGGCCAAGCGGCGGCCGCCTACGCCGCCGCGAAGGCCGGGGTCGTGATGCTGTCCAAGCACCTGGCGGCCGAGATGGGCCCCCGCGGCATCCGGGTCAACTGCCTGGCACCCTCCGCCGTGCTCAACGAGAAGATGGCCACCACCATGACCGACACGCAGCGGGCGCAGCTGACCCGGGCCTTCCCCCTGGGGCGCATCGGCCAACCGGACGACATCGCCGCAGCTGCCGCGTTCCTGCTCTCCGACCAAGCGTCATGGATCACCGGCGTAACCCTCGACATCAGTGGCGGCCGAATCATCACCTAGTGCAGCACCGCGTTGGTTCTTCGGGGTTTCCGGGCTCGGTCAGCGTAGTCCGGCGAACAGGTCGTCCTCGGGCGTCGGCGCATGGGTGATGTCGCGGACCCGGACGAAGGTCTCCACGCCCATCAGCTCGGTGAACCGCTCCTGGCCAAGTTGCAGGAAGAAGATGTTCTCGGCCTGACTGGCGTGCGCAGCCAACGATTCGAACTTCTGCGCGCCGTAGCCGCTCGTGTCCACCCAGGTGGTGATCTCATCGTCGGGCAGGCCGAGCTGCGGCATCTCCTCCGACGGCCCGTCCGGCTCGGGAAACTCGACGCCAATCTCCTTCATGACGCGGCCGAAATCCTGAAACGCACTGCGCGGCACGGTGGTCCAGTACACCTTCGCGGGGATGTTCGTCCGCTCGACTGCGGCCATGGTGATGCGGTGCGCCTGGATGTGGTCCGGATGGCCGTAGAAGCCGTTTTCGTCATAGGTGACGACGACGTCGGGCCGATAGCGGCGGATCAACTCGCTCAGCCGGTCGGCTGCCTCCGCCATCGGCGTGTTCCAGAACGCGCCGGGCGCGTCGTTGGTCGCCCAACCCATCATCCCGGAGTCGGCATAGCCGAGCGTCTCCAGGTGCGTGACCTTCAACGCGTCGCAACTGGCTGTCAACTCGGCCTGGCGCATCCCTGCCACGGCTTCCGGGTCGTGCCCCGGGTCGCCCGGCTTGACCCCGCCGGGCCCGTCGCCGCACCGCCCGTCCGTGCAGGTCACGAGCACCGTCGTGATCCCCTCCGCCGCGTACCGGGCGAGGACGCCGCCGGTGCTGGTCGCCTCGTCGTCGGGGTGCGCGTGCACCGCCATCAAGGTCAGAGATCGCTCAGCCATCCCACCACAATACGAGGGACGCCCCGACGTATAGCGTTGCCGCGATCCGTGACGGCTGCTGATACGAGGCCGAGATGCGTCGGCTCCGGCAGTTGCTGGGTGGCAGACGGGTCCAGCTCAATCCGGGGCGGCAGCAGGCGCTGCTGCGGGACGTCCGGCACCGATACGGCGCCCGTTCACAGGTCCGGTTTCCGGAACAGGTCGAGGCGATCACCCGGGTGCTGAACGACGACGACGGCCTGGTGGCGGGGGCCCGGATCGTGAGCGAGACCGCCGACGAGGCCCACGTGGACCTACAGGCCCAGGCTCACGACGTACACCGACGGACGGGCCGGCGGCTCCTGGTGCACCGCCGAAACTACCGGCCGCTGTCGAAGGAGGCCGGAAAGGCGCTGCGGTGGCCCCTGTTCGCGCTGCCGTGCGGCCTCCATCCGTACGCGCAGGTGGCCGCCGCCGCGGTGCTCAGCAGCCGGGCTCCCCGGCTGGGCCGGGAGTCCGGCCCGAACCCGCTCCTGGCCCGCGTGTTCGAAGTGCTCGACCTCACCACCGCTGGTTGGGAGTACGGCGGGGTGCGGGTAGACACCGATGCCGTAGCCCTGGCCGATCGACTGATCTCGACCGCCGGGCAGGTCCTCGCGACCATCGACGACCCGCCCCGGCTGCCGCCTCCGGTCCGCGAGCTGATGCGCGCAACAGCGCCCTCGATGTTCACGACCGACCGGTCCGTGGGTGGTCGACGGAATCAATCTGGGCGCGAGAATGCGGGAGACTCTCCTGGTCTGAGACACCGCAGCGGGCCTGGTTGAGGTCCACGGGTAAGGCCGTTCGTCACGTCTGCGGTCGTCGCCCCCTGCGGTCCGTGCCGCCGGGTGCCGCTATGCCAGCCAATCCGGCAACTTCCTCACAGGCCCGGGTTCAGGAGCTCTCGCGATCCTCCAGCCCGACCGCGTCGCGTAGCTCGGTTACCGCGTCGTGCAGTCCCCGGCGATCGTGGATGTCGGCGGTATGGGTCATCAGAACCGCGACCGCCTCGGCCAAGGCGTTGAGCTTGTCCTGGGTCGACTGGTCGTTGCGGGTCTGGGTGTTCTGCAGGAGCGCCACCAGCAGGAAGGTGACGATGGTGGTCGCGGTGTTGATGATGAGCTGCCAGGTGTCCATGTTCTGGATCACCAGGATCGACGGCGCCCAGATAACCACCAGCAGCAGGCAGGCGGCGAAGAACCAGGCCCGTGAGACGAACTGCGAGGCATGGGTGGCGAATTTGTCGAAGAACGACAGCTGGGGCGTGACGTCGCTGGGCATGTGGGGTGCCGGCCGCTGATTGGGCGCGACAGGTTGGCTGGTACTCATGCCTGCTGGTACCCGAGCATGGGCCGCCGTGAAACGGCGCCTGTGAGTAGTCGGGAGCTGTGTGGTGGAGCAGATTTCGTCACCTGCGCCGTCGGCGGTGGTTTTGTTCGTCACCCACGGGCGCCAGATGTTGCTGAGTTCGAGCGCCGGCGAGATCTTGTCGGTCTCGATGTTGTCAGCTCGGCGCCCACCGTGGGGCGTCGGTTGCCTGCCGCTGGTCGAGCCTCACGCTCGCGCATGGTGACGAGCGTCAAGAGCCAACGTGCGATGTCTGCGGCAGATCCGGGTACTCGGCGACGATGTTGAAGACCCAGGGCAGCATGGATTCATGACCGAGCGCGTAACCCATACCGGGCAGATCGAAAGAGCCCGCGTTTACCGGACGCGCTTCTCGTAACGCCGGCAGGCGACGATGACGGGGGTGGCGCCGGCTTCGGCGGGGTAGTGCAGGGCCGCCACGTCGTGCCAGCCGCTGCGGGCGTAGAACCGGCGGGCCCGGGTGTTGCCGACCGCGACCGCGAGCCAGGCGGTGTCGAATCGTTCGGCGACGGCCCGTTCGGCGGCGGCGAGCAGCGCATCGGCCACCCCGGTCCCGCGGGCTGGCCCGGCGACGTACACCTGCTCCACCTCGTCCTCGCGGACGGTGACGAACCCGACGAGCCGCGCGCCCCGCGCGCCGACCGTGGTGGCGGGCAGGCGGGGCGGCACCCGGTCGCGGAAGTCGGCGAGCCGCCGGTGCCGGTGCAGCTCGGCAGGGACGTGCCCGACGTGCCCGTCCCGCCAGCCCGCGTGCCACAGCACGGTGATCGCCTCGACGTCGTCGGGTTGTGCGGGGCGCAGTACGAGACCAACGGCATATGCCATCTCGTGGCCCTCCCGTCGATAGAGACTTGCTTTCCTAACTTATAGCTCTAAGATATCGCCCATGAACCATCCGAACAACCTCGGGCTGGAGCTACACACGCTGGTGTCCCGCCTAGAGCGTGCCGGTGACCGCATCCTGCGCGCCGACCACGGCATGTCATACCGGCGGTTCATGGTCCTGGTCACGGTCGGCGAGCTAAAGGCATGCACCCAGCGGGCGTTGGCCGACAGCCTGGCGGTGACCGAGCCCTCGATCAGCCGGATGATCGCCGCCCTCGCCGGCACCGGGCTGCTCACCGTGGCACCGGACCCGGCCGGCGGCAACCGGCGCCGGATCGCCCTCACCGACGCCGGCCGGGAGCTGGTCGAGCGGGCGGGCACCGAGCTGATCGGACGGCTCACCGAGCTGGTCGAGTCCAGCGGCGTGCCGTTCGACACCTACCTCGCGCACACCCGACGGCTGAACGCCGCCCTGGGCGGCGGCTGAGACACCGGCGGACGCGCCACAACACCCACCCGGATCACCGTGAGGAGTTTCGCCATGCCGACCACCTCCACCGCGCGGACCGTCCGTTCCGCCGACGGCACCACCATCGCCTACCACACCACCGGCGCCGGCCCGGATCTGATGATCGTGCCTGGCGCGCTCAGCGACGCCGCCGACTTCGCCGGGCTGGCCGAGGTGCTCGCCGGCACCTTCACCGTGCACACGGTGCAGCGGCGTGGCCGCCGGGGCAGCGGCCCGCTCGGACCCGGATACGGCATCGAGGCCGAGTGCGCCGACCTCGCCGCGGTCCGGGCGGCCACCGGCGCCCGGTACGTCTTCGGCCACAGCTTCGGTGGGCTGGTGGCGCTCGAAGCGGCCCGCCGAAACCCGGGCTTCGACAAGCTGGCCGTCTACGAGCCCGGAGTCAGCGTCGACGGCCTGATTCCCACCGACTGGATCCCACCGGCCCGCAGGCTTCTGGCCCGAGGCCGCCCGATCGACGCGTTCGCCACGTTCTCCATCGCCACCGGCCCGAGCGCGGCGCGCCGCAACCCCCGCTGGCTGATGGCCGCCATCCTGCGGCTGGCCTTCCGCGGCGAAAAACGGGCGAAGGTCGTCGAGCTGCTCGAACCGGCCCTGCACGAGCACGCGGAGGTCGGCCGACTCGACAACAGCTACTCCCACTACCGCGAGGTCTCCGCCGACGTGCTGCTGATGACCGGCGGCCGGAGCGACCTGGCGCACGTCGGCCCCTCCACGGCCCGGCTCGCCGAGGTGCTCCCCTCGTCGCGGGTACTCACCTTCCCGAAACTGAACCACTTCGGACCGCACCACCGAGGCGAGACCGAGGTCGCCGCGGCACTGACCACGTTCCTGCTCGACATCAACAACTAACGATCACCACGGTCGCGCCAGAGCGATCTTGAATGTCCGCGAGCACCTCGAACTGTCGCGATCGAATGCACTACCTTCGGCACGACCGCACGTCGTCTTGATCGGCCGGCGGTGACGCTACGCGCCGATCGGTCTGTGGCAGATCCATACGCCCGCTCGGGAACGGCGAGGCGTCGTACCGGCGCGGTCAGCCCACACCGGCAGTCTCCCCGCCGTGTCAGGGCTGGATCTGGTCCTCAATGGGGCTGCCAGAGGCGCCGAGATATGGCGGCTCGCCCGACTTGGGCACGACGACCGGGCCGTTACCGACGAGAGACGCCAGAAGCTCCATGTCCTGCAAGAACCGTCGTGTGTTGTAGCCGAAAACCCAAGCGGTCGGGAATTCTTGACAAGAGCAGATGACAACGTCGATATCGCATTGCGGACGCACCACCTGATCCAGCAGATCCTGGGCCGCCTCGTAGGCGTCCTGCATCACGATCCCTTGAAATGGCCACGGCCGGTTCATGCGCATACCCCCTGCGTGCTGTCTCCGCTGATCCGGTTATCGCCGCGTTGATCATCGCACCCTGCGCGGGCACCGAGGCATCCGCACATCGACAGTTCAGGATGCCCGCCGGCTCAAAGGCAACTGCCGACCGTGATCGCTCTTGATTGGTGAACACGCACGGATGGCGGCCATGAGCGTGCAGGTGATCAAGCGGCGCCGTCAACCTGCCCGAGCCATCGGCGGACCGCTGAGAAATCCGCTTCGGTCAGGCCCACGTATGGGTCGACACGTTGCAGCAGCGCCCGCGCCGGGTGGTGTGCTGCGACCCATCGCCGGCCAGCATCAGTTGTCTCGTCGTCAAGCCAGACGAATGGGCGGCCGGCTGCCCACCGGGTAAGGACTTCGGTCTTCCAGTGCAAACGGTGCTCCGGATCCTCGTCGTCGTCCGGCCATTCGACGACCGGCAGGTCCGGAAGCCCGAGCCGTGGCGAGATGACCTCGTTCGCCTCCGCCATCCACGTGGTTGCCCAGACCAACTGGCATCCCAGTGCCAACAGCCTGCGCCCGTCATCGGGGTCAAGCCGATCGAGCAGAGGGTTGCCAGTACCGCCCAGTGGCTGCACGACGGCATCGCCCAAAGAACGCTCGCGGCTGACCGGCCGGGCTTTGAACGGGATCAGCGGTCCGTCGACATCGACGAAGAGCAAGGGGCTGTTGGCAAGGCCGGCCATCACGCTCGAACCGTATCGTGGGCACATCCGGGCTGAGCCGGGTGCGCGCACTCTCCCTGGAAGGACCAGTTGTTCGCTGCACCCACCCCTCGTAAGTCGGTGACTTCGGTCCACCCTGGCGGGCGAGGAGTTCGGAGAGCGCTGGCCTCAAGATGCACCTCAACTTGGCGGCGGCGCGCCGAGGCGGACGCGGCCACGCCCAGCTCGTGGTGGCCGCGTCCCGGTCCGGTCTGGTCCCGCCGTGGCGGCCTGAAGAAGCGCAGCTGTTGACCTGAGGTGGGCGGTCAGCTCTGGCGGGCTGCTGATCTTGAACGGCAGCCCGATCGACGCCAGCCGGAGCGTATGCCATTCGAGGGTGTCCGGCGGCGCGAGCCACCGGCAGGTCCCGTCCGACTGGTCGGTCAGGGTACCCGGCGGCGGCGCGCCGAGGCGGTCCACCACGTGGGCGGCCGGTGCGTGGATCACTACGTCGGCCGGGTATGTCGGGGCCATCTGCATGGTCCGGCTGGCGACGAAGGCGGCGACGTCCCCGCCGGGTACCTCCCTCGTGGCCGCCCGGGCACCGGTCGCGGCGAGCTTGGTGACCCGGTCCAGCCGGAAGGTCCGCCAGTCATCGCGGTCGAGGTCGAAAGCGAGCAGGTACCAGCGCCGCCCTGACGTCACCAGGGCGCGTGGCTCGACGTGCCGGCCCTCGTCGCGGTACCGGAACCGCAGCCGCTCGTGGTTGGCGATCGTCGCGGCGGTGACGACAAGCGCGTCGGGATCCACCGGATCCGCGGCAACGGAGAACGGGTGGGCCACCGTTGAGGAGGCCAGGTTGTCGACCCTGCGGCGCAGCCGGGCCGGCAGGACCTGAAGCAGCTTGCGTAGCGCCCGCACCGCCGCCTCGTCCGCCCCGGCCACTGCCTGCCCCGCCGCCGTGCGCAGCCCGATGGCCACGGCGACCGCCTCGTCGTCCTCCAGTAGCAGCGGCGGCATCGCCGCGCCGGCCGTCAGCCGGTATCCGCCCAGCCCGCCCTGCTCGGCGTGCACCGGGTACCCCAGCACGCGCAGCCGGTCGATGTCGCGCCGCACGGTCCGGCCGGACACCCCGAGCCGCTGCGCCAGCTCGCTTCCCGGCCACAGTCGAGGGGCCTGTAACAGCGACAGCAGGGACAGCAGTCGGGCATGCGCGTCGGACATGGCTGCCATTGTGCTGCTCGACTAGGACGGGGAATGACCTATACGACATCTACCGTTGCCCAGGTCCGCTACGACACGAGGGAGATACGCCATGAGCAGCACCCCACCCGCCGGGTACACGACCGTCGCGCCGTGGATCGTCACGCCCGACACCGGGCAGTTGCTGGACTTCATCACCGCGGTGTTCGACGGGGTCGAGCTCGGGCGGGTACCGCTGGAGGACGGGACCATCGGCCATGCCGAGATCCGCGTCGGCGACACCGTCCTACTCGCATTCGACCAGCGGCCGGACTGGCCGGGCATGCCCTCGCTCCTGCGGGTTTTCGTCGCCGACGCCGACGCTACGATCGAGCGCGCGGACGCCGCCGGAGCCCACGTGGTCACCGCATCGGCCACTCACGCCTTCGGCCAGCGGGGCGGGCGGGTACGTGACCCGTTCGGCAACATCTGGTGGATCAGCAGCGTGGTCGAGGATGTCGCGCCCGAGGTAGGAATGCGGCGGCTCGCCGAACGGCCGTACGCCGAGGCAATGCGCGACGCGCAGGAGACCCTGGACCGGGAGCTGAGCGGCCGCACCGACAGCGTCGTCAGCCGCCCGCTGGTCAGCTGAGCCCGTACCTGTCCAAGCCCCCACATCGCAGAAGCAGCCGGCCACCCAAGCCACCCTGCGCCATTACCCCGCTTCAGAATCGCACTCCTCTCGGCAAAGTCGCTCGTCGCCGGCGTCATGTCCCGGATGCCCTGTAGGCGGCGAGGATGTAGTTGGGTGGCGGTCAAGGTTGTTACGGGCGCGGTCATCGCGCACGGTGGTCCGCGGTTCGGCGTGGCGGGCCGCGACCTGCACGTCACGGAGGCTGACGCCGGCGTCGAGCATGGTGGTGACGAGGGTGTGGCGCAGCAAATGGGGGGGTGCACATCCGGATCCCCGCACTGCCCGAGAGTTGCTTGAGGCTGGCGGTGTCGGGCTCCACTTGATGCGTCACGGATCAGAGTCAGGTGATCCGTGACAGCTGCGACTGGACGACCACATGCCGTTCGCTTCCGAGTGTCCTGATCTCGGGCCTCGATCATGGCTGCGCGAACAGCGGCCGGGCCGTGGAGGCCCGGCCGTGTCCTCGACGCTTAGACGGTGGCGTCCTGGGCAGGCTGGGCGCTGGCGGCGGCCATTCCTGCGGTGGCCGGGGAGGGCCTGAAGCCTTTGACGATCAGGTAGATGCCCAACGAGAACTCCCACACCGCGATGGGGATGGCCGCGATCGCCGTCACCGGCGACAGTCGGTCCCACAGGCCGAACAGTGTGCCGGCGTCGGAAACGACGAGCAGGGGCGCCCCGACGAGTCCGAGCACAGGAAGAACCCGCGGCACGAGGCGTGACTGGTACAGCAGGGTACCCAGCAATAGGGCGTTCACGGCCGGAATGAGGCCTTGGCTGAGAAGGAAGATCGAGTCATAGAAGGCGACCAGCGCCTGGCCGGTGACCAACGCATCTGCTCCGGCTCCGGCCTGGCGCAAGGCCACGAGCGTCAGGAGGCTCCCGACGCCGACGAAGATGCCGGCGGCTTCGAGAACCCGGGCGCTGACGAAGCCCAGCGCTCGGGCTTCGCCCTGCCGCTTGACCACCGGGTACAGCACGAGGGCGGTGCCGATGCCGGCGAGGGCAACGATCACCTCAAGGACGCCACCGATGACGACTGGGGTTTCCGAGGTGGTGCCGACGACGTAGTCCGCATCGTGCACCGGACCGTACAGGGCGAGGGTCGGAATCGAGACGAAGGTGAGCACGTAGAAGACGCCCGCGACCAGCGCGGTCCTCCTCAGCGAGTCCATCCGGGCTCCTTTCGTCGCTGTCGTTCGGTCGATCATGGCCATGCCGTCACCCTCCTGCGGATCGGTGTGATGGCGAATCGGTCACCCGGGCAATCCTTGCGGTGTCGATCCCCGGCCTCCTGGCATAGCGTCTTTAGGCGTACCCCCTGCCGCGTTGCGACGGGCCGCCGCCGAGATCGACGTGGACGTTGGCGGCATGACAGCCAACGAGAGCAACCCGCTGTCGCATGCGGGCGTTGCCCCAGCGTAGAGCCGGAGCGGGAGGCGCTGGGTGTCTCCGTCGGTCATGTCGAGCGGCACTTCTCGGTGGGCGGGTGGGGCAGGGTGTCCAACTGTTCCCCGCGCGCGAGTTAGTCAAGCCAGCATGCCGCTTTGGCAAAGGCATCGATTCGCCCATCGGGAGTGGGAGGAGGTACTTGGAGTCAGGCGTCGACATCGATCGGGTGGTCGCCGACGCCAACCGTCGGCGGTAACTCGTCAAATGGGGCAGCCACCTGCCCCGTTCAGATGCTTGGCGAGGCCGCTGCCGCCCTGTCAACTGGTTGCCAAGCGGGTGGTAGGGGTTCGGCGTGCGCGACGCAGAGTGCCGGTGCCTGCCTCGACGAGCGTTCGGCGCCGAGTCCGACGTCACCGTCCGTATCGGGCGATCGGGAGCGTTTTCGGTGGCTCTCGTGTTACACGGACACGCCGCTGTCAAACATTGATACTCGTCACCCCATCGAGTCCGGTTTGTACCTTGTCGACCGGTGAATCGCTTCCCTAGCCTGAGCGCGCTCAAAGGCTCGACGGGGGAGCGGCGCAATGGGACTGCAGATTCGGCTTCTGGGTCAGGTGGAAGTCTTCGTCAACGGCCAAGACCTCACCCCCAGCGGGACCAAGCGACGGGCGGTTCTGGCAGGGCTGGCCCTCGAGGCGAATCGACCCGTCTCCCTCAGCCGGCTGGCCGGCATGGTCTGGTCCGACGCCCCGCCGGCCTCCGCCATGGCAAATCTGCGGTCCCACGTCGGCGTGCTGCGCCGCACGCTGGGCGCTCGTCTCGTCGCTCGCCACAATGCATACGAGCTGCAGCTGGCGGCGCATGAGCTGGACGTGACCGAGTTTCAGAGGCTCGCGGGGGAGGGACGTACCACGCTGGCTAGGCCTGATCCGGTCAGTGCCATCGGGAAGCTGGCCAGCGCATTGGCGCATTGGCGCGGTGCCGCCGGTGACGGCCTGCCCCGCGGAACGACATTGGACGCCCGCTGGGCCAGCCTCGATGAGCAACGGCTGCAGGTTTTCGAGGAGTTGGCCGAGGCCCGGCTAGCGGCGGGACAGCATGCGGAGCTGCTGCCCGAGCTGCGCGGTCATCTCGCCGCGCATCCGCTGCGGGAGCGGGCCTGGGGGCAGCTCATGCTCACCCTGTACCGCGGTGGAGACGTGCCGGCGGCGCTCGCCGTCTACCGGAACGCACGGGACACTCTCAGCGAGCAGCTTGGCATCGAGCCTGGCGACGAGCTGAGCGGTCTGCACCGAGCGATGCTCGACCGGGCACGAGACTTGTCGTATACGGCACCGCCCGAACCTGCGGTCACGACGCCAGCAGCGGCCGCTGACACGCGGCCATCCGTCGGCTGGGCAGTGCCACGTGAGCTCCCGCCGGACATGGTCACCTTCGTCGCCCGCGCCCGAGAGGCCACCGACGTGGTTGCCGCTCTGCGCGGTCCGGCGCCGGCTGCGGTGCTCGTTACCGGCGCGGCGGGCAGCGGCAAGACGGCGCTGGCGCTCCGTGCTGCGCACCAGGTAGCCGCTGACTTTCCCGATGGGCAGGTTTTCGTGGACCTCGGCCACCGGATCGCGGTGGCCCCGGGCGAGGTCCTGGCCCGAGTGCTGCGCGCCTTGGGGGTCGCTCCGTCCGAGGTGCCTGAGAATGGCGACGAGCTGGCTGGCCGGTTCCGCTCGATGGTCGCCGGGCGCCGGCTGCTGTTGGTCGTTGACGGCATCACGAGAGCAGCCCAGGTGCGGGCCCTGCTTCCAGCCGGTCCTGGACCCGCCCTGATCGCTGTTGGTTCGCGGCACCTAGGCAGCCTGGACGGCGTTCGGCGGGTGGCGCTGCGGCCGTTGGGCGCAGCGCGGGCGCGGGAACTACTTGCCGCCCTTGCGGGCAGACGGCGGCTGACGGCCGACGGGGCGGCCACGGCGGAGCTGGTCCGGCTGTGCGCAGGCTCGGTGCTGGCGCTACGGATCGCTGGCACCCGCTTAGCGCGCTGGCCGGCAATGCCGGTGGCCACCCTGGTCGCGCAGCTCGGCGACGACCGCCACCGGCTGGATCTGCTTACCGATGGGGACCTGTCGGTGCGGGCCAGCCTGGACGGCACAATTTCCGCTGTCCGCGCCGAGGACGAGATGGCCGGTCCGCTTCTGGAACTGCTCGGCACCCACCCCGATGCGCCAGCTCTGGTGGACCGGGCCGCCGCCCAACTCGGGGTCAGCACCCAGCGAATCCGGCGGGCCTTGGACAGCCTCGTCGACGCCCACTTGCTATACCCGTACGGTCCCGCCGGCTATCAAGTGCCGGCTCTGGTTCGCGAGTACCTCACCGAGCTCGCCATAGTGCCGTCCGCTCCAACCCATGCGTTCCGAGACCGACGGATCGACCCGGTCGCGGCCTGACCAGCGAAGCTCTACTGGCAGGGCAACCTTCCGCCGAAGCCTGGCCGCGCAGTCGGCTCGGCTTGGGCGGACAGCGTGCGGCTTACCCCACCAACCACCCATGCGGGGTGCCGAGGTTGGTGCAGAACGCCGAGCGGCGCCTACACCCTCGGCCCGAGGGCATGGCATAGCCGCGAACCTGGAAGGTTCGCTGCCTCTACCGGCCAATTGGTTATCAACGCTCGGTGGACCGCCGAGACTCGCCGTCGGGCAAGGGCTTCCGCACGCCAGCGAGGCCCACGGCGGCTGCAGCGCGGCCACTCAGCCGAGAGAAGCCCGAACGTCTCCACGAGCGGCGCCGATGCGTCGGATGCCGCAGGTCACGAGCAGTTCGCCGTGGACGCGACGGTAACCCCGGCTGCGGTTCGCACGAGCCAGGCGCAGGACCAGAGCACGGATCGAGCGGACGGTACGTGGCTGGCCCGGCCGCTTTGGTCGGGAATTGGCGGCATGGCGACGCCCGAGGAAATCGCGGTGCCGGCGCAGCACCGTGTCCGGGCGCACCAGCAGCCTGAGTCGATGGAGCACGCCCAGCGGAGGCCGGTGTAGCAGCGCGGCCAGGAACGCTCGGTCGCTGGGAGGGAGAAGCGCGGGCGGACCTTGCCCAGCTGTCGCTCCATGACCGTGATCTGGTGGCGCAGCGCCAGGATTTCCACGTTCTTGTCCCCGTCGCTCATCGGAATCAGCCGCAGTAACGCGAATGCCTCCGTCACACCGAGATAGCGCCAGCCCCGCAGGTTCGTCGCTCCCCGACTCCTTGTGTAAGTCCAGGTCAGGCGCGGAATGTATCTGGCTTATATCCCTACGTATATCGATGGCCTCTAGCCTTCGCTCGTCGTGTCTCCATGGGACCGGAGGGTGATGGTGAAGAGACGTGCGAGGGGCCTCCTGATCGGGGGCCTGGTGGTGGCTGTGGTGGCCACGATGGGTGGGTTGGAGGCGCTGTCGGGTCGTGATCCCGACCGTTCCGGCCGTGCCGATCAGGCTGCGGACACCGCCAAGGACGACGACGGCGGTCTGTTGTCGCGGGTGGGTGATGCCGCACGTGGGCTGGTCGGTAGTGGTTCGGGTGGGGCGCGGCCGGAGGTGGTCAGCGCCGGGTTGTTCCGGGATGAGAAGTTGCCGGCGGGTAAGGCGTGGCCGGCGCAGAAGCGGGTCAAGGAGTTGCCCGGCGAGCGGACCGCGAACACCAAGACCTATCAGTTGTCGGACGGGCGGACGCAGGCGGAGATCTCGTCGGTGCCGGTGCATTACCAGGATGCGAAGGGCCGGTGGCAGGCCATCGACACGACGGTCCGCCCGACCAACGAGAAGGGGTATGTGCAGGGCAACCGCACGAACACGTTCTCGAGCCTGTTCGGTGACAGTTCGAAGGACCTGGTCCGGTTCGAGGCTGAGGGCCGCAGCATCGAGCTGGGCCTGGCTGGTGCGGCGAAGAGTGTCAAGCCGACGGTGTCGGGGTCGACGGTGACCTATCCGGGCATCGCCGGTGGCGCGGACGTGGTCTATGACGTCACGTCGACCGCGCTCAAGGAGAAGATCGTTCTGCGGAAGGCGCCGGACGGGCCGGTGTCGTACACGTTCACCCTGGACACCGCCGGCCTGAGCGCGCAGCAGCGGGCGGACGGGTCGATCGCCTTCGTGCGCCCCGGTGGTGGTGAGCCGGTGTTCGTGATGCCGGCGCCGTTCATGTACGACGCGAAGGATGACAAGGCGTCGCCGCACGGGAAGGTGTGGTCGGACAAGGTCACCCAGCGGGTGCAGCAGGTGTATGGCCAGGCCACCGTCACCGTGTCCGCCGACGCCGCCTGGCTCGCTGACAAGGCGCGGGTGTATCCGGTGGTGATCGACCCGACGATCAAGGTGCAGCCGGTGCCGGTTGACGGCCAGGACGTGGCGATCTTCTCGGGTAACGCGACGAAGAACTACAACGACACGTACCAGTTGCCGGTGGGTACGACGTCGTCCCAGGTGTGGCGGTCCCTGGTCAAGTTCAACGTGGACTCGATCCCGGCGAACACGCCGATCGATGACGCTCAGTTGCAGATGTACTACTCGCAGACGCACACGGACTGGGCGTATGACGTGCCGATGCAGGCGCATCGGGTGACTTCGGCCTGGTCGGAGGGCACCGCGACGTGGAGCACCACGAACGGCCAGTTCGCCGCCGCCCCGGCCGGGAACGTCGTGACCAAGGACGACGGAGACTCAGGCACGTCGGTGGTCGGGTCGTGGCCGTACTCGACGAACGCGACGCTGACGCCGAAGGCGATCAACGCCGACTACCGCTACCACGGCAGTGCTCTTGCGACGGACACGCACACGTGGGTGCCGACGATCACCGAGTCGGGTGACTACCAGGTCGAGGTGCACTACGTGGGTGAGTCGGACCGGCCGGCGAGCGCCCCGTACACGGTGTTCTACAACGGCGGGTCGAAGAAGTACACGGTGAACCAGACGACGCCGACCGCCGCGGGTGCGTGGGTGACGTTGGGAACCCACCCGTTCGTGGCGGGCACCACCGGGAAGGTGGTGCTCAACGGGGTGCCGGGCACGTCGGCGAACGCGGACGCGGTGCGGTTCACCAAGGCCGGCGCGGTGAAGAAGTACGCCAAGTCGAGCGTGTGGAACTCGTTCCCGGTACGCACCGTGGTCCAGGACTGGGTCAACCGCACCCAGCCCAACCACGGGTTCATGGTCAAGGCCCTCGACGAGGCCACCAAGGGCCGCGGCGGTCCCATCTTCGAGGCGTCGGAGTACGCCTACAACAACGACCGCCGCGACTTCAACCTGCCGAAGCTGGTCGTCACCTACGGCCGGCCCGGTGTGGCGGTGAACCCGCCCACCACGATCACCTCCACCGGCGCGGTCCTGGACTGGCCGGCGTACGCGGGTTCCGACATAGTCGAATATCAGGTGCACCGCAGTGCACACCAGAACTTCACCCCCAGTGCGGCGACCCTGATTGCCCCGGTGTCGTCGGGTACGCGGTCGTATCAGGACACGACGGCGGTGCCGACGGCGGCGGACAACACCGATCCGATGGCGCGGAAGTTCTACTACTACATGGTCGCGGTGAAGACCTCCGATGGGCAGGTGATCGGGGGTCCGACGCAGCCGGCGATGCTGCCGAAGGCCGGTCAGATCACCCGGATCTACCGCACCGGCGTCACCGACACCACCCTGTCTGCCGGTCGGCCGACGGAGAACGTGAACGTCTACGACGGTGACCCGTACGTCAGCCCGGGCAACAACTCGCCCTACTACGGCGACACCCGTGGCCTGGTCAAGTTCCCGGCCCTGACCGGCATCCCCACCAACGCCAGCGTCGTGGGCGCTGAGCTGCGGATGTACAACACCTACCTGTATCCGGGCACGGACACCGACGAGTACGTCGACGTGTACAAGCTCAAGCGGAACTTCACGGACACGAAGGCCACCTGGAACACCTACGACGGCGTCAACGCCTGGACCACGGCCGGCGGCGACTACGACACCGCGTGGAAGGCCAGCTTCAACGGCTTCACCAACGACCCGGAGTGGGAGACCTGGGACGTCACCAACCCGGTCCAGGGCTGGCTGACCAACCCGGCCAGCAACTACGGCCTCCTGCTGCGCCAACGCGACGAGGTCAACCAGACCGCCCGCGCCATGCTGCTCTCGTCTGAGGCGCCGGAACCGCTGCTCCGCCCGACTCTGGAGGTCACGTACCTGGAGCAGACCGCCGAGTCGACGTACTACGCGGCCTCGACCCCGACGGTGGCCTCGACCAACGCCACCCTCACGGTGCCGGTCACCTTGTCGAACCCGACCCTGACCGCCTGGAACCCGACCGACTGGGAACTCGGCTACGACTGGAAGCGGGCCGACGGCACCACCGACGGCGCGGACCCCAGCTTCGAGGTTGTCACGCCACTGCCCAAGAGCGTTCCCGCTGGCGGCACCGTGGATGTCACCGCACAGGTGAAGACACCGCCGTCGTCGACGGAGGGCAACAAGCGCACCGACTACGTGCTGAAGTGGGATCTGCGGGACAAGCGGACGGGTAAGAAGCTGTCGGAGGCCGTTCCGGCGATCCAGCCGCTGCCGCAGAACGTCGCCGTCGAGGAACCCACCTCCGACCAACTCGGCCTGGAGAAGTTCTACTCCTACGCGGGGAAGAACACCGGCGCCGGCGGCACCCTCATGAACAACCTCTACTCCGGCAACACCGTCTGGTCCTACAACGCGCTCAACAACCCCTCCCGCGGGCTGTCCACCTTCGTGCGGATGTCCTACAACTCCCTGGACACCAGCGACACCGTCGCCGGTTATGGCTGGTCGCTGCAGGCCAGCTCGATGATGCGGCTCGGCACACCGTTGGACTTCCACCCGAACCCGAACCCGACCAAGGTCACGTTCACCGACGGCGACGGCACCAGCCACTGGTTCACCTGGGACGCGACCGCAAACGAGTGGCGCAGCCCCAAGGGTGTGCACCTGTACCTGCAGCAGAACAAGGTCTGCGACAACAAGAGCCAGGAACGCAAAGCCTGGCAGCTCACCAAGCCCGACCGGACGCAGTTCTTCTACGACTGCGAAGGCTTCCTCTCCAGCGTTGTCGACAAGAACGGCAACGAGATGGTGTTCACCTACGAGGAGCGGAAGTCCAACAACAAGCCGACGAAGTTCCTCAAGTACATCACCGACGCGACCGGTCGCAAGACCCTGACGATTGACTACTACGCCAAGGGTCAGGCGTTCGACTACATCGACGACACCACCTGGACCCGCAAGACCGGCACCAACCTGACCAACCCGAAGATCATCGACCATATCTCGCAAATCACCGACATCTCCGGACGCAAGCTCGCCTTCACCTACACCGACAAGGGCCTGCTCGGTGAACTGATCGACGGCGCCGGATCCACCAACGGGACGCCGAAGACGTTCAGGTTCGCCTACGACATGACGCAGGGGAACAAGAACGTCAAGCTGGTCAAGGTCACCGACCCGCGGGGCAACGCCACCGACCTGGCCTACAACTACCCCCAGACCGGCGACGACCCGAAGTTCCACTGGACCACCAAGTCCTACACCGACCGGCTCGGCTACCTCAGCAAGTTCGGCTACGTCGACCCGGACGGCCCGCAGGGCAACACCATCAACGCCACGGTCACCGACGCCGAGAACCACGCCGCCCAGTACCAGATGGACGGCTACGGCCGGCCTGTCCAGACCACCAACGCCAAGAACGAGATCACCAAGCTCGAGTGGGACGACGACCACAACGTCACCAAACTCACCGAGAACAACGGCGCGGAGTCGACCTGGGCATACGACGCCAAGACCGGCTACCCGACCGTGGTCAAGGACGCCGAGGCGGTCAGGAACGGCTGGCCGGGCACCGTGCTGGGTTACCAGCGGCAGCTCAACGGCTACGTCGCCGACCTGACCGAGAAGACCAGCCCGGAGGGCCGGAAGTGGACCTTCGGCTACGAGTCCGACGGCGACCTGTCGTGGGTGGTGGACCCGGTCGGTAACACCACGACGGATCCGGACGACCACAAGACGTCCTACACCTACGACGCGTGGGGGCAGATGCGGACGGCGACCGACGCCAGAAGCAACACCACCAGCTACGACGACTTTGACCCGAACGGCTACCCGCAGACCATCGCCGACGCGGACCAGAAGCAGACGAAGTTCGTCTACGACGTGCGGGGCCAGGTCCTCAAGGTGACCGACGCGCTGCGCCACGACACCACCCAGGCGTACGACACGTTCGGTCGCCCGCTGGAGAACAGGGTGGCCAAGAATCAGGCCGCCAACGACTGGATCACCACCCCGGCACCGAAGTACGACACCAACGACAACGTCTACGAGTCGACCGCCCCGAACGGCGCTGTCACGACGGCGTCGTTTGATAAGGCCGACCAGCTGGAGTACCTGCTGGCCCCGGTGGACGTCGCGGGCGACCCGGAGCGCAAGGCGTCTTTCACCTACGACAAGGTCGGCAACCTGCTGACCACCACCGAGCCGAAGGGCAACCTGACGCCGGGCGCCGGTGACTACACCACCACCAACGGCTACAACGCGATCTACCAGCTCACCTCGGTGATCAACGCCAAGAACCAGAAGATCACCTACGAGTACGACAACGTCGGCAACGTCGTCACCGTGGTCGACCCGCGCAAGAATGCCACCGCCGACCCTGCCGACTACACCATGAAGCTGGAGTACGACCGGGCGCACCGGGTCACCAAGTCCATCGACGCGCTCGGCAAGTTCACCACCAGCACCTACGACCGAGACGGCCTGGTCACGGCCAGCACCGACCAGCTCGGCAACACCACCGAGATCACCCGCAACCCCCTCGGCATGCCGACCCAGGTGAAGGTGCCGCACAAGAACGACGCCGGCACCATCACCTACCGCACCACGAAATACGAGTACGACCAGGTCGGCAACCAGACCAAGGTGATCAGCCCACGCGGGGTGGCCACCACCGACGACCCGGACGACTTCGCCACCGCCACCGTCTACGACAAGCTCAACCGGGTCAAGGAGACCCGCACCGCCTACGACCAGCACGACAGCCGCTACAACACCGCGGACGTCACCACCTACACCTACGACGCGGTCGGCCGCCTGGCCACCCTGTCAATGCCGCCGTCGTCGGGTGAGTCGGTGCGCAACGACACCACCTACACCTACTACGACAACGGGTGGACAAAGTCGTCGTCGGATCCCTGGGACATCGCCACCTCGTACGACTACAACGAGCTCGGCGCCCAGACCACCCGCACGGTCACCTCGGCCGGCGGATCGTCGAACCGCACCATGACCTGGTCCTACTTCCCAGACGGCAAGCTCAAGTCCCGCTCAGACGACGGCGTCCCGGTCGGCAAGCAGGTCGTCCTGGTCGACAACTCCGACTTCAACAACACCACCGCCACCGGCACCTGGACCACGGCCACCACGGACCCCGGCAAGTACGGCACCAACTACGCCACCCGCCCAGCGGGCACCGGCACGAACACCTTCACCTGGCAGCTCAACGTGCCGCAGGCCGGCACCTACGAGGTGTTCGCCCGGTACCCGCAGGTCACCGGCGCCGCCACCGACGCCAAATACACGGTCAACCACGGCGGCGGCACCACAGTCAAGACGGTCAACCAGACCACCAACACCGGCACCTGGGTCAGCCTCGGCTCTTTCACCTTCACCGAAGGCAACACCCACAAGCTGTCCCTGTCCGACCAGGCCACCGGAACCGTCGTCGCCGACGCGATCAAGATCGTCCGCGACAACACCGGCGAGGCGGACAACGAGAAGCACGACTACAGCTACCGCTACGACCCCAACGGCAACCTCACCACCATCGCCGACAACACCCCCGGCACCCGGATCGACGCCTACTCGGTCAACTACACCGACCTCAACCAGGTGCAGGCGGTCACCGAGAGCAAGTCCGGGACGACCAAGAACACCACCACGTTCACCTACAACGAGAACAGCGCACCGCTGACCACCACCCACGACAAGCAGTACGCGCGCTACGGATACGACCCCCGCGACCTGGTCTCCACGGTCATCAACGGCACGTCCGCCACCGACCCCAACAGCAAGACCACCAGCTTCACCTATACCGACCGCGGTCAGAAAGCAGAGGAAACGAAGGGCAACGGCAACAAGGTCACTTACACCTATTACCTCGACGGGCTGCTCAACACCCAGGCAGAGAAGAAGCCCAACGGGACGCTGGTGTCGGAACACACCTACACCTACGACCCCAACGGCAACCGCACCCGCGACGTCGCCAAGAAGATGAACGCCGACAACCACTCGGCGTACCTCAACACCACCAGCGACTACACCTACGACCCGCGCAACCGCCTGGCCACCCTGACCAAAACCGGGGACGGCGCGGGCACCGAGACGTACGCCCACGACGCCAACAACAACGTCATCAGCCAGACCGTCAAGGGTGCCACGACGACGTTCAACTACGACCGCAACCGGCTCCTCACCGCCAGCGCGGGAGGCGCGACGGCGTCGTACAACTACGACCCGTTCGGCCGCCTGGACACCGTCACCGCGGCCGGCACGGTCATCGAGCGCAACGTCTACGACGGATTCGACCACATCATCGAGAACCGCAAGAACAACGGCACCAGCACCTCGACGACCAGGTACACCTACGACCCGCTGGACCGAACCACCAGCAAGACCAACGACGCCGGAGGCGCCAAGGAGAAGACCACCACCTTCAACTACCTCGGCCTCTCCAGCGAGGTCCTGGACGAGGAAGTCGCAGGCAAACTCACCAAGTCCTACCAGTACTCCCCGTGGGGGCAGCGCCTCTCCCAGATCACCCACAACGGCGACGGCACCCAGGAGAGCGCCTACTACGGATACGACCAGCACACCGACGTCGAGCAACTGACCGACGACACCGGCGACAGCAAGGCCACCTACGGCTACACCGGTTACGGCAGTAACGACGATGCCCAGTTCACCGGCATCGACAAACCGGACGCCGCCGACCCGACCAAGGAGCCGTACAACGCCTACCGGTTCAACGCCAAGCGCTGGGACCAAAACTCCCAGTCCTACGACATGGGCTTCCGGGACTACAGCCCCGGCATCAACCGGTTCCTGACCCGGGACAGCTACAACGGCGCTCTCGCTGACATGAGACTCGGTCTCAACCCGTGGACCGGCAACCGGTACGCCTTCGGCGGTGGCAACCCCATCAGCGCGGTGGAACTCGATGGGCACGACTGCTGGAGTTGGGCACAAGGCATCTGTGACGCGGCGAGCGCGACAGCGAACTGGGTGAACCACAATGCCGACACCCTGCAGGATCTTGCTCTCGATGCCGCCGAGGTGGTTCTCGGCGCGGTGGCGACCGATATCGGCATCGGCATGATGGCGACGGGTGCCGCGGCCTGTGGGGTGACTGTGCCGCTCGTCGTGACGGGAGTGGGAGCCGTCGTCACCGCCGCAGGTTGCGGAGGTGGTGCCGTGCTCGCCGGGGCGGGCATTCTGGTAGCTGGTCTGGGCATATACGCGATGGCCGACGGAATGTCCAAGGCGGCCAATGACGCGGGGAAGCTCGAGAATCCGCCGAAGGCCGGTGATGGGGCCGGGAGCGGGACCGGCGGCGGGCCGCCGAAGGTCACCAAGACCAACGGAGTCGACCCGGGCGATAGAAACCTGCGTAGGGAATGGGAGTCCAACGGTACGACTTATCAGATCAACACGGGGCACGGATTCAACCGTGCGCATCGCACTGGTACGGACCTGCGGAGCACAAACCTCACCCCGGACCAGGTCGAGCAGGCGATCATCGCTGATATCGAGAAGTTCAAGTCGGGCGGCGGTGCGCTTCCCCAAGTTGGGCGAGATGTCGGCACGGCGGAACGCACGATCGATGTGAATGGGCAATCGATCACCTACAACGCAGTCCAGGTCGGTGCTGATAGGGTCGGCGTCAGCACGTACTGGCTCAACTGACGGGGATGTAGAGGCCGAATGGAAACATTGCTTGACCTGGCCAGGACGCTAGCGTCGGATCAGTTCGGCGAGCGGGGTCTGGCCGAGGTCAGAAACATTGAGCAAGAGTTCGTCGAGGTGGTCACATTCGCACCGGCGGATGAGATCGTGGCCGTGCTCCATACCGTGATCGACGAGAATTGGATTGGCCTACCGGTGTGGGCGCGCAATCTCGCGTACCGAATTGCCTGTCTACAGAGGCCGGACGACGCGGCTCTGCTGAGAGAGGCGGCGACGGACCTGCGAAATTTCGGTCCCGACTGGAATGACATCGCCGCAGCCATGAAGGAAAGAGCGGAGTCGCTGGAGAAGAATCAGGATTGAGAATGGCGACGATGCCCACCGGATGGACATCCGGTGGGCATCGTTCCGTGATGGGTGTCCCTATTTGCTGTCGTGTGGCAGGGGCACCACGGTGGCCCACGGCCGCGCGGACGGACGGTGCCTGTACCGTTCGGAAACTCGGCCGCAGGCGCTGACGAGCGACTTTGTCCGCTGTGCGATCGATGAATGGCGGCAGGTCAGACAGTGGGAAAGGGCATCGACCACGCCAGCCACGGCAGCAGGGCAGCATGGTCCGCCGTTACACCATCTGGCGGAACAAGAACGCCGCCGATGAACGCCTGCGTGAGGTAGTCAACAGGGCGAACGTTGCCTGATGCTGCACCAGTGAGGCTCTGCCTCGGACCGCCGAGGTGGGTGGTTGGGCTGGTCGGGCCGGTGCCGGTGGGCGCATCCTGGCATTCGTAGGCGTGGATGCGGAGGTTGGTCATGGCCTCACGTCTGACGAGAACGAATGCGGTCACGGTCAACGATGTGCTCGACGGGCAGAAGCTGTTGGAGATCGACTGCCTGGACCGGGTCTACCTCACCATGTCCGTGCCGAACCTGGTCGTCGGTGGCCAGGTGGTCAGCTTCCTCAACCAGCACGAGGGCATGCCGGTGCCGTCTCCTGCGCTGTTGGAACGCCGCGGGCAGGCCTTCCGCCGGGCGGTGATGTCGTTCGCCGAGGCCAACGGCATCCCGGTCATCAGCTTCACCGGTAAGAAGGAGAAGACCCGCCCGGGTGTGCTGGCGGACAGCCCGTGGCCGGAACGCAAGATTGACCAGGTGATGCCGTTGATGCGCAAAGCCGCGGCTACCGGCCATTCTCAGGTCGTCGCGATCGGCGTGGCGCAGGAGTACCAGCGCGTGTTCACCGGGACCAAGTCCGCCACCGAGACCGGAGCCGTGTGGTTCACCTACAACCGGACCGACCGGCGGGTCACCTGCTACTACTTCTACCTGTGGGACACCGACTTCGGGCCGGCGTTCATCAAGGTCTGCGCCTACTTCCCCTACCCGGGAAAGATCTGGTTCAACGGGCACGAGTGGGCCAAACGCCAAGCCACCAAGGCCGGCATCAGCTTCCGTGAGCTGTCCAACGGCTTCGCCGCCAGCAACGACCCCACCGGCCTGCAAGCCATCTGTGACCGGCTCGGGCCCGGCACCATCACCGTGTTCGCCGAACGCTGGTGGGCCCGCCTACCACTACCATTCGCCCCCGCCGATCGGGCCGCCGGCTACTGGTGGGACATCTCCATGCGCCAGATCGAGGTCGCCAAGACCATCGTGTTCACCGCGCCCCGCCACGCCCGCACGTTCTTCGAAGCCCTCGCCGCGGACAACCTTGACATCGGCCGCCCCGACAACATGGAGATCATCTTCAACCGGCAGATCCGCTCCACCACCAAAGGCGTGTTCCGCACCGCCATCGACCGCGACAACGACGCCGTCGTGGTCAACGCCTTCTACCGCCACTCCCGGATCAAGTACTACCTCAAAGACCAACGAGCACTACGCATCGAAACCGTCATCAACGACACCTACGACATCGGCGTGCTGCGCCGCCTGGAACACCTCGACGAGGTCATCGCCAAAGCCCGTGACGCCAACCGCCGGCTGCTGGACACTATCCGTGCCGGTCAGAGCTGCGTCCTTGCGAGCCCAGTCATCGAACGGGTCGCACAGCCCACCCTCACCGAGGATGGCAGGAGGGCCCCAGCGCTACGCTTCGCCGACCCTCGGGTCATGGCCCTGACCGGCGCCCTATGCCTGAGCCTGTTCGCCGTCACCGGCGTCACCAACAAGAGCCTTCGCGCCTTGACCGCCCGGCTGCTCGGCACCGACTACACCACCAGCCAAATGACCTACGACCTACGACGCCTGCGGTTCAACGGCCTGATCCGACGCATCGAACACACCCACACCTACGTCCTGACCCCCGACGGCCAACGCCTCGCGATCTTCTACACCAAACTCAACGACCGCCTCCTCCGCCCACTCCTCGCCGCCGACCAACCCCAAGCACCACCCGCCCTACGCCACGCCCTCACCACCATCGACCACCACGTCGACGACTACATCACCCGAGCACGACTCAAAACCGCAGCCTGAAAACCTGACCCACGTGTTCAGATTCTCGAACCCAAGGATCTAGAACGTACGCCACTGGGTCTTCTGCGACGCCGTGATGCCCGGCGGCGGACGCTGCCTGCTGCACGTCGACCACGACGGCCCAGGCGCCCGCCGGCTGCGGCGCTGAGGAACGCGCGCGGGAGTGCGCGCGTGGTGCCGGTGTGACCACCGCCTGGCTGAGCATCGAAAAGATCGATGCTCAGCTTGCAAAGCATTCTGGCTGTTCATGCTATGAGATCCCGGATAGGGTGCCCGCCATGGTCTTGAGCAGGAGGTTTCCGGTGGTCAGGAAGCATGCGCTTCGCGTCGTCGTCGGGTTCGCCGCACTATCCCTCGCCGTCACCGCCTGCGGCCGCTCGACCACCGGCCAGTCGCCGCAGGCCGGTGGCTCCGTCTCGGTCGCCGCCGACGCCAAGGCCGCCGACCTGGTTCCGGCCGCCCTCAAGGACAAGGGCGTGCTGCGGGTCGCCACCGCCGAGGGCTACCCGCCGATGGAGATGTACAAGGAGGGGACCCAGGAGCTGACCGGCGTCGACCCGGATCTGGCGGCCGCGATCGCCGGACGGCTCGGCCTGAAGCTGGAGATGACCAACGCCAGCTTCCCCGGCCTCATCCCAGGCCTGCAAGCCGACCGGTGGGACCTGGCCATGTCCTCGATGAGCGACACCGAGGAGCGCCGCAAGGCCGTCGACTTCGTCGACTACTTCCAGGCCGGCGGCGCGATCATGGTGGCGAAAGGCAACCCGGCCGGGGTGAAGGACCTGGCGGACCTGTGCGGTCGCGCCGTGGTGCTCGCCAAGGGCAGCTCCAACCTCGCCATCGGGGAGAAGCAGAACGCCTCGTGCGCCAAGAAGATGACCATCTCGCAGAGCGAGGACGCCCCGACCGGCCTGCTGCAGATCGACGCGGGGCGTGCGGTGGCCACCATCGTCGACTACCCGGTGGCCAAGATGCTGGTCCAGGACAGCGGCAAGTACGAAGTGCTGGAGGCCCAGTACGACGCCGGCCCATGGGGAATCGCGATCGACAAGAAGGACAGCCAGCTGCGTGACGCCGTCCACCGCGCGCTGCAGGAGCTGATCGACTCGGGCGAGTACGCCAAGATCCTCGAGAAGTGGGGCGTCCAGGGTAGCGGCGTACAGTCCGCCACGGTCAACGACCAGAAGTGAGCGCACCCGTGGAGCCGAGCGTCACGGGCCCGCCCTCGGCCGGGCCCGCTGGCCCGGACACAGCGGAAGTGAACCGGATCAGCCACCCGCTGCGCCCGGGGCGCTGGCTGGCCGCCGGGGTGACCGCCCTGATCCTGGCCTGGCTGGCCTGGTCCATCGCGGTCAACCCGAACCTGCACTGGGACATCGTCGTCCGGTACCAGCTCGACCGGGTCATCCTGGAAGGGCTCTGGGTCACCATTCAGCTCACGGTCGCGTCCATGGCGATCGGCGTGGTGCTCGGCGTGATCGTGGCGCTGATGCAGATCTCCGACAGCCGCATCCTGCGCACCGGCGCGATCGCCTACGTCTGGTTCTTCCGCGGCACGCCCTTGCTGGTACAGCTGATCTTCTGGTTCAACATCGCCCTGATCTTCCCCGAGATCAGCCTCGGCGTGCCGTTCGACGGCCCGAAGCTGGTCACCTGGGAGACGAATGCCCTGGTCACCGGCTTCGTCGCGGCCCTGCTCGGCCTCAGCATCAACGAGGGCGCCTACATGAGCGAGATCGTCCGGGCCGGCCTGCGCTCGGTCGACCCCGGCCAGCAGGAGGCCGCGGCGGCGCTGGGCATGTCCCGGGCGAAAATCATGCGGCGAGTGGTACTGCCGCAGGCTATGCGGATCATCGTCCCGCCGACCGGCAACCAGTTCATCTCCATGCTCAAGACCACCTCGCTCGTCTCGGTGATCGCCGGCGCCGACCTGCTCACCGTCGCCCAGCGGCTCTATCTCACCAACTTCGAGGTGATCGCCCTGCTGATCGTCGCCTCCATCTGGTACCTGGTCCTGACCACCGTGGCCAGCGTCGGCCAGTACTTCCTGGAACGCCGCTTCAGCCGCGGCTTCGGCAGCGCCGCGCCCGGCACCCTGCGCGGCCGCATCGTCCGCAACCTGCGCTTCACGGGGAGCGCGCGATGACCCTGCCGATGGTGCGCTGCCAGTCCCTGCGCAAGAGCTTCGGCCGGGTCGAGGTGCTGCGCGGCATCGACCTGACCATCGACCGCGGCCGGGTGGTCTGCGTGGTCGGCCCCTCCGGCTCCGGCAAGTCCACGCTGCTGCGCTGCCTGAACCACCTGGAGGAGCCACAGGCCGGCCGGGTCTACGTCGACGGCGAGCTGATCGGATACTCCGAGCGCTGCGGCCGGCTGCGGCCCCTGCCGGACGCGCGGCTGCGCCGCCAGCGCGAGTCCATCGGCATGGTCTTCCAGCGTTTCCACCTGTTCCCGCACCGCACCGCGCTGGCGAACGTGATGGAGGGCCTGGTCGCCGTGAAGGGGGTCCCGACGGCCGACGCCCACCGGCGCGCCGCCGACCTGCTCGACCGGGTCGGCCTGGCCGACCGCGCCCACCACTACCCGGCGCAGCTCTCCGGCGGCCAGCAACAGCGGGTCGCCATCGCCCGCTCACTGGCCATGTCGCCGAAGCTGATGCTCTTCGACGAGCCGACCTCGGCACTCGACCCGGAACTGGTCGGAGAGGTGTTGGACGTGATGAAGGACCTCGCGGCGAGCGGAATGACCATGATCGTGGTGACGCACGAGATGGGCTTCGCCCGGGAGGTCGGCGACCACCTCGTGTTCATGGACGAGGGCCTGATCGTCGAGCAGGGACCGCCCCGGGAGGTGCTCGCCGCGCCGCAGCACGAACGGACCCGTGCCTTCCTGTCCAAGGTGCTCTGATGGCGCGGCTGGACCTGCTGATCACCAGCGGGGACGTGCTCGACGGCAGCGGCTCGCCGCCCCGCCCCGCCGACGTGGGCGTCCGCGCCGGGCGGCTGGTTCTGCTGCCGCCGGGCAGCCCTGCCGCCGCCACCGAGATCGTCGACGCGACCGGGCTGGTCGTCACGCCGGGCTTCATCGACGTGCACACCCACTCCGACCTGCTCGCCGGCGACGACGAGCGGCGGGAGGTGCTGCGCCGCGCGCCGCTGCTCCAGGGTGTCACCACGGAGATCTGCGGCAACTGCGGGATCAGCCCCTTCCCGGTCCCACCCGACCGGGCCGGGCCGGTGCGGGAGCTGATCGCCGCGACCTTCGGCCCGCCCGCGTCCGCGTACCCGTCGTTCCCCGAGTTCGCCGCCGCGCAGGGCCGGTCCCGGCGCAATCACCTCGCCGCCCTCGTCGGCCACGGCACGCTGCGCGCCGCGGTGGTCGGCTTCGCGCAACGGCGGGCCACGCCCGAGGAGACCCGGCGGATGTGCGACCTGCTGGACGAGGCGCTCACCGCGGGCGCGGCCGGCTTGTCGACCGGCCTGATCTACTCCCCGGGCGTCAACGCCGGCACCGACGAGGTGATCGCGCTGGCCCGCGTGGCGGCCGCACACGGCAAGCCGTACGTGACCCACCTGCGCGACGAGATGTCCCAGGTCGAGCCCGCGCTCGAAGAAGCCCTCGAGATCGCCCGCGCGGCCGGGGCGGCGCTGCAGGTCTCGCACCACAAGACGGCCGGGCGGCGGGCCTGGGGCGCCACCGTCCGCACCCTCGCCCGGCTGGCGGAGGCGCGCGCCGACGGGCTGGACGTCACCTGCGACGTCTACCCGTACACCGCCGGCAGCACGGCCCTGCACGCGATGCTGCCGCCGTGGCTCATCGCCGACGGGGTGCCGGCGATGCTCGCCGCAGTCGCCGACCCGGCGGTCCGGGACCGGATCCGCACCGACCTGGTCGCGGGGGTGCCCGGCTGGGAGAACACCGTCGGAAACGGCGGCTGGGACCTGATCCGGGTCGCCTCCGCCCCGCACCACCCGCACGCCCAGGGGCACACCGTCGCCGAGCTGGCCGCCGCCCGCGGCGTCGACCCCGTCGACTACGCCTGCGATCTGCTCGCCGCCGAAAACGGCGACGTCACCATCCTCAGCCACTCGATGCACGAGGACGACGTACGCCGGGTGCTGGCCAGCCCGCTGGCCATGATCTGCTCCGACGGCGTACCGAAGGAGGGCCGGCCCCACCCGCGGTGGGCGGGCAGCTTCGCCCGGGTGCTCGGCCACTACGTGCGCGAGGTGCGGCTGCTGGAGCTGGCGGACGCGGTGCACAAGATGACCGCGATGCCCGCCCGCCGCTTCGGCCTGCCCGACCGCGGGCTGCTCGCCGACGGGTACGCCGCGGACCTGGTGGTCCTCGACCCGCGGCGGGTCGCCGACGGCGCCACGTACGACGATCCGCTGGCGCCGCCGCGGGGTGTGCGCTGCGTGGTGGTCGGCGGCCGGGTCGTGGTGGACGGCGGCACGATCACCGACGCGCGGCCCGGCCGGGTGCTGGCCGTACCGGACCGGCAGCCCGCCCTGCGGGGACGGCGGTGAGCCCGGCGGTGCGGGTCGCGGCGATGGTGCGGCGGCTGCCCGACGACCACGTCCTGTCCGCCGACCCCGATCTGGTCCTGCCGCTGGCCAGCGTCGGCAAGGTGCTGCTCCTCGGCGAGGTGGCCCGGCGGCTCGCCGACGGAACACTCGCCGCCGACCGGCAGGTCGAGCTGCTCGACGACGACCGGCAGGTCGGCGGGACCGGCCTGCTCGGCCACTTGTCCCCGCAATCGTGGACGGTCGCCGACCTGGCCACAGCGGTCGGCGCTGTCAGCGACAACGCCGCCACCAACGCGCTGCTGCGGCTGGTGACCCTGGACGCCGTGCAGGACCTGGCCCGCCACGCCGGGCTGCGAAACACCACCGTGCACGACCAGATCCGGGCCGAGCGCGGCCCCGGCGTACCGGAGACCTTCGCCACCGGCGCGGCCCGCGAACTCTGCACCTTCCTCGCAGACGTGGCGAACGGGACCTGGCAGAGCCCGCGGGCGTGCCGGCTGCTGCGCGGCTGGCTCGCCGGCAACACCGACCGCGCGATGGTCGCCGACTCCATCGGCCGCAGCCCGTGGTCGGGCGACGGCATCCAGGTGCAGAACAAGACCGGCACCGACACCGGGGTACGCGCCGACGTCGGCATCGTGTCCGGCCGGCACACCGTCGTCTACGCCGTGATCACCGCGTTCGCGCCCGGGGCCGAGCGAGCCGCCGTGGCCGAGCTACGGCGCTGGGGCACCGCGGTCAACGGGCTCGCCGGGGCCCACCGGTCGGACAGCTCCTGACTGAGCGTCGCCGCCGCTGCGGTCAGCCGCTCGACAAAGCTGCCGACCACCGGATTGGGATTGCCCGGACGCAGCGCCACGCCGATCTCCCGGTGCAGCCCGCCGTGGGCGAGCTGCCGCACCGCCACCCCGCCCGGGTTGCGCAGGCCGAGCGACGGCACCAGCGCCACCCCGACACCGGCCCGCACCAGGCCCAGCACCACCTCGTAGTGGTCGCTGCGGCAGCGGATCCGCGGCGCGAAGCCCTCGGCCCGCGCCGCCAGCTCCAGAACCGAGACCACGCCCTGCACGCCCAGGGTGGTGATCCACGGCTCGGCCGCCAGGTCAGCCAGCCGTAGCCGCCGCCGGCCGGCGAGCGGATGGTCGGCCGGGAGCACCACCAGCTGCGGGTCCACCATCAGCGGCTGGACCTTCGCGTACGGGGACTCCTGCGTCGGACTCAGCGGATGGCTGAAGACCATCACCAGATCCAGTTCGCCCTGTTGAAGGCGGGGGCGCAGCTCATCCGGCTGCCCCAGGATCAGCGCCAGCTCCACCTGCGGATGATCGCGGGTGAAGCCCGACAGCGCCCGCGGCAGCAGTTCGGCGCCGGCGGTGGCGAAGAACCCGATCCGCAGCAGCCCCCTGCGGCCCTCGCCGTGCGCGGACAGTTCGTCCCGGGCGGCCGACATCAGGTCGGCGATCTGCTGCGCGTAGTCCGCCAGTCGCTGACCGGCGACGGTGAGCCGCAGGCTGCGCGGCCCCCGGTCCACCAGCGCCACCCCGGCCTCCCTCTCGAGCGCGGCGAGCTGGTGGGAGACGGCGGACGGGCTCAGCCGCAGCTGCTCCGCAGCGGCGACGATGGTGCCATGGCGGGCGATTTCCAGGACGACCTGCAGGCGTGCGGTGCTGAACATCGGCGGCTGCCTTCCCTGCGCGAGGACGTGCGCGTGGACCGCCGCCCGGTTCCCACTCTCGCATGCTCACCCGCTGCCGCGACAGGGCGGGTCGACGCAGGCGAGGCACCACCTCACGGGTATCCCGACGGTCATCGAATTGCCGCGATTCATCTCGCTGAGTCGGCCGGGAGCCGTCAGGACATCGTGGCGGTCGTGATGCGGGAGAGCGTGGAGGGGTGCAGGGTGGGGCGTTCCCAGCCGTGGGTGGCGAACAGCTCCGGCTGGCTGCGGTGCACGAAGTCGTGGAAGCCGTGCCGGGTGAGCAGCGCGGCCGCGTCGTCCGGTGTCAGGAACGTGCGCCACGGCTCGCCGCGCTCGGCGGCGGTCGGGGCGACCAGGTCGACGTATGCCTGCCCGTCGGCGTCGCGCAACTCGGCCGGGACCATGTGGTCGAAGACCAGCTCACTACCGGCCGCGAGCGAGGCGAGCCGGGCGAGGGTGATGTCGAGGGCTTCCGGGCTCAGGTACATGGTCACTCCGAGCCAGCTCACCACCGCAGGCCGGGTCGGCTCGAAGCCGACGTCTCCCAGCACCTTCACCGGGTCGTCGTGTTCCAGGTCGGCCTGCACGTAGCGCAGCGAAGCGGGTACGGGCAGCCCGGCGGCGGCCAGACGATCCCGCTTCCACGACTGGGTGGCCGGCGTGTCCACCTCGAAGACCGTGACCCGCGAGGCCAGCGGCGACCGGTGGGCGAACGTGTCCAGGCCGGCGCCGAGGATGACGTACTGGTCGACGCCGCGTGCGACGGCGGCGGCCACCAGGTCCTCGGTGACCCGGGAGCGGCAGGTGGCCTGAGCGCGGGCCCCGGCGAGCACGAGATGCCGTCCGTGCTGGCGGTGGTAGCCGATCAGCTCGTCGGCGCGGTCGCCGAGCAGGGTGGCGGCGAGGGGATCGTTGAAGATCAGCGGATCGCCGTCGACGAGCGGATGGGCCGCTCGGGCGGCGGCGGCCATGAGCGCGGTCTGACTGGGCTGCGGAGAATCGGTCACGCTACCGACGCTAGCCACAGCGACCGCCATGATATCACGGGTATCAATTTCAGAAATCGGCGGGCTGGTCGGATTTGGAATGCCCGAATGGTCAGACCGCGGGACGTCCGCCCGCCGAGCAGCCCGAGAGGCCGGTGGCAGTGGGGACGACGGATTCGCCCGGCGCGACGATGGCGAGCTGGCCTCGCCGTTCCGGGAGGTGTCCGGTGTCAGCCCTTGGCCCCTGCCGGGGCTGTGTGACGGAGGTGCTGCTCGACGGCGGCCATGTGCGGTCGATGTCGCCGGTGGCCAGCAGGTCGAGCAGTGCGCCGCGGGAGGACGGACAGGGCGAGGGCGCGTTCGGTGGTGCCGGTGGCGCGTCGCTTGGTGGACGGTTGGGCGGCGGTGAGGACGTCAAGCCAGTCGTCGACGGTCTGGCGGGCGAAGTCGGCCCACGGTCTGCACCCGGGGCCCGAACCTGTTGCCGGACGATGGCGGGGAAGAGACGCGTATGAGCAGCGCTCGCGGTGTGGGGGCTGGAGGGGTGAGTCCGCCTGGCAGCGGCAGCCGGGAGGTTTCCGCACTGCCCGCCTAGCACTGCAGGAGGAGGAGGAGGTCGAACGGCATGTGCAACGCCGATAGATGCCTGATGTGATCGGAGGGTGCCGGACGGAGATCGGGCTGTCGGTGGCGGGGCCCGCGGGTGGTCAGCGGTAGCAGCGCCAAGCGTATGGATCGCCTGGAGTTGATGTTCGTGCGTAGGCGGTGCAGCACTTGGGTCGGAGAGTCGTCGACCGCCTCGGGGGCCTGCGGGGCGGACCCGCCGTAGCGGTACTCGTTGGGGCCGGGGTGATCGCCGTGCGGGGGGTAATGCTCGCAGCGAGGCCCTGACCCGCATCAGCGCAGGGTCGCCCACGCGCCACGGGAACGGCGATGGAGCATGCGCTTCTGGCACCCCACAGGTTCACCACGCCCGCCGATCCCACCACGCAACAGCGCACTTCCTGCACATTCATGGCGACCGCGATGCGGCCGGGGCCTGGGGCACCTGACCCAGGCCCCGGCCGGCGCGTGGCGTGTCACGCTCAGCGGGGGACCGCGAAGCCGGGTCCCGTCAGCACACGCCCTTCTCGGCGTACCTGCGGTGGTGGGGCGGGCGGGAGGGCTGGCTCTGAGCCGCGGGCCGCTCCGGGCCGCCGTGCGGCACCGGCTGGCCGGCTGCCGCCAGCGCGGTGAGCCGCCGGCCCAGCACGGGTACGCCGAGCAGGTCCACGAGGCTGCGTGCGGCCTGCCGTCGGGACGGCATGAACCAGAGGAAGAACCCGGCCCGCATCAGCCAGCCGGGCCAGCCGGTGACCTGCACCCCGTACAGTTCGACGGCGCCCTTGCCGACGCCCAGGCTCGCCGCCTGTCCGAGCCCCCGGTAGGTGAACCGGCGTGGTGATCTGCCGCGCAGCGTCGCCGCGATGTTCCCGCCGATCCGCTCGCCATGCTTGATCGCCCAGAGCGCGTTGGCCGGGCAGGGCTCGCCCTTGACCGGGTGCACCATGTGGGCGTGGTCGCCGCCGGACCAGACCCGTCCGCCGCCGTGTACCCGCAGGTACTCATCGGTGACCAGGCGGCCGTTGTGCGACTCCAGCGACTCCGTGCCCGGCACCGGGGCCACCGCCTGGCCCAGCGTCGACACGACCAGGCGGCTGGCGAGTACCGACCCGTCGTCGAGGTACGCGCCGTCCTCATCGACCCGCACCACGCGGGTGCCCAGATGCACCTGCACCCCCGCCCCGACGAGCTGCCGTTGCGCGTACCGGGCCAGCCGGGTGAACCGGGGACGCAACTGGGGCAGCAGGTCGGGGCCGCCGTGCACGAGATGCACCCGCGGCTCGACCTCGCACAGCACTCGGTAGCGCGGGCGCAGGCTGCGGAAGAGCTCGGCGACCGTGGCCGACATCTCCACGCCGGTGAACCCGCCCCCGACGACGACCACGGTGAGCAGCTCCCGGCGGGTCTGCTCGTCCGGGCTCGTGTCGGCCAGCTCCACCTGTGTCAGCAGCCGCTCCCGTATGGCCGCGGACCCGCCCGGGTTCTTCAGCGACCAGCCGTGCTGGGCCAGCCCCGCGACCCGGGCCAGGTCGTCTTGGCTGCCACAGCCGATGACCAGATGGTCGTACTGCAGGATCAACGCCGCCGCGGCGGTGCCGGCCGGCGCCACGGTGACCTCGCGGCGGGCCAGGTCGACGTGCTGCGCGGTGCCCCGGACCAGCCGCGCCCGGGGGCAGGTGGTCCGCAGCGGGCTCCGTTCGTGCCCCTCGGCGATGATGCCGCCGAGCACCTCGGCGGTGAAGCCGTGGTACGAGTGGTACCCGAGCGGGTCCACGAAGACGATCTCCACCTCGCCCCGGCGCAGCTGCCGCCCCAGCCGCCGCCGCAGCGACTTGTACGCCCAAACCGATGTGTAGCCGGCACCGAGCAGGACGATTCGGGACGGACCGGCTGCCTGCGGTGGGGCGGCCGGCGCGGGCCGCGTGGCCCGGGCGGGCGCCGGCCGGGCCGGCTGCCGGTGACGCGGCACGTTGTCGAGGTACCAGCGGGCGTACGCGGTGATCTCGTCGTCGGGGAACGGCATGATCCCGGCGTCGGGCCGGCCCAGCGCGCGGTCGCTGTTGGCCCGGTCGAAGAGCTTCTCGCCGACCAGGTACGAGCGGTAGAACTCGATGCCCTTGGCGAACGCCCGGTCCGTGTCCTCGAGCTGGGACGGGTCGGTGACGTACTCCGGCTCGGGCAGCCCGGCCAGCGCGAAGATCCGCCGCAGCACGTCGCCGGCGGCCGGCGGGGCCGAGTTGGTGAGGTGGAAGATCCGTTCCCGGCTGCCGGAGGAGGCAATGTCCAGCATCTGCTCGACCAGCGCGTCGACCGGGATGAAGTTCAGCGGGGTACCGGGATCGACCAGCATCCGCACCGGCCGGCGCAGCCGCTCCGGGGCGCGCGCCGACAGGTGCTTGGCAAACACGGCGAGCCGGCGCTGGAAGCCGTACATGCCGGTGTAGCTGCCGACGACCGCCCGGGTGCCCCGATGCCCGACTACGATACTTGGCCGCAGGATGCGGGTGGCCGCGCCGGCGTGGGCGTGGACCAGCGCCTCGGCGGCCGCCTTACTGCGCTCGTACGCGTTGTTGCTGCTGTCGGGCGCGATGAGCCGCTCGGTGATCACCCCGTCGCGGGTGCCCGCGACATAGGCGGTGCTGATGTAGTTGAACGAGACGGCGCCGAGCCGGTCGGCGAGGTCGAGCGCATGCCGGGTGCCGTCGACGTTGGTGGTGAAGATCTCCGCCGCGGCGGACTCCTCGTAGCGCAGCGAGGCGGCGCTGTGCCAGAAGCCCGCGACCGGGCCATGGATCGGCGCCGCCAGGCCACAGCCCGGCCGGGTGACGTCACCGGCGACGGTCCGCACCCGCTCGCCGATGTCGGCGCGCTGGCCGTAGGCGCTCGTCGCAGCCGTCAACAGGCCCCGCAGCCGCGCGTCCGGGTCCTGCGCGCCGGGCCGCACCAGGCAGACGACGTCGTCTTCGGTACGCCGCAGCAACTCCAGGATCAGCGCCAGCCCGACGAAGCCGGTGCCGCCGGTGACGACGTGTGCTTTGTTCACTATGGATCTCCCTGAGAAGCGCAGGTAAGTACCGACGAGGTTCGGCGCGAGGCGCGCCTTACTCCACGGTGGAGAGCTGAGGTCGCGGCCCGGTCCGCATCAGCTTCCGGGCGGCGAGACCGAATCCGACGAGCAGAAGCAGCGGGCCGACCACGCCGAGCAGCCCGAGGCCGAGCATGAAGAAGGCAGCCAGTCCGGCCGCCACCAGACCAGGAAGCCACCACCGCACGACGCGGTCGGCCGCCGCGGAGACCGTGACCGCGAGGAGGCCCACGAACGTCAGCAGCATCCCGGGCAGCACCCAGCCAAGAGAGAAGAGGGTATAGCCGCCGAAAGTTACGTCGACCGCGTCGGCCTGGGCGGGTTCGAGCTGCTGCCGGGCGACGAGATCGGTGAAGTCTCCCAACATGAGCGCACTGAAGTTGATGAGACCGATGGCGGTCACCACCCCGGCGATCCTGGTGAAGGCCCGGCCCCGCTCAACCATTGCCAGCACCGCCGGGAGGAAGAGCATCCATCCCAGATGCAGCAGGAACCCGCTCACCTGAGTCGTCGTCGGCTGCCTCAGGTGGTCGAGCGGGTCGCCGGTTCCGTTCGGCACCGTAGCCATCCCGGCCGCGAAGGCCAACGGCGCCGCCACCATGGCGACCACGCCCGCCCGCCGACGGAACGTGCCGTACCGGTCCGGCTCGGCCGCGCGGCCTTCGCCGGCGCCCGCCGGTGCCCGCAGCAGCCGCCAGGCGGCCGCACCGTACGCGACGACGAGCAGGAGCGGTCCGGTCAGGTTGAGCGGCACCGGCGAGACCGCGAAGGCGACGTATCCGGCCACACCGGCCAGGGCCAGTGCTGCGGTCCACCAGGAAACGACGCGGCCGCGGGCGGCCGTGATCGGCGTCAGGACCAGCGCCAAGGCCCAGCCGACCAGGCCGGGCATCTGCCAGCCGTAGGTGGCCCAGGGCATGCCCTGGAACGCCGTGTCCACCCGGGACACCGCGTCGTCCGGCAGGTTCTGCACCCATGCCAGCAGGATCAGGTCGAAGGCCATCAAGGCGGAGAAGCTGACCAGGCCGAGGACGATCGCGACCCAGCTGATCCGGGCCAGCACGGCACCGCGCTGCCGGATCGGCTGGAGCAGCCCCAGCAGGCCGGGTACGAAGAGCACCCAGGCCCAGTGCAGCAGCAGCGAATGCCACTGGATCGCCTCGGGGTGGGCGCGATAGACGCCATAGCCTTGGTCGTCGCCGAGGGCCGGGTCGACCCCGGTCGCGACGGCCAGGGCCACGGGCGCGAGCACCAGGCAGAGCGCAGCGGTGCGCCTCATCGACACTTCCTCTCTCATGGTCGTTGGTTCGTCGGTGATGTGCCGGCGAGGGACGCTACGAACGACGGGCGGACCCGTCACCCGTACCGCGGGCGAATCGAGGTCCGCCGCGAGGCGGATGCCGGGTCCGTCTCGTGGCGGGCTCACGATGGTGGACGGACGCACTACGGTCGTGGCGTGTGGCGAACCGCGTTTGCTCGGGTACGACGGGTCGACCTGGCCATAGCCGGGGGCTTCGTCGCGTTCGCCCTCATCGAGGAGCGAGCGGTCGGCATGCCGGGAAACTGGTGGCCCTACACCCTGGCCGGCTTCGCCACGCTCGTCGCCCTGCGACGGGCGGCACCACTGGTCGTGATGCTCGCCAACGCCGTGGCGCCGTTACGGATCTTCTATCGCTCGAATGTGCCCGAGTTACGTCTCTGGCAGGTGGTCGCGATACTCGTCGCGGCGTACACGGTCGGCCAGCTCGTAGGGCCGTGGGGCCCGGGCCGGCGGGAGCGGATCCGGGGGATCACCGGCGTCGGGCTGGTCCTCGCCTCCGCGCTCGTCTTATGGGACGCCGACCGCTCTGATCCGATGGCGGCGTTCTTCTTCACCTTCGCGCCGTACGCGCTCGGGGTGGCGGTGGCGGGGCAGGTCCGCCGGTTGGCCGAGGCCGCGGCGGACCGCGCGGCCATCCGCGAGCGCCACGCGCGGGAGGCCGTCCGTGAGGAGCGGGTGCGGATCGCCCGGGAGCTGCACGACATGGTCGCGCACAGTGTCACCGTGATGGTCATCCAAGCCGGGGTGGTCCGTCGTCGGCACGAGGCGGGTCTGGGCGTCGATCCGGAGCTCCTGCGCACCATCGAGGTCGCCGGGCGCGAGGCCGTGGGCGAGCTACGGCGGACGTTGGCGCTCCTGCGCGGGGACAGCAACGAGACGGCGTCGCCGCCGGCCGGGTTAGACCGGCTGGACGAGCTCGTCGCGCAGGTTCGGGAGGCCGGGCTCGACGTCCGGCTACACCGGGTAGGGGAGTCAGCGACGCTGCTGCCGGCTGTGGACCTTTCCGCCTACCGGATCGTCCAGGAGGCGCTCACCAACGTGCTCAAGCATGCCGGCCCGGCCCGGGTCACCGTGCAGGTCAGCTATCAGGCGGACGGGCTGAGCCTCTCGGTTATGGACGATGGTCGGGGTTCCGCCGGCACCGGTGAGGCCGGGCACGGACTGGTCGGTATGCGGGAGCGGGTCGCGCTGTTCGGTGGTGAGCTGGCGGTCGGACATCGTCCTGAGGGTGGATTCGCGGTCCACGCCCGATTGCCGGTGTTGACGACGGTGGTCCCGTGACCATCAAGGTCGTCGTTGTGGACGACGCGCAGATGGTCCGCGTCGGCCTGCGCATGATCGTCGAGACCGAGCCCGAGCTGACGGTGGTGGGCGAGGCGGCGGACGGCGTCGAGGCGGTCTCGGTCATCCGGCGGCTGCGACCCGACGTCGCGCTCGTCGATATCGCCATGCCTCGTCAGGACGGCCTCGCCACGACCCGGGCGGTGCTCGCCGCGCCAGGCAACCCGACCCGCGTCATCGTGCTCACGACGTTCGACACCGACGAGAACCTGTACCAGGCGCTGCGGTCCGGGGCGAGCGGCTTCCTGCTCAAGGTCTCATCACCGGAGCACCTGATCACCGCGATCCGCGTGGTCGCGGCCGGCGAGGCGCTGCTCGATCCCGCCGTGACGACCCGCGTGATCTCCGCCTTCGCTACCCGGCCGGCTCCGCAGCCACCGCCCGAGATCGCCGACCTGACGCCGCGCGAGGAGCAGGTGCTCCGCCTCGTCGCGCGCGGCCTCTCCAACGCCGAGATCGCGGCCGAGCTGTCGGTCGGTGAGGCGACGGTGAAGACACACGTGGCCCGCGTGCTCATGAAGCTGGGCCTGCGCGACCGGGTGCAGGCCGTCGTCTATGCCTACGAGACCGGCCTCGTCCGCGCCGGCTCGACCTGACCTCGCCGTACCGGCCGCACGCACGCGCTCACTATCGTCGTGTCCGGGACTCGATGCGGTCCGCTGGGTTGCCGCCGAGAATCCGACGGTTGCGATCCACGCCATCCAAGGCTCGTTTTCGCTAGTGGCGGCCGATTGAGCCGACCCAGCTCTCGGTGAGGACGTCCAGCATCTCGTCGCGCCCGACACCCCAGGTCCCCGGGTTCCAGTGGCGCGCGACGTGGTCAAGCTCGGTGATGGCGATGACGCGCAGGTGGCCGCCGCCGTCGCGGTGCTCGGCAGCCGGGCGCCCCGGCTCGGTCGGGTGTCCGACTCGAACCCGCTCCTGGCCCGCATGTTCGAGGTGCTCGACCTCACCACCGCCGGTTGGCAGTACGGCCGGGTGCGGGTAGACACCGATGCCGCAGCCCTGGCCGATCGACTGATCTCGACCGCCGGGCAGGTCCTCGCGACCATCGACGACCCGCCCCGGCTGCCGCCTCCGGTCCGCGAGCTGATGCGCCGCAACAGCGCCCTCGATGTTCACGACCCGACCGGTCCGCGGGTGGTCAACGGAATCAATCTGGGCGCGAGAATGCGGGAGACTCTCCTGGTCTGAGACACCGCAGTATCGACCGGTGGCCGACCGGCGTCGAGTCATGCTGCGTAACGCGCTGCTCGCGGCAGAGCCGTGCATCGGCCACAGCCAGCCCGGAACTGGCGTAGTGCAGCCACGATGCGCCCGATGGGGGCACGTAGCATCAGCCCCGGATCGGTGACTTTGGTCCAGCCTGGCAGGCGAGGAGTTCGGAGAGCGCTGGCTTCAAGACGCACCTCAACTGGGCGGCGGCGCGCCGAGGCGGACGCGGCCACGCCCAGCTCGTGGTGGCCGCGTCCCGGTCTGGTCTGGTCCCGCCGTGGCGGCCTGGAACAGCGCAGCTGTTGACCTGAGGTGGGCGGTCAGCTCTGGCGGGCCGCTGATCTCGAACGGTAGCCCGATCGACGCCAGCCGGAGCGTATGCCATTCGGGGGTGTCCGGCGGCGCGAGCCTTCGACCTGGTGCAAGCCTTGCACCACTCCTGGCGCCTTGACAGGCAGCCATTCGGCTGCCTAAATTTAAGGCAGCCGAAAGGCTGCATACCGACAGGCGGCAACCCCGGGTACGAGGGCGGGCATGGACGAGGTGTTCAAAGCGCTGGCCGATCCGAGCCGGCGCGCGCTGCTCGACTCACTCAACGCCCGCAACGGGCAGACGCTGCGCGAGCTGTGCGCCGGACTCGAGATGGCCAGGCAGTCCGTCAGCAAGCACCTCGCGGTGTTGGAGGAGGCCGGGCTTGTCGCCACCGTGCGGCGGGGCCGGGAGAAGCTGCACTACCTCAACGCCGCGCCCGTGCACGAGATCGCCCACCGATGGATCAGCCGCTACGACCGGGCCAGAGTCCAAGCCCTGGCGGACCTGAAACTCGCCTTGGAGGAGACCCCGATGGACACGCCGACCTTCGTCTACACCACCTACATCCGCACCACCCCGCAGAAGCTCTGGCAGGCGCTGACCGACCCCGCCTTCACCCGCCGCTACTGGGCCACGGAGTTCACTACGGACTGGTCCGTCGGCTCGCCGATGACCTGGGACAACCACGGCGTGCTGATCAGCGATCCGGAGCAGGTCGTGCTGGAGGCCGAACCCTACAGTCGGCTCTCCTACACCTGGCACGCCATCACCCCAGAGCTTGCCAAGCGCTTCGGCTGGGACGAGGAGCTGCTCGCCCGGCTGTCCGGCGAGGCCCGCTCGAAGGTCACCTTCACGATCGAGGAAGCCGCGCAGGTCGTGAAGCTCACCGTCGTGCACGATGGCTTCGAGCCCGGATCGAGCCTGGCCGAGATGGTCAGCTACGGCTGGCCGAACGTGGTGGCGAGCCTCAAGACGCTGCTGGAGACCGGCGAACCGCTGCCGGACGATGCGTGACCTCCCCGATCAGGGCTCGACGACCTCGCGAGGCGCCGCCGGGCCGGCCCGCCTAGGTCCTGTCCTGTCGATCATGGGAGCCAGATGATGGCTGCGATCAGGACGAGGCTGGCCCGGCAGAGAGATGCGCGTTTGGCGGAGTGGGTGGCCAGGTCTCGCCACTGCTTGAGTCGCTGATGCGCCACCGCCGGCTCGTCCGCCGCTACGACCGCGAAGGCGACCACTACAGAGCCTTCGCCATCATCGTCAGCACCCTGATCTGCTACAACCGCCTCACCGAATGAGACGCGCCCTAAGCCCCGTTGAACGCCACGCTGATCGAGCCACCGCAGATTGGACCTGTGGTGGACGGGGCGACGGTGCTGACCGTGTCGGCCTGAGCCTGGGCGGCCGACGGCGGGGTGGGCGCGCTGATCACCAGGCGCAGGGCGCGTAGTCCTTGAGGAAGCAGCCGTACAGGTCTTCGCCCTGTTCGCCGCGGACGATCGGGTCGTAGACCCGGGCCGCGCCATCGATCAGGTCCAGCGGGGCGTGGAAGCCGGCGTCCGCCAGCCGCATCTTCGTCGGGTGGGGCCGCTCGTCGGTGATCCAGCCGGTGTCGACGCTGGTCATGAGGATGCCGTCAGCCAGCATTTCCTGGGCGCTGGTCCGGGTCAGCATGTTCAACGCGGCCTTGGCCATGTTGGTGTGCGGGTGCCCCGGCCCCTTGTAGCCGCGGGCGAACTGGCCCTCCATCGCCGACACGTTCACCACGTACTTGCGGCGGGCGGTCGCTGCGGCCATCGCCGGTCGCAGCCGGCTGACCAGCACGAACGGCGCGGTGATGTTGCACAGCTGCACTTCGAGCAGCTCGACCGGGTCCACCTCGTGCACCCGCTGCACCCAACTGTTGACCGGGTCGAGATCCGGCACCAGACCGCCGGCGTCGATAGCGCTGGCTGCCGCGATCCGTTCCGGCGAGGCGGAGCCGCTGGTCAGCGCCAGCGCGGTGAGCGCGTGCGGGGTGAGCGCGTGCGGGGTGAGCGTGGGCGACGCCGGTGGGGCGCTCAGGCTGGCCACCGGGTCGCCCTGGACGGCCGGTTTGGCGAACGTGATCATCTCCGGCAGCGGACCGTCCGGCAGGGCTGCCGCCTCCGCGGCGACGAGCTGCGCGTACGCCCCGGGCGTGCGGCGGACGGTCTGCGCCGCGTTGTTGATCAGGATGTCGAGTGGTCCCTGGCCGCTGACCGAGTCAGCAAGGGCGATCACCTGGGCGGGGTCGCGTAGGTCGATCCCGACGATCCGCAGGCGGTGGAGCCAGTCCCCGCTGTCGGGCATCGCGGCGAATCGGCGGACCGCGTCGTGGGGAAACCGTGTGGTCACCGTGGTGTGCGCGCCGTCGCGCAGCAGCCGCAGCGCGATGTACATGCCGATCTTCGCCCGGCCGCCGGTAAGCAGCGCGCGCCGGCCGGTCAGGTCGGTACGGGCGTTGCGGCGCTCCCGGTTGAGCGCGGCGCAGGGCGGGCAGAGCTGATGGTAGAAGGCGTCCACCTCGCGGTAGCGCTGCTTGCAGACGTAGCAGCCGCGCGGATTGTGCAGGAAGCCGGCCGTGGCACCCACGGTGGGGGAGGCGAGCGGGATGCCCTGGGTCTCGTCGTCGATCCGGCCCGGGGCGCCGGTGGCGGTGGCCGCCGTCACCGCTCGGTCGGCCGCCGCGATGGCATCCCGCCGTTCCTCGCGTCGCCGCTGCTTGATCATCTTGTAGAGCTTCGCGGTGGCCCGTTGCACCCGCACGACGTCGGGGTGATCGGGAGGCAGGTCCTCCAACGCCTCAAAGACGCTGAGACAGGTCTCCAGCCGGCTCGGGTCAATGCCGTGTTGACCGGTTTCGGTGATGTTGTCCGCCGTCATGCCGTCGCTGTCTCGTCCCGTTCCCTGCGCCGGATCTACCCGGCCCACCCCAAGTCCGACCCGGAACTGTACGCACCGCACCGCCTCCGACGCATCCCGCGCCTGTTCATCAGCCCGGAGACCGTCGAGGCCCAACCTCGCCCGGGTCTAAATTTTCAGGTCCTCTTCGGCGCGCCCGAAGAGGTCACCGAGGCGGCTCACGTGCGTAAGCTTCAAAGTCTTGCCAATCGTCATCGGCGGCGGGGCAATGGTCGTGTCGCTCCTCGGACACCAATCAGAGAACGAAGGAAAACGGCCGTTGAGCTGGGAGAACCCGGCAAGGCGGCCTTCGTCGTTCCCGGCGTGGATCTACGTGGTGCAGCATGCAGAGAAGTTGCCCGATGCGGGGGTCCGGGGTTGACGGGCGCTCGGGCGGAGTCAGGCAGCAGTCGCCGGGCGTTGGTTGAGCCACGCAGTACCTGGCGCCGTGTACGCCAGCCCACTGCTTCGGGCCCGGCAGACGGCACAGTACGTCGCGGATGCCGCCGGTGGCTTGCCGCTCCACATCGATGACCGGTTGCGGGAACGGATGAACTGGAGAGGGCCTGATGGCCGGGAGGAACATCCGTCACTCCTCGCGTCGCCCACCGAGCGCGGCAGCATCCGACAACTGGTCCGCGAGGTGCCCCGTCCGGCCAGGCTGGGTGTCACGGAAACGATTCACCGCGACGTACGGTTTCGACTCAACCTCGGCTGCCGCCGGATGCGTCTAGCTCTGTATGCGCACAAAGCACGCGGCGCAGGCGACCTGGAGGTGGCGTGACATCGCACGAGGATGACGATCAGTTCCGGCTGTTCGTCCAGCGACAATGGGGGCCTCTACTCCGGACGGCCTACCTGTTGACCGGTGATCGGGGGACAGCCGAGGACCTCGTGCAGTCGGCGTTGGAGAAGACCCATCGGCGTTGGGGGCGGTTGCTGCGCCGCGACGCACCCGAGGTCTACGTACGTCGGGTGATGGTCAACACGGCGATCTCCTGGCGGCGCCGACGGCGGCCGCTGGAGGTGCCGCTCCTGATCTCCGACAGTGCGTCGGCGCCGGACCCCTATGGGCAGGTGGAAGAGCGTGAACTGCTCCTTGTCGCGCTGCGGCGCCTGCCACCCAGGACGCAGGCGATTCTGACACTGCGTTATTTGGAGGACCTGAGCGAGACGGATACCGCCAAGGTTCTCGGCTGCTCCATCGGCGCGGTGAAGAGCCAGGCATCGCGCGGGTTGGCCCGGCTGCGGGCCGAGTTCAGCTCGACTGCCCTTAGGCCCTCGCACCGGCTGAAGGAGGAACCGGCATGAACGAGAACTTCGCGGAATCGACGCTCAGTCCCGCGCTGAGGCGGGCCGCGGACGGCGTTGGCGTCCCCGAGGACCCGTGGCCGGAATTCACCCGGCGCGAGCGACGGCACCAGCGCACCCGACTGATCCGGACGGTGGCCATCGCTGCGGTCATGGCCGCGCTCGTCGGAATCCAGACCAACGTGTTACCCCTGCCCGGCTGGGCACCCGGCATCGCGGTCGCCGCCGCCCCGGCGTCGTTGCTCGACGCACCGCCGCGCGGTGCCCTGACCGGCGACGAGGCGTGGCTGAACACGCTGCAGGTGCGGTTGAGCACGGACTCGTCCTTGGGTGGCTGGCATCCGGACGGAATGTGGAAGGTCGGTGACCGCGACCGGATCCGCCTGCTCTACGGCAGTGACCAGCCGGGCCAACGGGTCGCGCTGGTGGCGGTGCCGCTGCGGATCGGCCTGCTCACGAAGAAGGCGCTGGTCTGGTTCGTGGGTCCGCCCGGGGCCGGCGTCGAACAGATGCGCTACGCCGGCCACAGTGAGGGCGACGACAATCCCGTGATGACCCTGATGCAGGCCAGATCCGAGTTGAACGGTTTCGCGGTCGTCGTCGGGCCGGCCGATTCCACCGTGACGATCAGCGGCGATCCTCGATACACGCAGAGGGGAACCGTGGAGTACCAGAACATCGCGAGGCCCGACGGCAGCGGAGTCGGGATCGCGGTCCTGCCCACCGCGCCGCTGCGGAGCCAACCCGTCGTCCGGGTCAGCCGCGGCGACCACGTGCTCCATCAAGGTGGCCTGCCCGGCGGCCCGTACGACGTGATCGACCCGACCGGACCGGAAATGGACGCCCTGCTCACTGCCGTCAAGCGCGGCACTCGGGGCGCTCTGCCGGACGACGCCAACCTACGCAACTTCGTGGAAACGGCACTTTCCGACAGTCGCCTCCCCGCTAGCGGGACGACGGTGCGGGTGCCCTGGTCGGGCAGCGCTGACGGCCAGGACGCCGCGCTGCTCACCGTGCAGCCTGCCGACGGCGGGGTCATCGCGTACGCGATGCACGGCGACGACCGAACCGGCTGGTGGACGGACCTGCGCCTGCTGCTGCCCTCCGAGGGTGCCTACCAGCGGCCGATCGGCTGGCGTATCCGGGCCGACAACCCCAGCCGCACGCCGACAGACCAGGTGCGGGTCGTCGCCCCGCCGGACGCGGCCCGCGTCACGGTCGCGGTCGGCAGCGCACCCCCGATCACGGTCACCCTTGATGGGTCAAACGCCGGCACCGCCTCGGTACCGCACAACCAGCCAGCCACCCTCACCGCCTACTCCAGAAACGGCAAGGTACTGGGAAGCACTCCGGTGCCTCCGATCGAGGCCGACATGTCAGGCCTGCCAGGAGACAGCCCGGCCACCCGGGTAACCCCCTGACCGACCGACAGCGTGGCCGAGCCGTCATCACACGGCTCGGCCACGCCGCGCGTTCCAGTAGTCCTGGCGGTGGGATGAGCCCCCCGTCTGTGACTGGGTGGACCCGATGCTCGTCGTCATCAACGACAATGACGTCGTTGACGGTCGGACGGGTGCGACGGAGAACTTGGCTATACAACCGACGGAACGTTCCACGTTGGTAATTGAACAGCCAACGAAGGTTCGTCACTCAAGGGTTACCTTGTGCTACCGGGGCGACCTAGCCTCCGCACCATGTCTGATATCTCCCGCCGCAGGCTTCTCGGCGCCATCGCCGGTGGCACCGCACTTTCCTTTCTGCCCCCGTCGCTGCTGAAGGCGATGGCCGCGCCGCTGCCTCCCGGCGGTATGGATGCTATTGAACACGTCATCATCCTGATGCAGGAGAACCGATCCTTCGACAACTACTACGGCACCCTCAAGGGCGTGCGCGGCTTCGGCGACCGTACACCGTTGCGTCTGCCCACCGGGGCCACCGCCTTCGAGCAGCCGCGGTCCGGTGGTGGCAAGGTCCTGCCGTTCTCGGCCCGGCAGGCGGCGGTCGACGCCGGCCGCCGCGAGAGCGACATCCAGTACCTCGGCGCGCTCCCGCACGGCTTCTCCGACGCCAACCAGGCCCGGGCGAATGGCTGGTGGAACGACTGGGTCGCGGCCAAGGGCCAGAGCACCATGGCCTTCTACGACCGCCGGGACATCCCCCTCCAGTACGAACTGGCCGACCGTTTCACCATCTGCGACGCCTACTTCTGCTCGGTCTACGGCTCGACCAACCCAAACCGCAACTACCTGTGGACCGGCACGACCGGCTACGAGCCGGACGGCGTCAACCGGGCTGTCACCAACGCCGCGTACTCCTACACCCACGCTGGCTATGACTGGACGACATACCCCGAGCGCCTGGAGGCCGCCGACGTCTCCTGGCAGATCTACCAGGAGTGGGACAACTTCACCGACAACGCCGTGGAGTACTTCCGGCCCTGGAAGGAGATCGGCCGGAAGATTCTCTCCAAGGTCAGCGGCCAGTACTCCACCACCGAGCAGTTCTACGACGGTCTGTGGGGCAAGTCCGCGGACCAGCGGAAGGCCGCGCTGGCCCAGTTCCAGCAGGGTGTCGACTCGCTGACCGAGGTGGAACGCCGGCTGTTCATGCGGGGCGCCTACCGCTCCGAGCCGAACACTCTCGTCCAGCGAATCAGATCCGACATCAAGAACGGCACGCTGCCGAAGGTGAGTTGGCTGGTCCCGACGGCGGCACTCTCCGAGCACCCCAGCTCCTCCACCCCGGTCGGCAGCGCCAACCTCATCTACGACCTCCTCGACGCCATCGCGAGTGACCCGAAGACCTGGTCAAAGACGGCTTTGTTCATCAACTTCGACGAGAACGACGGCTACTTCGACCACGTGCCCGCCCCAGTCGCGCCCCGGCCGGACTCCGGCAACAGCGACGACTGGTTCAACGGCCTCCCGGTCGGCCCCGGCCCGCGGGTGCCGATGACGGTCGTCTCGCCGTGGACGGCCGGCGGTTTCGTCTGCTCGGAGACGTTCGACCACACCTCGGTCATCCGGTTCCTGGAGAAGTGGACCGGCGTCCAGGAGCCCAACATCAGCGCCTGGCGCCGCAGCGTGTTCGGCGACCTGACCTCCGCCTTCGACTTCAACCGCCGATACGCGCAGCCCAAGCTGGAGCAGCCTGGCCCGGTGCCGTCGGCGGTCGGCCGCTGGAACCCCGTACCGCCGAAGAACCAGTCGCTCCCGCAGCAGGAGGCCGGCACCCGCCCGGCGCGCCCCTCTCCGTACCAGCTGTCCCTGCGGGTCGACGTCACCGGCTCCAGCGTCCGCCTCCGGCTCGGCAACGCCGGCACCACCGCCGCAACGTTCACCGCCTACCCCGGCGACGGCACCGCCCCGCGCGCGTGGACCGTCTCCGCGGGCCGGACCGCCGACAACACGGTCGCGTACGGCGCCGACGGCTACGACCTGCAGGTCACTGGCCCCGGCTGGTCCGTATGGGAGCTGCGCGGCACCGGCGTGGGCGCCGAGGCGTACCTGGTCGAGCAGGCCGTCCCCGGCCAGGTGAAGGTCCAGTGCGCCAACCCCTCCACCGCCACCCGCACGCTCCTCGTCGGCGAGTCGGCCTACCCGCGCAACCCCGGTGACCATGTCCAGGCCGTCACCCTCGCGCCCGGCGAGACCCAGACCGTGCCGATCCACCTCCCCGACCACGGCTGGTACGACGTCGTGGTCGTCGACCAAGGGGACCCAGCGTTCCTGCGCCGGATGACCGGCCGCCTGGCCAACGGCAAGCCCGGCGTCACCGACCCGGCGACCGGTACCGCCCCGACCCTGGCCGCGACGATCACCCTGCCGCAACCGTTGCCATCCCTGGATACACCGTTCGCCCAAGGCAACCCGACCGATGTCGTCGTCACCGTGCGGAACCAGGCCGACGCCAAGCTCGACCAGCTTTCGGTCGCCCTGCTCGCCCCCTCCGGCTGGACGATCGAGCGGACCGCCGCAGCGCCGACCGCGGTCGCCGCCGGGGACTCGGCCGATGTGCGGTTCACCGTCACGCCCGCCCCGAACGCCACCGCAGGCACCCTGGTGGTCGCCGCCCACGGCGACGGCAACGGCCTGCTGAGGCTCGCCGACGCACGTGTCCGCTTCCGGGTCGCCCCTGCGATGAGCGTATCGATGACCGGTCCGGCGAGCTCGCCCGGCACCGACGGCACCGTGATCTCGCCGGGCAGACCGGTCACCGTGACCGCCACCGTCACCAATGCCGGCGGCACCCCGCTTGCCAGCCTGGCCGCCACGCTGGCCCTCCCGACGGGCTGGACCGCCACCCCCAGAGGCGACGCGCCGGCGGCCGTTCCGGCCCACTCCACCGCCCGCCTGGAGTGGGACGTTCTCGTCCCCACCTCGGCGGCGCGCGACTCCGGCAGCCTCAAGGCGACCGTCACGGCGAATCTGAGCGGCAGCGTCCAGCAGGCGACCGCGTCCCTGTCCGCCAAGACCGGGCCCGTCATGACCGGCTACCTGCTCGCGGAGGACTTCGAGTTCGTCGCCCCCGCGCTCGCCCCGGCGGCCGACCTCAGCCGTCCCGGCCTGCTCGGCTGGACCCGAACCACCCCCGACGGCTGGACGGTCACCAACGCGCCGGCCATGCCGCAGGGCACCCGGGAGCTGCAGGGCTGGACCTTCCTGTCCAAGCAGTTCTGGTTCCCGGGCGGGCAAAACCGCCCCAACTTCAGCCGGTCCCTCGGCGTCGTCGCGGTCGCCGACCCCGACGACTGGGACGACACCGGCAGCCCGTCCGGCCGGGGCCGGTTCGACTCGACCCTGACCACCCCGGCGGTGGCCATCCCTTCGGGCACCTCCACCCTCCACCTGGGCTTCGACTCCCACTACCGCCAGGAGAGCCCGCAGGAGGCCGAGGTCACCGTCCAGTTCGACACCGGCGACAAGGTCCAACTGCTGCACTACAGCAGCGCCACCTCCGGGAACACCAACCAGGGCCAGGACCAGGAGAACCGGCTCGTCCGGCTCTCCTGCCCCGTCCCGGCTGGGGCCACGTCGGCGAAGGTCAACTTCCGGATCTTCAATGCTGGCAACAACTGGTACTGGGCGATCGACAACGTCCGCCTGGGCACCAGCCCGATCGCCGACGCCTGACCGACCGGCGGCCTGCCCGCCTCCGCGCGGGGACGCATGGTCGTCCCCGCGCGGAGTCGCGGTGATGCGCCAGGAGCCGGACCCGTCCGGCCGACCGGCCCGCCTCCTGGCGTGAGCGCCGCTGGCTACCTCAGGTCGAGCGCCTGCCGCAGCGAGGCGGCCTCCTTCAGGCCCTACCAGCCGCCGTGCGATCCGAACGTGGGAACTGCTATTTCCGTCCGGCTGGTCAGCGGGTCCTTTCTCGTTGCCGGATTGGACAACGACTGTTTACCTCCGGTGCCGCCTGCTGTGCGGTAGGTCCGCAATGGTGGGGGATGGCGTGCCCGCCGGACCTGACTCGCCGGTGGAAGCACGTACTGACGAGTGCAGTGGGACGCTCGTTTCCTGTGCAAGGGAGAGTTGAACCGTGCCTGCCCCTCGATCAACCCGCCGATTTAGAGGATGGGGGGCAGCCATTTCGATGGCAGTTGCCCTCTCCGCGGCGGCGCTCGTTGCCCCGCCCCATGCTGCTGCGGCCGAAAGCCCCTTTCCCGCGACGGACATCCCGTCGCAGATCTCGATGCTGTACGGCCCGGAAGGATCCGGACCGGTGTCGATGCGATTCGCGTGGGTGACCGACCCTGACATTACAAAATCGGTGTTGGAGTACGCGACCAAGGCGTCCTACGACGCAACCGGCGAGTTCGATCAGCGCATCGAGGGCCGCTGGGAGCGTGCCGACATAAATGTGGCCACCAGTCAGCCGATCAATGGCCACAAGGTCGAGGTCGGCGGGCTGTCCCCGGGCACGGAGTACGTCTACCGGGTCGGCGATGGCGGGTCGCTGGTCAGTAAGGTCGCCTCGTTCACCACGCGTGGGGCGGAGGTGGAGGAGTTCTCCTTCCACTGGTACACCGGCCCCCAGATGGACGACTACGACGGCTACGTCGAGACGATGGTCCCGGCAATGGACCGAGCCTTCGGCGAGGTGCCCGACCCGGCGTTCATGCTGTTCACCGGTGACCTGGTCAACCACAGCTACAAGTCCCAGGAGTGGGACGGCTTCTTCAAGGCGCTCGAGCCCCGCACGGCGAGCATCCCGACGTACTTCACGATCGGCAACCACGAGTACGAGGGCAATCCCAGCGATGGCTACCTCGACTGGGAGTCACCCGACCCGTACTTCACCAACTTTGCGGCCCGCACCAACATCCCCTCGAACGGCCCGGCGTACTTCGGTGCCGCCGGCGGCCTGCCAACCGCCGTCGGCGAGGAGGCCAAGACGCTGCGCAACACCGCCTACTACTTCGAGTACGGCGACGCCCTGTTCGTGGTGCTCAACCACTTCGACCAGCTGAAGCCGTCCGAACTGCGGCCGCAGCTGGACTGGTTGAAGACCGTCGTGCAGGCGTCGGACGCGAAGTGGAAGATCGCTGCCTACCACCACGGCCCCTACCTGGGTCGGCGTAACCACCCGTCGAACTACCTGGAGATCACCAAGGCGTTCGACCAGGCCGGCATCGACTTGTCGATCTCCGGGCACGACGGTATGTACCTGCGCACCCACCCGATGAAGGACAACCTGGTCGCCGGGAATGGCAAGGGTACGACTTACCTCACCGGTGCCGCGGCGGGCGATGGACAGGGCTACACCTGGAACCCGGAGATCGCGGGTGACTACACCGCGGTCTACAAGGACAACCAGGAGGCCAGCTACCAGACCGTTTCGGTCTCTCCGGAGCGGATCGCGATCACCTCCACCAGCCGCGATCCCCGGACCGGCGCCTACAGCGTCAACGACACCTTCCAGATCACTCAGCCGCTGCCCTCCTCGCTGGCGGATTGGGTCCCCCCGACCTCTCCAAAGCCCGTGCTCGACAAGGACTTCCCGCCCCTGGTCGAAGGCACCTACCAGATCAGTACGCCCGCGCAGTTGCGGTACGTGAGCAACAACTTCGGCGACGGGTTCGGGCAGCTGCCGCTGGACGGCCACTACGCGCTGACCAAGGACATCGACCTGCAACACCGGCGCGGATTCCGCCCGCTGGGTCTGCCCGCCGTGAACGCCAAGGATGCCGGCCCGGGCTTCACCGGAACCTTCGACGGCGCGGGCCACTCGATCAGCGGTCTCCACCTCGGTTACGACCAGGGCTGGGAGCTCGATGGCAAGCCCTCGCCCACCGGATTCGTGGGCCGACTCGGCTCGGGCGGTGTGGTCCGCAACCTGGGGCTCGTCGACGTCGACTACCACGACACCGAGGGCCCGGTCGGCGGCGTCGCCGGCATGCTCGAGGGCGGCACTCTGGACAGGGTGTTCGTCGCCGGCAGCGTTGCCGGTGCCCAGGACGCTGCGGGCGGCCTGATCGGCGTCCTCAACGGTGGCTCCGTGACGGACTCGTACGCGACGGTGAACCTGGACGGCAAAGCCACCACGGGCGGCCTGGTCGGTGAGATCACCGGCGCGGCGACCATCGAGCGCAGTCTCGCGGCCGGCGCGGTGACTACCACCGGAGAAGCCGGTGGCGCGGTCGGCCACGTACAGTCCACCGACGCCGTGCTCGGCGGCATCGTCGCGGCGAACCGTGCCGTCACCGGATCGGCGGCCGGCAAGCTGTTCGCAGCCGCGGTCGCCGACGCGGAGGTGGCCGGCAACGTCGTGTGGGCCGGCGTGCCGCTGACTGGCACGAAGACCGAGCAGCGCGGCATCAGGGAGCTCACCCAGGCCGAACTCACCGTCCAGGACACCTACAAGGGTCTTGGCTGGACCTTCGAGGCGGCTTGGGCATGGCAACCGGCCACCAGCTCTGCCGTCGCCTACCCGCATCTCGCCGGCCTGTCCGGTCAGGTCAACACGCTGCCCTTCACCAACAAGGCGGCTCTGGCGGGTCTGTTGGCCACCATGACGGGCGAGAACGCCCCGAACCCGGCCGGCTACACACCGTACAGCTTCCAGTTCCTCACAAAGGCCATTGACACCGCCGGCGCTGCGATGGACGACCCGTACGCCTCGCAGACCAAGGTCGACGCCGCCGTCGCCGAGCTCACCACGGCCATCAAGTTCCTCAACCCGCTTGCAGCGGAGAAGCAGTACCGGTCCGCGAGCATTGAGGAGCTCCGCTTCCGCATCGCCGAGATCGGCAGCGGCGAGGCCACGATCTGGATCACCGACGACCTCGTTGCCGACAAGGGCGGGGCGATCCAGGTCGACGCTGGCAAGACCCGCCTCGAGGCGGACAAGCCGACCACGCTCACCGCGGTGGGCAACGTCTACTTCAACGTCGATGGCGCGAAGCTGACGATCGGTCCGAACCTGACCGTCGTGCAGAGCGCCGACAGCACCGCGCTGGCAGCGTTCTTCATGGTGCGCAACAAGGGCCACCTCGCGGTTCAAGACGCGACGATCCGGTCGGACGCCACGATGTCAGGCTCGCAGGGCGTCATCATCACCGAGGGCTCCGGCCCGACCGTCACGATCGAGCGGTCCACCGTAAGCGGCAAGGGTGCCCGCACCATCTACGCCTACAACGCGGGCCCGCTGTTCACGATCACCGACAGCACGATCACCAACACCAACACCGCCCTCTACCGCAGTGACTACGTGCTGAACGGCACCACGGTGATCACCGGTAGCACCGGTGGCGGTGCGGCGATCCACGACTTCCGCGGCAGCGAGGTCGCCGGGAACGCCGCGGACAAGGTCGTCACGCTCACCAAGGCCGGCACCGGTCTCGCGGTGACCGACCCGGCGTACACGATCACCTACGTCGTGACCGAGCCCGGCGCCGCGGCACCGGGCGACCTCCAGGGCGCCGTCGCCTACACCGAGCCGATCAACCTCCCGGAGGGAGGCACCATCTGGGCCGCGCTGACCCACGGAGGCCACCACGGCATCATCAAGTCCTTCGTCGTCGAGGCGCCCGGTGGCCCCGTCGGCCCCTCGCCAGCCTGCCGCACTGCCCGGAAGCAGGCTGACGCGGCAGCAAAGGCCGTCGACAAGGCTGAAAAGGCCGTCCAGAAGGCCCGGACGAAGGTCCACGATGCCGAGACCAAGCTCGAGAAGAGGGTGGCGAGCGGGCAACCGGCCGAGGCCATCGAGCAGGCCGCGGCGCAGGTCACGAAGGCCAACGTCCAACTCGAGGAGACCGCGGCCACGCTGGCGACAGCCGAGTCTGCTTATGCGGCCGCCGTCGCTCACGTGACCGCCGCCTGTCAGTAACACCGCAGCAACGCAGGATTCGGGGCCGCCTACGCCAACTCGGCGCTAGGCGGCCCCGGCCGGCAGATGCGTGCGCGTTGGACTGTGACGCGACTCGAACCCCAACGGGCTCGTCCTGCGCCGTGCGCGAACAGCGGCTGGTTGCCGCTCGTCGCGGGGGCAGTGGGCCAGGCTCTTAGCCGGCTCGAAGCTGATGTCCTAGGACGGTTTAGAGGGTGTGCGTCTTCACCCTGAGCACGGCAGCCAGGCGCGCGATATCGCGAGGACGCCGCCCGGCGGCGGGTGGCAGGATCGGCGCGGTGACGGTGGACGTGGTTCGGCGGGGCGTTCAGTTGGATCGAGTCGGTGGCGGTGCCCGCCGACGGTGGTCTGGGCTGGCTGGAGGCGGGCGAACGCTTCGACGACCTCTATGCCGGGACCGCCGGGGTGTTGCTCGGCTGCGCCGAGGCCACGGCCGCCGGTCTGTCCACGGCCGATGGTCCCGCCGAAGCGACGACGGGTGGTGGTGCCGCCGGGCCGGGGTCGGCTCTCGGCCGGGTCGCGGCCGGTGCCCGAGACCGGCTGGTGCATCTTGCCCGGCACGAGCCGGACGCCGCGACGATGCCGGACGACGGGTTGTTCGGCGGCTGGGCCGGGGTCGCGGTCGCGTTGCGCGCCTGGGCTACGGTCGCCGGCGACCGAGCCGCCCTCGACGCCGCCGCGTTGGTGACGGCGCGGATCGCCGAGCGGCTTCTGCATCGACCCGTGGACCCGCTCCGGTACTCCGACGTCATCTCCGGAGACGCGGGCATCCTGCTGACCCTCCTCGACGCCTGCGACGATGTCGCCGACAGTGCTGTGGTGCAGGCTGCCCACGTCCTCGCTGACGGCCTAGTGGGGCTCGCCGAGGACCGGCCGGACGGGCTGCACTGGCGGATGCTGGCCGGGCATGAGCGCCTCATGCCCGGCTTCTCCCACGGCACCGCCGGCGTCGCCTACGCCCTCGCCGCCGCCGGCAGCACCCTCCACCGCGACGACCTTCTCGACACCGCCGTCCGCGCCGCCGACGGCCTCCTGGCCCTGGGCCGCCACCCCGACGGCTGGGCGCTGCCGCTGTTGATTCCGCCCCGCCCGGACCGCCCGCCGGTCAACTTCGGCTGGTGCCACGGCCCCACCGGCACCGTACGGCTCTTCGCCCTCCTCGACACCGTCGACCCGCAGCCCCGCTGGCGGCAGGCCGTCGACGCGTGCCTACGGGCGCTGCACGACAGCCGCCTCCCGCAGCGGCTGTACCCGGGCTACTGGGACAACCTCGCCCGCTGCTGCGGCACCGCCGGCGTCGGGCAGCTGCTACTCGACCGCTTCCAGGCCACTGCCGACACCGCCCTGCTCACCTGGGCCAACCTGCTCGCCGCGGACGTCCTCGCCCGCACCGTCCCCACACCACCAGGCGTCACCTGGTCCAACACCGAGCACACCAGGACCCCGCCGGATCTGCCGCCGGAACCCGGCTTCATGCAGGGCACCGCCGGGATCGTCGGCTGGCTCGCCCGGCTTGCCGCCCCCGCCACTCCGCCCGTCCTGCCTTGGCTGTGACCGGCCCCCCGTCGACCGCTCTGCCCGGCGGACGATCACCGTAGAACCCGGTCGTATAGCGCCCGCAGCTGAGACTTGATGGGCTCGGCGAAGGGGAGCCCTGGACGAGCAGGCCGAGTTCGATGTTGGTGTCCTCGGCGCTGGGGGAGAAGTTGGCGCTGGTCAGCAGCACGAGTGCGTGGTCCGTCGCCTTGGAAAGGCTCAGTATGTGACGCGCACGCCCATCTCGGCCCAGGTGAGGCGGTCGATGATGCCGTCGGCGGTGAGCCCCCGCATGCCCTGGTACCACCGCACGCCCGACTCGGTCCGGGCGTCGAACTCGATGGACGCTGGGCCGCACCGACGGGCGCCGATGAACCGTTTGACGAATGCGACGTCCTCGCCACTGCTGCCGGTGCGGATGGTGCGGGACCCGGGTGCCCGCCGGCCTGGGAGTGGGAACGGCCGCCGGGCCTTCTATCACCCGAGCCGGACATCATCTACGGCTTCGCAACCAAGGGGTGGAGCACTCCACCAACCCGGACTGGTACCACAACTTGACCGCCGCCGGTGTCGGCAATGTCGAACGCGGAACCGAGACATACAAGGTGACCGTCCGCGGATTGACCGGCGCTGAACGCGACCGCATCTACGCCGAGCAAGCGCGGCGCTACCCAGGCTTTGCCGAGTACGCACGCCAAACTGCTGGAGTCCGCAGCATTCCAGTGCTCGAACTTAAGCGGGCGTAGCCCACACCCGTAAGACCAGCAGCGAGATCCTGGTGACGTTCGAGGGATACATCCGCCAGGTCGACTGGTCGCTCATCGTCGGCCAGCCTTGCTGGGACCGATCAAGGTCGTGCGATCGACCTGGCTCGACGACGCGGCCCGATGCATTCGATTCGACCCTCGGAGCCGCGTGCCGGTCATCCGGCCGCCGGTTGCGTCGCGGTGCGGCGGTGACGACGACAGGCAGCCCGCGGCTCCGCCCCGGCTTCCGGGGCGCGAAGGGAAACACCCACCTTCGGGGACAGCACGGTGCGCGTGGCTCTTGGATACTGGCAGCCATGCAGGAAATCGCCCGACTGGCCGGGTTCTTTGCCGCCCATGGCATCTGGGGCGTCTCGGATGGAGCGACACTGATCCCGCTGCTCGGCTATGAGCAGGCCAGCGGCGATCGCGGCATGGACCGGTTCGCCTTCGACGATGTCGGCGACGGCGCACAAGCCGGCCTGGAGGCGCTACAGGCGAACCAACACGACGCGGCTCGCGCGGTGCTGGTGGTCGACGGGTACCTGCACCTGGCTGGTGGACGGACTGACGCGTTGATCGTCGAGGCCGTCGAATACGGGCCGGTTCGTCGGTCCTTCAAGATGGGCGTGCCCTACCGCCCGCAGCCGAGTCCCGACGGCTTCGCCGTGCACCGGCCCAAGTTCACCGAGGTCGTCGGCATCGACAGGCAGGACTATCCCGCTTTGACCGACGCCTTCTTCGCCGGAGTTGATTCGCACGAGCGCGCAGCGCCCGTGTGGAACGCTCACCTCGACCCGTCCATCTGAGTAAGGGCGACGACTCCGACGACTCCTGCGACGGATGCAGTCTCAGCCGACCCCTGCGCTTGCCGAAACCTCGTCCACGCAGGTCACGCAGCATGCTCGTCCTTGTGGAGAAAGTCGCCGAGGCGATCGCGTCTTCGTTTGGCGAGGCGGGCGGTCCTGCTGACTCGCGCCGAGCAGCTGGGCGAGGGGGCGCACCTGCCGGGTTCGAAACCCTGCCACTTGTCCTGAGCTGGGCTTCTATGCGGCTCGTTCATGCTCGGCCACTCACCATGTCATCCGGCGCGGCCGAGGGCTTTAATTGGTCTCCTGCGTGCCGTTGCGGGTCGGTGGGATCCGGCGATCCGGTAGCCGATTCCCGGCGTCGTTGCGATGATCGGTGGGTTGCCGAGTTTGCGTCGTAACCAGCTCACGGTCACGGTGACGGTGGTGGTGAACTGGTCGGCGTTCTCGTCCCTGACCTGTTCGAGCAGGGCCTCGGTGCTCAGGAAGCCTGGGCTGGCCAGTAGCAGCGCCTGCAGCACCGCGAACTCCTTCACCGAGAGGTTGAGTTGCCGCCCATCGCGACCGGTGTACCGGGTCCAGCGCGATTCCGGCTGCGTGAAGCGTCCGGGGTCGCGCGTCTGGCTTGCGGCGTGCGAGGGCCTGGATACGCAGGATCAGCTCGGGGAAGTGGAAGGGCTTGGCGAGATAGTCATCCGCGCCAAGGGTCAGCCCGCTGACCCGGTCGCCGGGTGCGCTCGCTGCGGTCAGCATCAGCACATCGGCCGGTCGGCCCGCTCGATGATCATCTGGCACAGCGTGTCGCCGCGGAGGCCGGGCAGGTCTTCAGGGCCACGGCACAGCAATCACCTCATGGGCCCGACTTGGTGTGGCGGGCCGCGGTGGCGTTGAGACGCCGCCAAGCGGCCGGCACAGGCTGGCACCCCGTTCCGAGGTGCGGGACGACGACGTGTCTGCCGGGCCGGTCACCAACGGGGTTCCAATCGATTCCCAACCGTCCTGCCAGGGTGAAGCGGCACAACGACGGAAGGAACGGCATGCGCAACATTCTTGTCACCGGCTCGGTGGACGGCATTGGCCTGCGAACCGCGGCCCAGCTCATCGCCGGGGGGCATCAGGTGGTCCTGCACGCCCGCAACGAGGAACGGGCGGCGGTCGCCAAGACGGCGCTCCCGGCAGCGGCCGGGATCGCGGTCGGCGATCTGCGCTCGATCGAGGAAACCGCCGCGCTCGCCAGGTCGCTGGCCGCGTTCGGACGCTTCGACACCATCGTGCACAACGCGGGGATCGCCCGGCTGGACGCCTCGGAGCGGGAGCTGACCGGGGATGGGCTGGAGTCGACCTTCCAGGTCAACGTTCTCGCGCCGTACCTGCTGACGGCGTTGCTCGCCCAGCCGGAGCGTCTCGTGTTCGTGTCGTCGGCGATGGCCGCGGACGGTGTGGTTGACCTCGCCGACCTGCAGTACGACACCCGCCCGTGGAATGGGGTCGAGGTGTACTCCAGCTCGAAGCTGCTGGACCTGATGCTCGCGTTGGCCGTCGCCCGTCGATGGCCCGGAACCTTGAGCAACGTCGTCGACCCCGGCTGGGTGCGCACCAAGATGGGCGGCGACGCTGCGCCGACGAGCCCCGACGACGCCGCGCGGGCCCAGGTGCGCCTTGCCGTAGGCACCGACGCCGACGTCCTGGTCAGTGGGCACTATTTCAGCCAACGCGACTGGCGGCCGTCCCCCTCCAGCATGGACCCGGCACTGCTGGACGGGCTGCTCACACGCTGCGGTGAGCTCACCGGCGTCCAACTGCCTGAGGACGCGTCCGCTTCGCGTTCGCGCCAGCACCTTGACCGTTGATCTTCGCTGCTGGCCGCGGAGTGAGCGTCCGGTCCAGGATGTCGCGGTGCAGCCCGGCGAGCTCCGGTCCGGGCTCGACGCCGAGTTCGTCTATCAGGCGGTTCCGCGCCTCGCGCAGCATGGCCAGCGCGTCCCCCCGGCGGCCCGCCCGGTACAACGCCTGCGCTAACAGCGCCCAACCCCGCTCCCGCAGCGGGTGTTCGGTGAGGAACGCCCGGAGCTGCGCAACGGCCGTATCGTTGGCGCCCAACTCGACCAGGGCGGCCAGGCGGTGTTCCAGCGCACCGGTCCGCAGCTCCTGGAGCCGATGCGACTCCGCGATGACGAACTCGTGGTCCGCGCAGTCGGCGTACGCCCGTCCCCGCCAGAGTGCGAGCGCCGCGTCGAACCGGACCAGCGCGGATCGGGCTTCACCGTTGGTCAGCAGGTCCCGTCCCTGGGCCGCCGCCGTGCTGAACCGGTCGGCGTCGAGCGTGCGCGACCCCAACCGCAACGCGTACCCGGCGCCATCCCGAACGAGCACCCGCCCGGGCTGCCGTGGCGCCCGGTCGGGCTCAAGCGCCCGTCGCAGCACCGACAAGTAGCCCTGCGCGGTGATCCGGGCACTCGGTGGCGGGTCGTGCGGCCACAGGCAATCGACCACTGCGTCGATCGACACGAACTGGCCGTTGGCGATGACCAGTCGGCACAACACCGTACGCGGTGCCGGCCCGCCGACGGCGACGGCCCGGCCGTGGTGCCGCACGGCGGTCGGGCCGAGCACCCCGACTGTCAGGCCCGCCCGGACAGCGGCGTCACCGAGAATGCTCACGACAGCGGCCCGTCGTGCTTGGTTTTCATAGATGTTCCTTCCTCCGGTGTGCTGCGGCTGCCCGACGAGGTGCGGCATTCATAGGGCCGGGTCGGAGTTGGCGGACCCTTAACGCCGGCTTGGCGGGCTGGTGGCTGGTGGGTGCGGTCCCGACCGGCCGACCGAAAGGTTCGGATGGTGCACCAGGCGCGCCCGCCAAGTCGGCACCAAGTGTTCGCCAGGCGCAGTGCCCGAGGGTTGAGAAGCACGAGAGCGAGTCGGCCGTCCGTAGCCGGCACCGGGGCTGCCCGCCAATGGCCGCCCCATCCCGAACAGGCCGCCAGCGGTGCGGCCGGAGGAGACCATGGCCACCACGACCCCCCACCCCGAGCCGAACCTCATCGGCTTCCGGATCAACCACCGCACCATGCGGTCCGACACTCGCCGGCTGGCCGAGCTGCTCAGCCATGTGGCTGCTGGACAGATCGCGTACGACCGGCGCCGGGCGACGGCCTTGCGGACGTATCTGCGGCTGCTCTGTGACGGCATCCATCACCACCACAAGATGGAGGACGAGGTCCTCTGGCCGGTGCTGCAACAGTCGGCGGGCGCGGAGATCGACCTGCGGGAGCTCAGCGACGACCACGCCGCGCTCGATCCGGTCCTGGACGAGGTACGGGCGGCGGCGGACGAGCTGATCGCCGCGTTCGCCTCGGGCTCACCAGAAGCGGGCCGGGTACGCACCGTCGCAGGGCATCTCGCCGCGGCCCTGGCTCAGCTGCGCGATGTCCTCGACGAGCACATCGAGGAGGAGGAGCGGCTGATCTTCCCGGTAATCCGGCGCTACGTCAGCGTCGCCGACTGGAACACCGTGGAGCGGGCGGTCCGCAAAGGCGGTGCGCTGCGCTTCGAACTGCCCAGGATCGAGCGGTACGCCCGCCCGGAGGAGCTGGACGAGCTGAGAAAGATCGCCGGACCGGTGCTGCGGCTGATGCTCGCGGCGCTGCGACCGGGTTTCCGCCGCCGGGAGGCGACGGTCTTCGGCGGGTGACACGTCCGAGCGGCGGTGACCCGGTTCAACGCACCGCCGCCGGCACGTACGCCGACTCGTCGCTCCACGGCACGGCGCCGACCCTGCGGGCCAGCCGGAGCCCGGCGTCGCGGTGCGCGGCGACGGCCGGATCGCCCAGCGCGGCGGCGAGCTCGGCAAGGGTTTGGTCCACCGGGCCGAGCGAGATCGATCCGCACTCCAGGCCGGCGAACCGCCCGGCCCACGGCAGCAGCTCGCGGTAGCAGCGCTGCGCAGCCGGGCGGTCGCCGAGCCGCGCCGCGACCTGCCCGCGCAGCGTCATCCAGTACAGCCACAGGTAGTCGGGGCGGATCGGGGTCTGTGGCCGCCAGACAGCCCTTGCCGCCTCCCGGTCGCCTGCGGAGAGCAGCGCGTGGGCCAGCACGTCGTGCGTGTCGTCCGGCACCCGCGCATGCACCTGCCGGATCTCCTCGACCACCTCGTGCCCGCGCCCGACCGCGGTCAGCACGGTGAACCGACCCATCAGCCCCATCGCCGCCGCGTTGGGACCACCGACGCGGCTCATCCGATCGCTGATCTCCGCGTACCGGCGCGACGCCTCATCGAGATCACCGGCGAAGAGAGCGCGCAGGCCGGTGAACCACCCCATGACGGCGAGGATCAGGCCCAGCTGACCGGTCGTGGCCTCCTCGATCGCCCGGTCGACGTGGTGGCGTGCCCGGTCGAAGTCGGCCTCGGTGAGCGCGGCCTGGTAGAGGATGTGGTGGGCCTCGCACTGGTACGCGGTAAGCCCCGCAGCCTCGGCGACCGCCAGCAGCTCCCGCCCGACGTCGGGCAGTTCGGCCCGGTGCGCGGGGGCGACGGTGACGAAGTAGCGGGCGTTGAGCGCGCGGCAGAGCACCGCCGGATCGTCCTGCCGGCGGGCTAGCGCGAGGGCTTCCCGGGTGACCTCGTCGGCGCGCTGCAGATCGGCGCCCTCGATCTCGAAGGCGAGAGTGCTCAGCAGTCGGGACCGCAGCGCCGGGCCGTCGTCGCCCACGCGGGACAGCTCCTGTTCCAGCAGCCGGACCAGCGGCTCGTCGACGGCGCGGTCGGGCCGGATGGTCCAGGTCACCGGGGCGTCGAAGCAGGTCAGTGCGGCGTGGACGGCCTGCGGGTCGCCGATCCCGGTGGCCAGCCGCACTGCTTCGGCGCGCGCGGCGCGGGCGCTCAGCACGTCACCGGCGAGTGCGCTCGCGGTGGCCAGATTGCAGAGCAGGTCGAGACGTGCGCGGGCCGGAACCGCTGCGGCGAGGTCGGCCGCGCGCAGCGCGCCGGTCCAGTACGCGGCAGCTTCCCGAGGCGCGCCGAGGTCACCGGCCCAGCGGGCGGCGGCGGCCAGGTGCCCGATCGCGTCCTGCGCGGTGGCCGGGGTGAGGGCGGCGAGTGCGTGCCTCCCCAACGCCGCCACACCGTCGACGCGCTGCTCCCGCAGCACAGTGAGGATTCGGCTGTGCATCCGGGTGCGTCGCAGCAGCGGGACGCTGTGGTAGAGCGCGTCCCGCATCAGGGCGTGCGCGAACCGGATCCGCCCCGGCTCGGGCTCGACGAGCAGACCCGCGGTCACCCCGGCCTCCAGGCCGTCGAGGACCGGCTCCTCGGGGCCGCCGTCGACGGCGATCAGGATGTCGACCTCGGCGTCCGAGCCCAGGACGGCGGCGTGCCGCAGCACCGTCTGGGCGGTGGCCGGCAGCCGTGCCAGCCGCCGGGCCAGCACGTGACCCAGCGCGGCGGGGATGCCGTCGAGCGCTGACCCGGGGCCTTCGGCCGCGATCAGTTTGGCCAGCTCGATCGTGAACAGCGGGTTGCCCGCCGAGCGTTCCCGCACGGTGTGCAGCAGTTCGGTGTCGGTGGTGTCGACGCCATGGCGACGCAGCAGTTCGGTGACGACCGCGTCGTCGAGGCCGCCGAGGTCCAGTTCCACCGCCGGTACGCCCGTGAGCGCGGCCCGGGCCACCACGAAGTCGTCGGTCACCTCGTCGGGGCGGAATGTCGCCACCACCAGGACGGGCGCCTCAGCCAGGGCGGCCGCGAGGTGGCGCAGGATACGCAGGGTCTCACCGTCGGCCCGGTGGATGTCCTCGATCACGACGAGCAGCGGGCCGTGGCCGGCCAGCCGGGACAGGTAGGCACCCAGCGCCTGGCGTAGGTGGAACTCGTCGTACTGCCCGCGGGCGCCGGCAGGCGTTGCGGTGCCGGTGCTCAGTAGTAGCTGCAGGCCGCGGGCCTCCGGCTCGTCGAGCGGGAGCCGTCCGCGGGCGGCGGTGACCACCTCGTGCCACGCCCAGGCCGGCGGCGCGCCATCCACCTGCGGGCAGGTGCCGATCGCCGTGGTCCAGCCGTCGTCGGTGAGGGACTCGGCGAGGTGGCGGGCCAGCGTCGACTTCCCGCCACCCGCTTCGGCACCGACCCAGCAGATGCCGAGGCCGGCTGCGGTGGCGCGGTCGGCCGCCGAGCGCATCCGGGCCAGCTCGGCCGCGCGGCCGAGCATTGGCTGCGCCGCGGGCGGTCGATCGGGTACGACAGCCGGCGGGTCGGCCCGCCCGACCACGGCTGAGGGCCGGGCGACCCGGGAGGCGGGCGGCCCCAGGCGAGGGTTCTGCCGAAGCAGATCCGTCTCCAGGCTCCGCAGCTCGGGGCCGGGTTCGATGCCTAACTGTTCGATCAGCGCGGCGCGCACCGATCGCAGCACGTCGAGGGCATCGGCCTGCCGTCCGAGGCGATACAGCGCGACCGCGAGCAGCATCGCGCCCTGCTCCCGCAGCGGATGGTCCCGGACGTGCGGATCGAGGTCGAGGATCACCTCATCTGCGCGGTCCAGGTCGAGCAGCAGCTTGGCGCGCTGTTCGACGGCGGTCAGTCGTAGCCGGCCCAGCCGTTCGCTCTCCCGGTCCGCCCACAGCTCCCCGACGAACTCGGCGTACGGCGTGGCCCCGCCCCAACAGGCGAGGACTTCGTCCAGCCCGGCCAGCGCCGCCCGCGGCTGCGTCTCGGTGACCCGCGTCGCCGTCCGCAGCGCCGCTTCGAACCGCCATGCGTCCACGTCCGGCGCCGGTAGTCGCAGGGCGTACCCCGGAGCCGCGGTGACGAGGATCCGGGCGGGACGGCGGGGCGGGCGGTCCGGCTCCAGCGCCCGGCGCAGGTTCGACACGTACACCTGCAGGGCGGCCTGGGCCCGCGGCGGCGGGTCTCCCGACCAGAGGTCCTCGATGAGCCGGTCCACCGACACCACATGACCGCCTCCGGCGACAAGCCGGGCCAGCACCGCGCGCTGTCGCGGCGCCCCGAGTTCGATCGGGGTGCCGTTCCGCATTGCCCACACTGGGCCGAGCACACCGACCGTCGTCACGCTGCAACCGTAGTGAGCCGAAGCCACCTTGGAGATCCGTTATCCGACAGCTTCTCGATCAACCGTTCGGACCTCACCCGGACTCCGCCGTCCCCGCTCGAACCGGTCGTCGTCGGACGCCCGCACCTGAGCACCGTCACCACCCTCGTCGGGCAGGCCGTTACGGCGTCCGACGAGTCACCCGGGAAGCCGTGAAGAGGCCGTTGATTTCCGTGCCCGGCTCAATACGTAAGCCTCGATTTTAGGCTGGAGGAATTCACGGAACCTGCACCGCCTCGCTGCGACGTCGCTCACGGCCGCCCCTGCTGGCCGTGCTGGCGCAGGATCCGCGTGAACTCGTCCGCGCCGCACCGCGCCGCGCCGCCACGGCGCACCCATGCCCGTCCCCAGGTGCCGTCGAGCGGCTCTGGCACATGTCCAGCCCGCGCTGCTTTGCCGGGGTCGATGAGTGGGCCGAATCGAGTTCGATCGGGTGTGTTGGCTCGGGCAGGATGGCGGGGTGATCTGGGGGAGACGGGGCAGCGGGGTTGAGCCGCCGGCGGTGGGGGAGGGCGAGCCTCTCGGGGCGGTGCGGATCGCGGTCGACGATGCCGCCGCGGGCCGGTGGGAGGCGTTGAACCATCTGGTCGAGGTGCTGCTCGCGGTCGATGATGCCGGTGACGAGGTGGTGGCGCGATCGGCGTTGACGCTGGTGGCCGGCGTCGCGGGGTTGGTGGCCCGGCTGGACCGGCACGCGCGGCAGGCACCGTGGTACGGCCCGTACGAGGAGCCTGCGTTGCGGCGGGTCGGGGCGCGTTTCTCGGTCGCGACGTCGGGGCCTGTCGCGATGGCGCTGGCGAGCATGCACGGTGACGGGCGAATCCGGGAACGCGCGGTCGCGGCGATGGTCGGTCGTCCATGCCCGGAGGTGATGCCGTTCCTCGTGCTGCGTACCGCTGATTGGGTCACGCCGGTACGGGATCGGGCGCGGGCCGGGCTGGCGTTGTTGCTCGCCGACGAACCGGGTGGCTACCTGCCCGCGGTGCTGCCGATGGCGTTGCGCCTCGACGCGCGCCTGCGAGGTAGCTTCACCGTCACCCAGATACGGGCGGCGATGCTGCCGGCACCGGTGGAGGTGTGGCGCGGGCTGCTGGGATCGGGTGGCCGCAGGCAGCGGCGGTTCGTGTTCGACATCGGCCTGTCCCAGGGCTGGCTGCGTCTGCCCGACCTCGTGATCCGTGCCGAGACTGACTCGGATGTGGGGATTCGGGTCCGGGCAGCCGAGGCGGCCTGCCGTGAGGCGGTCTGGACCCGCCGGCACGACGTCCTGCATCGCCTGGCCCGGTCGGTTCGTGCGGAGGTGCGGGTGGTGGCGTTGACCGGGCTGGCCCGGGTCGGTCAGGACAGCGACGTTGCCGCGCACTTGGACGATGACGCGCCGCTGATCCGGGCGGTGGCCCGGGACGCGGCCCGCCGGCTAGGCATCGACGCCCGGGAGCATTACCGGACCGCGGTCGGCGCCGGAGAACCGGCGCTGGGTGCGATCGTTGGGCTTGCCGAGACCGGCTCGGCAGCGGACGCGCCGCTGCTGCGGCCGCTGCTGACCCACTCGCAAGCCAGGGTCCGTGCCCAGGCGGTACGAGGCCTGCGCCTGCTCGAGGCGGTTGTCGCGCAGGAGGTGCTTCCGCTGCTACGGGATCCGTCGCCGGCGGTGGTCCGGGAGGTGACCACCGCGCTGCGACCCCTGGCCGGTGCCCTGCCGCCAGGCCTTCCGTGGCAGCTGCTCGGGGACGCCCGGGTGGAGTTGCGTCGGGCCGGCTACCGCCTCCTGTCTGGCAACGGCGTCGACGTCCAGTTGCGCGCTGCCCTGATGCTCACCATCGACCCGGACCCTCGCCTGGCCGAACGTGGCAAAGCCGACGTGACCCGCCTCGCCCGCGACGGCGCGCAAACCACCTGGCGCCGCACGCCACCACCCGAGCTGCCGGTCACCGCCGCGCAGCACGGCGAGCTGGCCGCGTTGGCGGCCCGAGCGGCGGCGGCACTCGGCGAGGACACCAGCCGGATGCTCACAATCTGGCTGGCGCGTACCCGCCCCTGTGGATGAGTGCTCTCGTCGCTGTCGCACAGGTCCCGTGACCGACCTCAGGGGCGGCAGATCTTCTCCCGTGTACCTGGAAAGGTCATGGGTTGAGGTTTGCCCATCGCGCGGAGGTCGGTAGCCCTCCGGATTCCTTCGGTGGGCAATCGCGCGCTTGGTGGACGGGTCCAGGGTCTCGGGCAGGTGGTCGAACGAGGCGGGCCAGACATCCAACAGCAAGAAGACTTCCTGGCCGTCGCGCATCGTCAACAAGTTGCACCGCCTGTGCGGGCAGAATTCAGGCCGCCGCCCGGCCCGGTGCATGAACACGGGGTTGGCAACAGATCCCGGGTTTTATGGGTAATCATAGTCAAACATTGGCATATACTGTGGAGATGTGAAGTTCTCAGACTGGGCGCGTGGGCAGGGCGTGACCTGTCAGACCGCCTGGTGGTGGGTGAGGGGCGGCAGGATGCCGGTCCCTGTCCGTCAGGCGCCGTCTGGTACGTGGATCGTGGAAGAGGCGCGGTGCGCGGCCGGTCGCGTGGTCGCCTACTGCCGCGTGTCCTCCAGCGACCAGATGGGTGGCCTGGACCGCCAGAGCGTGCGGGTTGTGGAGGGGGCGAACGCCGAGGGCTTGGCCGTGGCGGAGGTCGTGACTGAGATCGGCTCCGGCCTGAACGGCGAGCGCCGTAAGCTGCATCGTCTCCTCGCCGACCCGGCTGCGGCGGTGATCGTGGTCGAGCACGAGGACCGGCTCGCCCGGTTCGGTGTGGAGCACCTGCAAGCCGCGCTGGCTGCGACCGGGCGTCGCCTGGTAGTTCTGGACGCGGGGGAATCCACGAACGACCTGGTCGAGGACATGGCCGACGTGTTGACGTCGATGTGTGCCCGGCTGTACGGGCAGCGGGCGGCGACGAGCCGTGCCGCCCGCGCTCTGGCTGCCGCGACCGGCGAGGAACCATTGGTGTGAAGAAGTTCGAGCCGCGGCCTGGTTTCGTGGTCCAGGCGTTTCGTTTCGCGTTGGATCCGAACGTCATGCAGGAGCAGCGGCTGCGGTCGCACTGTGGTGCGGCTCGGGCCGCCTACAACTGGGCCGTCTGCTGGGTGATGGCCTCCTGGTGGCAGCGGAAGGCGGAGGGGTCGTACGGCATCGCCGAGGAGGAGTTGACGCCGTGGCGGCCGTGGTCGCTGCCGGCGTTGCGGAAGGTGTTCAACGAGGTCAAGAAGACCGATCCGCGTTTTGCAGGCTGGTGGCAGGAGAACTCCAAGGAGGCGTACAGCACGGGCCTGGCGAACGCGGCGGCGGCGTTCGACAACTACGCCACGTCCAAGCGCGGGCAGCGTGAGGGCAAGCGGGTGGGTATGCCCCGGCGCAAGTCCAAGCACACCGCCCGGCTGGCTTGCCGGTTCACTACCGGCGCCATCCGTGTGGAGCCGGACCGGCGGCATGTCACGTTGCCGCGGCTCGGGATGATCCGCACCCACGAGTCCACCCGCAAGCTGCAACGGCGCATCGCGAACAACACCGCCCGCATCCTGTCCGCCACGGTTAGGTTCGAGCGGGGCCGGTGGTTCGTCTCCTTTCAGGTCGAGATCCAGCGTGCCACCGGCCGCGCTGCGGCGCGTCTGGATGCGGCGGCGGGTGTGGACCTGGGCGTGAAGTGCCTCGCGGTGATCGCCGACAGCCAGGGCGCGGTGCGGTTCGTGCCGAACCCGGCGCACTACGGCAGCGCGCTCAAGCAGCTCAAGCGGCTGTCCCGCCGGGTTTCCCGCCGCCGGGGGCCGGACCGGCGCACCGGGCAGCGGCCGTCCAGGCGGTGGCTCGCCGCGAACACCGAGCGCAACCGGATCCATCACCGGGTGGCGAATCTGCGCGCTGATGCCCTCCACAAGCTCACCACGAGCATCACCGGCGAGTACGGCACCGTCGTGGTCGAAGACCTCAACGTTTCCGGCATGCTCCGTAACCGACGCCTCGCCCGCCGTGTCGCCGACGCGGGCTTCGGGGAGATCCGCCGCCAGACC
>NZ_JBLROB010000020.1:0-115781 GCF_047921475.1 Micromonospora sp. SL4-19
GACCCGGGTCGTCAGGATGTGCGGCTCGGTCTCCAGCCGCAGCCGCTCCTGCGGATACAGCGGGGTGAGCTTGTAGAACTCCGGCCGGCGCTTCGCCTCCTCCGGCTCCATCCCGTTGATGGTGTCCAGCCGGACCAGCGGGACGTGCCGGCTCCGACGGGGTACGGCGGCGACCGCGCCGGTGATGAGGTCGCCGCGGCGCAGGCCGTATCGGCGTACCTGGGCGGGCGTGACGTACGCGTCCGCGGCAGAGGGCAGGTAGCCGTCGACGCGGACCAGGGCGTGGTCGTCGACGGTGTCGACGACGCCGGTGAGCGGGACCGGCGCGATGGTGTCGGTGTTGTTCATCCGATGCCTTTCGGTGTCGCCGTCGCCGGTGGGGCGACGGGTGGTGGGAAACGGTGGAAGGACAGATCACGGCGCGCGGAGACGTCCGGGTCGCGCCGGGAGGGGCGCGTTGGTAGGGCCGCGCCGGGGCGTCCGGCCGGGCCGTGACGGCGCGAAGGCGGTGCTGACAAGACGGCCCGATCAGCCGCCGACGGTTCGGCGGCCGATCGGAATGTCGACCGGCGAGGAAGTCGAGGCGGCGGATCCGCACGACTGTCGGCGGTGATCAGTGACCGGGCGGACGATGCGCCGAGCGGTCGGGAGAGAGAAGACACCGGGTGGCGCCATGCGCCGGCATCCGGGTCCACTGGCAGGCTAACCCGAGAGCGTCGGGCGAGCAAGCACGCCGTGGCTGGGACTGCCTGCCGGTGCGCCGACGTTCACCGGGGTTGGCGGCTCGGCGGTACGGTTGGGCGGTGCCAAGATCGGATGCTCCGTTGTACGCGGCTGCGGATGTTCATGGCCACCGGTCCGAGCTGCGGGACGCGCTGCGTGAGGCGGGGCTGGTCGACCGCTCGGGGGGATGGTCCGGGGGCAACGCCCGGCTGTGGCTGCTCGGCGACTACGTCGATCGCGGCCCGGACGGCATTGGTGTCATCGATGATGTTCGGCAGCTTGCCGCTTCCGCCCCGGCCGCGGGCGGCACCGTGCGGGCCTTGCTGGGCAACCACGAGGTGCAGCTGCTCGCCGCGCACCGGTTCGGCGAGGCGCCGGTCGCCGGGTGGGACGAGCCAGGCGGCTTCCGAGGTGGTTGGGCGCGGTTCGGCGGGCGTGCGGACGATCTGCGCCGATTGACGCCGCAGCACGTCGCCTGGATCACGAGCCTGCCCGCGGTCGCGGTGGTCGACGGGTACCTGCTCGTCCACTCCGACACCGCGCGCTACCTGGAGTTGGGATCGAGTGTCGCCGCGATCAACGCGGCCGTGACGGCGGCCCTGACCTGCTCGGACAGCGCCAGGTGGCTGGCGTTCTGCGGGCGGATGAGCGATCGTGGTGCGTTTCGTGACGCCGACCCGGCGCGCCCGGACGACCCGGTGTCCACGATGCTGCGCACGCTCGGCGGCGAGCTGCTCGTACACGGGCACAGTACGCTCACCAAGCACTTCGGTGTGGCTCCGCCGGATGTCCGGGAGCCGCTCTGGTACGCCGGCGGCCGAGTGGTCGCCATCGATGGCGGGGTGTACGAGGGTGGCCGGATCCTGCTCACCCGGCTGTGCTGAACCGTTGCCGAGGTCGGCTCAGTGTCCCCGGGCTATCCACTCGTCGAGGTGGGGCGACTCGGCGCCGACAGTGGTGTCGTCGCCGTGTCCGGTGTGGACCACGGTCTCCGGCGGCAGGGTGAGCAGCCGGGTCCGGATCGACTCGATGATGGTGCCGAAGTCGCTGTAGGAGCGGCCGGTCGCGCCGGGCCCGCCGGCGAACAGGGTGTCGCCGGTGAAGACCGCGCGAAGGTCGGGGGCGTGCAGGCTGCACGCGCCCGGGCTGTGGCCGGGGGTGTGCAGCACCCGCAGCGTGGTCCCGCCGACCTGGACGGTCTGGCCGTCGGTCAGCTCCCCGTCCGGCGGGATGTCCGGGTGGACCAGATCCCAGAGCACCCGGTCGGCGGGATGCAGCAGCACCGGAGCGCCGGTGGCCCGGGCCAGCTCGGGTGCGACCCGTACGTGGTCGTCGTGGGCGTGGGTGGCCAGGATGGCGACCACCCGGCGATCGCCGACGACCCGACGGATCGCTGCCACGTCGTGCGGCGCGTCGACGACGACACACTCGGTGTCGTCGCCGATCACCCAGACGTTGTTGTCGACGTCGAAGGTCTGCCCGTCGAGGGAGAAGGTGCCGGAGGTGACGGTGTGGTCGACGCGGGCGGTCACGGGAAGACCACCACCGAGCGGAGCACGTCGCCGTGGTGCATCCGGGTGAACGCCTCTTCGACCTGGTCGAGGGCGATCTCCTCGGTGACGAACGCGTCCAGGTCGAGGCGGCCCTGCTTGTACAGCTCGGTGAGCATCGGGAAGTCGCGGCTGGGCAGGCAGTCGCCGTACCAGCTGGACTTGAGGGCGCCGCCGCGGCCGAAGACGTCCAGCAGCGGCAGCTCGACCTTCATCTCCGGGGTGGGTACGCCCACCAGCACCACCGTGCCGGCCAGGTCCCGCGCGTAGAAGGCCTGCTTCCAGGTCTCCGGGCGGCCCACCGCGTCGATCACCACGTCGGCGCCGAAGCCGCCCGTCGCGGCGCGGATCGCCTCGACCGGATCTTCCTCCGACGCGTTGACGGTGTGCGTGGCACCGAACCGGCGCGCCCAGTCGAGCTTGCGGGAGTCGGTGTCCACCGCGATGATCGTCGTCGCCCCGGCCAGGGCCGCACCGGCCACCGCGGCGTCGCCGACGCCGCCACAGCCGATCACCGCGACCGAATCGCCCCGGGTCACCTGGCCGGTGTTCATCGCCGCGCCGAGGCCAGCCATCACGCCGCAGCCGAGCAGGCCGACGGCGGCCGGCCGGGCCGCCGGGTCGACCTTGGTGCACTGACCGGCGTGGACCAGCGTCTTCTCCGCGAACGCGCCGATGCCCAGGGCGGGCGAGAGCACCGTGCCGTCGGTGAGGGTCATCTTCCGGGCGGCGTTGTGGGTGTTGAAGCAGTACCAGGGGCGGCCCCGCCGGCAGGCCCGACACGTGCCGCAGACGGCCCGCCAGTTGAGCACCACGAAGTCGCCGGGAGCCACGTCGGTGACCCCCTCCCCCACCTGCTCGACGACGCCGGCGGCCTCGTGGCCGAGCAGGAACGGGTAGTCGTCGGTGATGCCGCCCTCGCGGTAGTGCAGGTCGGTGTGGCACACCCCGCAGGACTGGACGCGGACCACCGCCTCGCCCGGCCCCGGGTCGGGCACCACGATGGTGGTGAGTTCCACCGGCGCACCCTTGCGCCGCGACACGACTCCCCGGACTTCCTGGCTCACGGTCCCTCCCGCCTGTGTCGGTCTCCGTTCCCTTCGCGAACCTACCGCCGATCACCACTGGTGGCCCACCGGTGCGCGGCGGGTTATCTCGCGCGTCGCGGGGTACGCGGGGTCCGATTCCGCATCCCGACGGGAGTGATCATGAAGCTGACGCATGCGCCGCTCCGGGTCAGCATCGGCGCGTTCATTCTGAATTCCGGGCTCAGCAAGCGCGGCTTGGAGGGCGAGGCCGCGCAGGCGGTGCACGGCATGGCGGTCGGCGCGGTCCCCCAGCTGGAACAGTTGGGGCCGGATCGGTTCGCCAAGGTGTTGTCCCGGGGCGAGATCGCGCTCGGCGCCGCGCTGCTCGTGCCGTTCGTGCCGTCGCTGCTGGTCGGTGCGGCGTTGACCGCGTTCGGTGCCGGGCTGGTGCAGCTCTACCTCAAGACGCCGGGGATGCGGGAGCCGAACAGCTTGAAGCCCACCCAGGCCGGCACCGGCCTCGCCAAGGACGTCTGGCTGGTCGGTGCCGGCATCACCCTGATGCTGGACGCGCTGACCCACCGTCGCCGGGCCCTCTGACCGCCACGGCGTGCGGCCGGATCACTCGCGGTGGTGGCCGGTCTGCCCGCGGTCAGGCGGCGGCCGGCGCGGGGACGGCGACGGCGGTCTGCTCGGCCGCGTGCCGGCGGCGGGCGGCGTTGCGGTAGCGCAGCACCTGGACCGCGCCGAGGGCCCAGAGCAGGTACTGCACGGCGAACGCCCAGCGGAACGCGTCCAGCGGCGGGGTGCTCCGCCCGGCCGGGGTGGCCAGGTCGAGGACCACGCCGACAGCCAGCACCAGCAGGATCGAGGCGACGAACCCGCCGACGTTGACGATGCCGGTGGCGCTGCCGATCCGGTGCACCGGGTTGAAGGTGCGCGCGTAGTCGAAGCCGATCATCGAGCCGGGGCCGTTGACGGCCAGCACGACGACGAGGGCCACCAGCAGCCCGTGCGGCGCGCGGCCCGGCCAGGCCAACACGACCGCCCAGACCGCGGCGGTGCCGGCGGTGATCGCGAAGACCAGCACCGAACGGCGGAACGGGTGCCGGGCGCACAGGTGCGCGATCACCGGGCCGCAGGCCAGGGTCACCACGGTCATCAGGGTGAGCAGGGCGGCTGCCGCGGTGGGCGAGAGCCCCTGCCCCTGCACCAGGAACGGGTAGCCCCAGAGCAGCGCGAACACCGAGCCGGAGAACTGGGTGACGAAATGGGCCCACAGGCCGAGCCGGGTGCCCGGCTGGGCCCAGGCCTCGGCGAGCTGCCGGCGCACGGCGCGCAGGTCGGGGGCGGCGGTGGTGTGCGCGGTGTGCGGGGTGTCGCGTACCGCGACGAGCACGAGCAGCAGCACGGTCGCGCCGAGCGCCGCCGCGGTGAGGAACGCGGGCGTCCAGCCGGCGTGGTGCAGCAGCGCCACCAGGGGTACCGCGGCGAGCACCGCCCCGAGCTGCCCGACGGTGCCGGTGAGCTGCACCAGCAGCGGGTTCCGCCGGCCGGGGAACCAGAACGCCACGATGCGCAGCACGCTGATGAAGGTCATCGCGTCGCCGAGGCCGACCAGCACGCGGGCGGCGACGGCGAGGCGGACGTCGGTGGCGACGGCGAAGCACAGCTGGCCGGCGACCATCAGCACGCCGCCGGCCAGCAGCAGCCGGCGGGAGCCGAACCGGTCGAGCAACACCCCGACGGGCACCTGCATGGCCGCGTACACGGCGAGCTGGGCGACGGAGAAGGTCGCGAGGGCGGCGGCGTTGATGTGGAAACGGTCCGCCGCGTCCACCCCGGTGACGCCGAGCGTGCTGCGGTGGAAGACGGCAGCCAGGTAGGCGGTCACCGCGACGACGTAGACCAGGGTGGCGGGGCGACGGGAGGCGACTGTACGGGCGGCGCCGCTCACCGCAGCGTCCGCAGCACGGTCGCGGCGTTGTCGACGTGCGCGCCGACCGCGTCGAGCCAGACCTGCGGGTCGTCGCCGTCGAGGGCGGCGAGCTGGCTGGCGTGCTCGGCGAGCACCACGTCGGCCCAGCCCGGCGAGAGGCGGAAGCTGGCCTCCCCCATCCGCAGCTGCCGGTCGCGCAGCCGGTGGTACAGCTCGGCGAGGATCTCGTTGCCGGCCGCCTCCACGACCGTCGCGTGGAAGGCCCGGTCGGCGGCCATCAGGGCGGTGACGTCGCCGACGGCGTGCGCCCGGCGCATCTCGTCGAGCCAGCGGGCCAGGTCGGCCTTGAGCTCGGCCCGGCGGGGCCAGATCCGCTCGGCGGCGTGCAGCTCGACCAGCCGCCGCGCCTCGATGACGTCGGTGATCTCCCGGGCGGACACCGGCCGGATCAGCGCGCCGCGCTTCGGGTAGAGGGCGACCAGGCCCTCCGCCTCCAGGCGCAGCAGCGCCTCCCGTACGGGGGTGCGGGAGACCCCGGCCGCCTCGGCGATCTCACCCTCGCTGATCAGCAGGCCGCCCGGGTAGACCTGCTCCAGGATGGCCCGCTTGAGGTGCTGGTACGCCCGCTCGGCGGCGGACGGCGCAGCGGCGCGCGCGGAGGCGGTGGGATGCGTCATGTATCTATGGTGCGTACCGGGTGCAGGAGAGGGTGCCGGTGGGCCCACGAAGGTGGCCCACGCCACGCGGCGACGCCGGGAGAGCGGGGGCGACGCTGCCACGGATCGCCTCAGTCGGGGCGCAGGGCGATCACCCCGTCGTCGCCGAGGCCGAACCGGGTCCGGTACGGCGCGCCGAGCCCGTCGAGCAGGTCCGCCAGCCAGCGAGCCTCCTGCGGGGCGGCCGGTTCCAGCCGCATCCGCCGCATCCGTACCGGCACCAGCCGCAGCCGGCCCAGCTCGCCGGTGGCCGCGTCGAGCGTCGCCAGGTGCAGCAACCGCAGCTCGGGCCGGTACGACTCCTGCCCGCCGATCCCCTCGTAGTCGTCGATCAGGTCGCCGCAGCCGTAGAGGACGAGCCGCCCCCGGTACCGCTCGACCGGGCGGGGGTGGTGGGACGAGTGACCGTGGACCACGTGCACCCCGGCGTCGACCAGCGCGTGGGCGAACTCGACGTGCTCGTCCGGAACCTCGTGGCCCCAGTTGGAGCCCCAGTGCACCGAAACCACCACCCGGTCCCCCGGCCCCGCCTCCCGCGCGATCCGGTCGGTGAGCGCCTCGGCCGACGCCGCCGAGACGTCCGGCAGGTACGCCACCCCCGGCCGCCCGGCCGCCGCGGCCCACGGCGGGTACACCCCGCTGGACGGGGCGCCCACCGACCAGACCAGCACCCGGCGGCCGTCGCCGAGCGGCACCACGGCCGGCCGCCACGCCTCGTCGGCGCCCCGGCCGGCGCCGGCCGTCCTGATGCCCGCCCCGTGCAGGGCGTCGAGGGTGTCGGCGAGCCCGGCGGGACCGAAGTCGAGGACGTGGTTGTTGGCCAGTGCGCACACGTCGAGGCGGGCGGCGGTCAGGCAGGCCAGGTTCGCCGGGTGCATCCGGTAGTGAATGCCCTTGGCGGGGGCGTACTCGCCCCGGCCGGTCACCGACGTCTCCAGGTTCACGATCCGGACGTCCGGACGCAGCGCGTCCAGCAGCCGCAGCGCCGCACCCCACGGCCACTCGGGCGGAGCCGGGCGCGGCACCGGCCCGTTGACCGACTCGGCCAGCTCGACGTAGCGGCGGGCGTCGGTGACCACCTGCTCGCGCAGCTCGGGCGGCCCCGGGTGGGGCAGGATCTGGTCCACGCCCCGGCCGGTCATCACGTCGCCGGCGAGGAAGAGGGTCACCTCGGCCATGGCGGCCGTCTTCCCGCCCCAGGCACTCCCGCACCTGCCGAACGACGGCAATCGGGCCGGCCCCCGTCCCAGGCGCCGCCGTTCTATCCTCGCCGCATGATGATCATGGACCGCGACGTGGCGATTGCCGCGGCGGGAGCCGGCGCCGCAGTCGTGCGCGCCCGGTACGGTGCACCACTGGCCCGCATCCAGAAGTCCGCGGGGGACTTCGCCACCGCTGCCGACATCGAGGCGGAGCAGGCGATCCTCGACGTTCTTCGGGCCGCCCGACCGGACGACGCGGTGCTCGGGGAGGAGAGTGGGCGCACCGGGGCCGACACCGCGGAACGCACCTGGCTGGTCGACCCGCTGTGCGGCACCCTGAACTACGCGGCGCGCATGCCCCTGGTCGCGGTCAACGTGGCGTTGCGGACCGGCTCCGGCACCGAGGTCGCCGCCGCGGCCGATCCCTTCGCCGGGGAGGTGTTCTGGACCGACGGCAATGCCGCCCACGTACGCCGCGACGGGGTGGACGAGCAGCTCACGCCGTCGGCCGAGTCACGCCTGGTCGACGTCAATCTCGACCCGCCGTTTCCGAACAGCCCCGCGTTCCGGGCCGTCCGGCTGCTCGCGAACCCGGAGTTCGTGGCGCGCTTCCGGCCGCGGGTGGTCTCCACGACCCTGGCGGTCACCTGGGTCGCCGCCGGTCGACGGGCGGCGTACGTGACCGACGGCCACCTGCGGGACAGCGTGCACTTCGCCGCCGGGATCGCCCTGTGCCGGGCCGCCGGATGCGTGGTGACCGGCATTCACGGGCAGCCGCTGCACACCGGCGCGGGCGGGCTGCTCGTCGCGGCGGACCACGACACGCACCGCGCCCTGCTGGCGCTCATCGCCGAGCAGCAGGAAGCGCCCAGAACTCGTTGACCAGCGTATAGAACTCCGCGGCCCGCTCGATCTGCGGCATGTGCCCGGTGTCGGCGAACAGGTGGGTGCGCGCCCTCGGCAGCCGGGCCCGGACGGCCGCCAGATGGTGCGCGGGCAGGATCAGGTCCCGGTCGCCCCAGACCACCAGGATGGGCAGGTCCAGCGCGGCCACCGCGGCGAGCAGCTCCTCGCGCCACTGCGGCCGTACGCCCCGCCAGGTGCCCAGGCTGCGGACCAGCTCCAGCATCACCCGCGCGGCGTGCGGCTGCCGGGCCGCGGCGAGAGCCGTGCCGATCCGCTCCTCGGTGACGTAGGCCGGGTCGTGGAAGATGGCCCGCTCGGCGCGGCGGGCGATCGCCGGGTGCGGGCGTAGCAGCAGCCGGCCCAGCGGACGCAGCGCGAGCAGCCGCAGCGCGACGGTGACCTCCCGGCCGAAGCCGGCGCTGTTGACCAGCACCAGGCTCGCCACCCGGGCCGGGTCGTCGGCGGCGAGCCGCATCGCCACCGCCCCACCGAGGGAGTTGCCGACCAGGTGCGCGGGGCCGGTGATCCCGGCGGTGGACAGGGCCTCGGCGACGGCCGCGGCCAGGGCCGGAAGGGTGTGCGGGGCGTCCAGCGGCGCGCTGCCGCCGTGGCCGGGAAGATCGAGACTGATCACGCGGTGGTCGGGTGCCAGCAGCTCGTGCTGGGCGGCGAAGTCGTCGAGGGTGCGCCCGATGCCGTGCAGCAGCACCACCGGCGGCCCGTCGCCGGTGATCCGGCGGCGAACCCGTCGGCCCACCACGGTCAGCCAGTCGGCGGGCGGCAGGGCGATCGTCACGCCGCCCGCTCCGGCTCGGACCCGGCGGGCTCCGGAGCCGGCCCGGGCGCCCGCACCCCGGCGACGCTCGCCCCCAGCGCCAGGATCCTGCCGTACGAGGCGGGGGCGAGCCGGGCCAGCAGGTCGGGCAGCTTCGCCGACCAGCCGATCAGCACCCGGCCCCGGCGGCGCTCGACGCCGCGCAGGATCACCTGGGCGGCCTTCGCCGGGTCGATGGAGAGCAGCTTCTCGAACCGCTGGCGGGCGACCTCGTACTCCTCGCGGGAGACGCCGGTGCCCACCCGGGCACTCTGCGCGATCCGGGTCCGGATGCCACCGGGGTGCACCGAGGTGACCCCGACGCCGTCGTCGACCAGCTCGTGCCGCAACACCTCGGTGAAGCCGCGAACGGCGAATTTGCTCGCCGAGTACGCCGCCTGCCCGGCCGGCCCGATCAGCCCGAACAGGCTGGAGATGTTCACGAGGTGGGCGCCCGGCTCGGCCTTGAGCGCGGGCAGCAACCCGTGGGTCAGCCGGACCACGGCCCGGAAGTTGATCTCAATGACCCAGAAGAACTCCTCCAGGCTGACCTGGTCGAACCGGCCGCCCAGCGCCACGCCGGCGTTGTTGACCAGCAGCCGGATCCGGGGATGCGCACGGTGGATCTCGGCGGCCGCCCGGTCGGTGGCGTCGGCGTCGGCGAGGTCGACGAGGTGGGCGTCGACGCGCCGGTCGGGGTGCGCGGCGCGGATCGCGGCGACCACCGCGTCGAGCCGCTCGGCGTCCCGGTCGAGCAGGACCAGGTCGGCGCCGCGCCGGGCCAGCCCATGGGCGAGGGCCTCGCCGATGCCGCTGGCCGCGCCGGTGACGACCGCGGTGCCGCCGGGAAAGACGAAGTCACGCATCGGTGCGCTCCTCTCAGGTCAGGCGACGGGCGCGGTGCGCTGGGCGGCGCCGTCGGGGGCGGGCGCGCCGGCCCGGGAGAAGCGGACGCCCTCGTCGGTGAGCCGGCCGCGCCGCATGAGCAGCACGTCCCGGGGATAATTCTGATGCAGCCGCCAGGGCGCCGCCGGGCCCTGTTTGGGCAGTTGGTCCACGGCGCGCAGCACGTACCCGGACTTCAGGTCGATGAGCGGCACCAGCTCGCCAGTGGCAGGGGCGAGCGGGGTGACGATCTGCTGGCCGGTGGCGTCGAGGTGACGCAGCAGCCGGCAGACGTACGTGGCGACCAGGTCTGCCTTGAGGGTCCAGGAGGCGTTGGTGTAGCCGATGGTCATGGCGAAGTTCGGCACGCCGGAGAGCATCATGCCCTTGTAGGCGACGGTCTGCGCCAGGTCGACCTCGGTGCCGTCCACGGCGAGGGTCATGCCGCCCAGGGCGAGCAGGTTGAGGCCGGTGGCGGTGACCACGACGTCGGCGGGCAGTTCCTCGCCGGAGCCGAGCCGGATGCCCTGCTCGGTGAAGGTGTCGATGGTGTCGGTGACCACCGACGCCCGCCCGGCGCTGACGGCGGCGAAGAGGTCGCCGTCGGGCACCACGCACAGCCGCTGGTCCCAGGGGTCGTAGCGGGGCGAGAAGTGGCGGTCGACGTCGTACCCGACCGGCAGGCTGCCCCTGGCGGCCCGGCGCAGGTACTTCTTCACCAGGCCGGGAGCGCGCCGGCTCAGCTGGTAGCTGGCCGTTCCGAGCAGCACGTTCTTCCAGCGCACCACGGAATACGCGGCCTTCGCGGGAAGCCAGCGCCGCAGCGCGTCGGCGAGCCGGTCGCGCGAGGGCAGCGCGATGACGTACGTGGGCGAGCGCTGAAGCATGGTGACGTGGCCGGCCCGCTCGGCCAGCGCCGGAACCAGCGTGACCGCAGTGGCGCCGCTGCCGATCACCACCACCCGCTTGCCGGTGTGGTCGAGGTCCTCGGGCCAGTGCTGCGGGTGCACGAGCCGGCCGGCGTACCGGTCGGCACCGGGAAACTCCGGGGTGTAACCGGAGTCGTAGCGGTAGTAGCCGGAGCAGGTGAACAGGAAAGAGCAGGTGAGCACGACCTCCTCGCCGGTGTCGTCGCGCCGGGCGCGCACGGTCCAGCGGGCCGCGGCGCTGTCCCACTCGGCGCGCACCACCCGGTGGTGGAAGCGGATGTGCTCCTGCACGCCGTGCTCCCGGGCGGTCTCGCGGACGTACTCGCGGATAAAGTCGCCGTCGGCGATCGCCTTCGGGTCGGTCCACGGCTTGAACGAGTAGCCGAGGGTGTACATGTCGGAGTCGGAGCGGATCCCCGGGTAGCGGAACAGGTCCCAGGTGCCGCCGACGGCGCCGCGGCCCTCGAGCACCGCGTAGGACTTGCCCGGACAGTTGCGTTGCAGGTGAACGGCGGCACCGACGCCGGAGAGCCCGGCACCGACGATGAGGACGTCGACGTGGTCGGGGGCCATCACATCTCCCGTTCGGGGCGGCATTGGTCGGGACACTATCCGCCACCGCTCGACACCATGTCGAGGGGGATCGACACGGTGTCGAGCGGAGCGGCGGCCGATCCGCCGCCGGCCTGATCGGTCATCCGGTGCGGATGAACTCCATGATCCAGTTCGTCTCCCAGGTCCGCTCCCCGTCGGTGGAGAACGCCTGTTCCCACCGGCACGAGGTGGGCGTAATCCCGGACCAGATGAACCGGCAGCGGACCGGCCGCCCCTCGTCGGTGTCGTCGGCGTAGAAGGTGCCGATGCCGTCGACGAACCGGCCCACCACCGGCGGCAGCTCGAGGACTCCCCGCCGACTGTTCATCCAGTAGATCGACCAGAGCCCGGTCGACGGGTCGAGGATCCGCACCGTCGACCCGGAGAAGCCACGGGCCGGGAAGCGGATCTCGTCGAAGCTGCCGGCGCCGTCGAAGAACGAGTGCGCGACCGTCGTTCCGGGGAACTCGTCCCAGTCGTCGCTGCCGACGTGTCGCTGTTTCAGCCGCCGGTTGGTCACGTTCCAGCTGCCGACGAAGAAGTCGAAGTCGCCCATCAGCGGCCCACCGGCCCTTCGGCGCGGGTGTCGGCCAGGTAGCCGGCCAGGTCGGGCCGGTCGGAGGCGAGCACATGGCGGATCCAGGCGGCGCGCTCGTGCTCCAGCACGCCCAGCTCCCACACGCAGCCCACCCCGGGGCGGTCCAGCGGGACGAAGTGTGCGGGGTTGTCGTCGGGGCAGTCCAGCGCGGGCTGGCCGGCGATAGCGATCCGGCACTCCACCACGTTGTCGAAGAACCAGCTGTACGCCAGCAGGTACGCCCCGGTGTCCGCGCCCCGGTGCAGCACCACCCAGCTCGCCGGCGGGGTGCCGCCGTCCGCCCCGGACAGCAGCTTCGGCAGGTACGCGTACGCGGCCTCGACCACGTGGGGTTCGAGGCGGCGGTCGGGCTGGTCGATGTGGTAGCGCTTGACGTGCCGGCCGGCGACCTCGACGGTTCCGGGCACGGTCAGTTCCTTGTCGTGGAAAGCCATGCCGGGACGGTATGACCGCTCCCCTGACAGGTACTGTCAGGGGAATGCGGGCCAGTCGTCTCCTGTCGATCCTGCTGCTGCTCCAGGCCCACGGCCGGCTGACCGCCGCCGAGCTGGCGCGCCGCCTGGAGGTCTCGGTCCGGACCGTCTACCGGGACGTCGAGTCGCTGCACGCCGCCGGCATCCCGCTGTACGGGGAGGCCGGCCACGCCGGCGGCTACCAGCTCGTCGACGGGTGGCGGACCCGGCTGACCGGGCTCACCGCCGAGGAGGCCGACCGGCTGCTCTTCGCCGGGCTGCCCGGACCGGCCGCCGAGCTCGGTTACCAGTCGGTCGTGGCCACCCTGCAACTCAAGCTACGGGCCGCGCTGCCGCCCCCGCTCGCCGACCGGGCCGCCCGACTCCAGGAACGTTTCCACCTGGACACCCCCGGCTGGTACTCCGACGGCGACCCGTCGCCGCATCTGGCGCCGGCCGCCGAGGCGGTGTGGGGCCAGCACCGGATCCGGGTCCGCTACCGCAGCTGGACCGGCGAGGTGACCCGGGTGCTGGAGCCGTACGGCCTGGTGCTCAAGGGCGGCCGCTGGTACTTGGTCGCGGCCCGGCCGGACCGGGCCGAGCCGGCCACCTACCGGGTCAACCAGATCCTCGACCTCACCCCGCTGGACGAGCCGTTCGACCGGCCCGAGTTCGACCTGCCCGCCTGGTGGCGGGAGCACGTGGTGGACTTTCGGGCCCGGCTGCACCGGGACGAGGCGACGATCCGGCTCTCCGCGCGCGGCCGGGAGCGACTGCGGGAGGTCGCCAGCGACGCGGTGGTCGCCGCGCTGGACGCCAGCGCCGGCCCGCCGGACGCGGCCGGCTGGATCCAGGCCGTCATCCCGATCGAGTCGCTCACCCACGCCCACGGCGACCTGCTCCGGCTCGGCGCCGAGGTGGAGGTCCTCTCCCCCGCGGCGCTGCGCGACCGCCTCGCCGACACGGCCGCCGCGCTCGCCGCGCTGTACCAGCGGCCACCGTCGCCGCCCGCTCGCTGACCGGGTCGCCGAAGCGCGCCGGGCGGCCACAGGCGAGTCCCGCCGGCTCCGAGTGGGAGTTGGCCGCGGCCGGGTCGTTGCCCGGGCAGCCGAAAGTGTGCCGGCCCGGCGGTCAGCGCAGCTCGCGCAGGATCGTACCCACGGTGGCAACGCCGCGCTCGATGTCGCCGGCGGTGTTCGCGGCGTAGCCGAGCACCAGGCCGGGCGGCTGCGGTCGCTGCCCGTGCCAGGACAGCGGCTGCACCTTGACGCCTCGGCGCAGCGTCGCGGCGGCCAACGCGACGTCGTCGACGTCACCGGGCAGGGTGACCAGCAGGTGCAGGCCGGCGGCGGCGCCGTGCACGACCGCCCCGGGCAGGTGGTCGCGGATCGCCCGGATCATCTCGTCCCGGCGGCGGACGTGCCGGCGGCGCAGCAGCCGCAGGTGCCGCTCCAGCGCCCCCGAGTCCATCAGCTCGGCCAGCACGAGCTGGGGCAGGGCCGCGTTGCCGAGGTCGGCCATCCGCTTGGCGGCCACCAGGGCGGCGTGATACCGGGTCGGCACCAGCACCCAGCCGATGCGCAGGGCCGGGGCGAGCAGCTTGGAGACGCTGCCGGTGTAGCAGACCCGCTCGGGCAGCATGCCCCGCAGCGCCGGCACCGGCGGCCGGTCGTAGCGGTGCTCGGCGTCGTAGTCGTCCTCGATGACCAGGCCGCCGCGCTGCGCCCACCGCAGCAGCCGGCGGCGCCGGTCGCCGTCGAGCACCACTCCGGTCGGGAACTGGTGCGCCGGGGTGAGCATCACCGCCGGGGCGCCGCTGGCCTCCAGCCGGTCGACGCGCAGCCCGTGCGCGTCGACCGGCACCGGCGGGGTGTCCAGCCGCCAGTTGCGCAGGTGCTGGCGTACGCCGAGGGAGCCGGGGTCCTCCACGGCGACGGTGTGCACGCCGTCGCCGTGCAGCACCTGGGCGAGCAGGCCGAGCGCCTGGGACACCCCGGCGACGATCACCACCTCGGCCGGGTCGACCCGGATGCCCCGGTTGCGGGCCAGCCAGGTGGCGACCGCGAGCCGCAGGGCGGGGGTGCCGGTCGGGTCGCCGTACCCGAAGTCGGCGGGCGCGAGGCGGTGCAGCACCGCGCGTTCCGCGCGCAGCCAGGCCGCGCGGGGGAACGCCGCCAGATCCGGTACGCCGGGCGTGAGGTCGAGCTCCGCCGGGGCGGTCCGCAGCGCGTCGAAGACGTCGGTGCCCGGCGGCGCGGCGAACACCTCGGCCGGGGCGGGTGGCTCCGGCGCGCGGGTGACCACCGCGGCGGGTGTGGCCACCACGACGGTGCCGGCGCGGCCGCGCCCCACCACGTGACCGTCCTCGGTGAGCCGCTGGTACGCCTCGGTCACCACGCCGCGGGAGACGCCCAGCTCGGCGGCGAGGACCCGGCTGGCCGGCAGACGGGTTCCCACCGGCATCCGGCCGTCGGCGATGGCGGCCCGCAGTCGGGCGGCCAGCCAGTCGGCACGCCCGCCGGGCGGGGCCTCGTCCACGTCGAGCTGGAGGAAGTCGGCGCCGGCCGTTATGGACCCCTCGGGTGCCGATGGTTTGGCCCTGTCCATCAGGCCATTATGGCCGCAGGGTGGACGGTGTGAGCATCGCCTTCCTGCTGACCACGCTGGTCGTGGTGGCCACCCCCGGGGCCGGGGTGGTGCTGCGGCGTGGTTTCGCCGGCAGCAGCTTCCTCGCCCTGGGCTGCGGCGGGCGCGGTCGCCAGGGCCTGGCGTACGGCCTGGTCGCGCTGGCCGGCGCGGTGATCGCCGTACCAGCCCGCGAGGGCCACGGCCGCCGCCAGGACGATCGCGACGACGAGCACGGGCACGGGTCGGATCCGCGCCGGGCGTCGACGCAGGACGGTCAGGACGCGCATCGGGTCTCCTCCCCGGTCAGCCGACGAACTGGAGCTTCGACACCAGCCAGTCGCCCGAGTCGCGGTCCCGGACCAGGTCGAGCTGGATCCGGTAGTGCGACGGGCGCCCGTCGGTTGCCTTCACGTTCTTCACTGTGGCGTCGACCGCCACCAGCACCACCGCGTGCCGGCGGTCCCCGGAGACCAGTCCGGCGCGCAGCACCGTGCCCTGCGACTGGACCTTGTTCTCCACGACGGCCGTACGGACCTGCGCCTGGCCGCGGGTGAACTCGTCCCTGAAGTCGCCGGTCGCCCCGGCCGTGATGCGTTGCAGGTCCCGGTCGACGCTGGCGGCGCTGACCGAGACGAAGTTGACGGCGGCCTGCCGGGCGGCGGCGACTGCCTCCCGCCGGGCCTGGTCGGTGGCCCGGTCGACGTACCAGCGGTGGCCGTAGACGCCGGCGCCGGCCAGGGCGGCGGAGAGCAGCACGACGAGCAGCGCGGTCACCGCCCGGCCTCGGCCGGGCGGCCCGGGCTCGGCCGGGGCGGACCGTCCCTTCTGCCCCGCGTCGGTGTCGGAGCCGGCGGCCGTGCCGACGGCCGCCGGGTCGGGCGAGTCCTCGGCCTCGGCGGGGCCGCCGACGGCAGTCAGGTCGCCGGCCTCCGCGAGGTTCTCCACCGGCTCCTGGTCGAGGCGTTCCAGCACCTCCTCGATCGGCTCGGCCGGTCGGGGCACGGCACGGGTGACCAGGCGGCGTCGCGGCGGGGGCGGGTCGCCGGCCTTGGCCCCCTTGATGACTTTCAGCGTGGTGTTCCTGCGGCTGGACACCGCCACCTCCTCCGGTACGCCGGTCACGGGGTGACCCCGGCGAGCAACAGCTGTTTCCAGGACTGGTCTCCGGCCGTGCGGTACTGGCCGCCGGACCCGCCGAACTGCAGCGGGCGGCCGTCGGAGCCCAGCACCAGGCCGGTCGCCGGGTCGTAGCCGGCGTTCGCACCCTCGTCGGACGGGGGCGGCGCGGGTTCCCGGCCGGACGGTCGGGGCGCGTTCTGCGCCCCGCGTACGCTCGCGCCCGCGGCGCGTTCGGTGCCGCCGCACCGGGTGCCGCCGCCCTGGTAGACGCAGGCCGGCGGGTCTCCGGCGTTGACCACGAGGCCGAGGTGGGCGGTGCCGTCGCCCGGGGTGACCGTGAACCCACCGGCCACCGCGATCGGGTAGACCACCAGGATCTGCTCGATGCCGGGCAGTCGTCGCGCGGCGATCCCGTTGACGGTGACCAGGTTGCCGAGCAAAGTCCCGATGTCCGGTTCCAGGCCGCGCAGCAGCGCCCGCAGCTCGACGCCGGCCGGCGGCCCGGTGGCCAGCAGCCGCCGCAGGTCCGGGTCGGCGGCGCGGACGGTGGCGGCGAGCTGCGCCAGGCCGGCCGACCAGCGCCGCAGCGCCTCGGCGGACTCCGCCTGGGTGGTGAGCACGGTCCGCGCGTCGCGGATCAGCGTGAGCGTCTCGGGCAGCCGGGCGTCCGCCTCGGTGAGCAGGGCGTCGCCGGCGTCGAGGATCCGGGCGAGGGCCTGCTCGTTGCCCTCGAAGGCGGTGCCCAGCTCGGTGATCAGCACGGTCAGGTTGTCCGGGTCGACCGAGCGGACCAGGGCGTCGAGGTTGGTCAGCAGGGCCTCCGGGGCGAGCGGGAGCCCGGTCCGGTCGGCCGGGATGACGGCGCCGTCGGCGAGGTAGGGCCCGCCGTCACGGTCGGGGCGCAAGTCGAGGTACTGCTCCCCGACGGCCGACCGTTGGGTGACCACGGCGCGCAGCGCGTCGGGCACCCGTATGCCCCGGTCGATGCGCAGGTCGGCGCGGACCCCGTCGCCGTGCAGGCAGACGGCGGTGACCCGGCCGACGGGCACGCCGCGGTAGGTGACCGGGGCGTTGGCGAACAGGCCGCCGGCGCGGGCGAGATCGACGTGGACCACATAGCCGGCGTTGAGGAGCCGGTCGCCAAGGCCGACGTAGCGGATCCCGACGTAGCCGATGCCGAGAACGCTCACCAGCACGAAGGCGATGACCTGGAGTTTCGCGGTACGCCCGATCATTTGATCAGCCCTCCACCCAGCACGTCGGTCAGGCCGCCCAGCTGGCCGACGACAGCCCCGGTCACCGGGAGCACGCAGTCGGCGGTGAGCACGGTGCCGGCGGGCAGTTCGGTGCCGGCGGGGAACGCCGTGCCGGGCGGCACGAGGCCCTTGGGCAGCAGCAACCCGCCGAGGGGCACGGCCGAGCCGGGCTTGAGCAGCCGACAGCCCTCCGGCAGCCCGCACTCCTCCGGCGGGGTCCAGGTGGCCGGGAAGTTCTTCAGGTCCGGCAGGCACTTGGTCAGCGGCAACTCGGGGAGGACGCCGCCACCGGGCTTACCGCCGGGCCGGGCCGGGCCGGTGGCGGGTGGCCGGGGCGTAGCCGGGGCCTTGGCCCGGGGGGCCTGCGATGCCGGGGCAGGCGCGGCGGCCACCAGGTTGGCCAGGATGCTGGCGGCGTCCAGGTCGGCGGTGACGGAGAGGTTGACGAAGTCGCCCACGATCGCGCCGGTGACGTTCGGCGGGAACGGATACGACAGCATGAAGTCCAGTGACTTCGGCAGGTCGTCGCCGGCCCGGGCGAGCTGTTCCAGGATCGGTTGCAGCGCCCGTACGGCGGCCACGGTGTCTGCCCGGCTGCGCTCGACCACCCGGGTGCCGACTGCGCCGAGCTGCCCGAGTGCGGTCAGCGCCTTGGTGAGCTGGGCGCGTTGCCGCGCCAGGACGGTCACGCCGGGCGCGAGGGAGTCGAGCGCATCGCCGAGGACCTGCCGTTGCCGGGCCAGGCGATCGGTGAGCCGGTCGAGGGCGTCGATGGCGCGGACGATGTCCGCCTTCTGCCGGTCGAGGCCGCCGATGAACGTGTCGAGCTGGGTCAGGGTGTCCCGGAGGGCGGATTCGCGGCCGGCGAGGGCCGTGCCGAGTTCGGCGTTGATGGTCCTGATCTGGGCCAGGCCACCGCCGTTGAGCAGCAGGCCGAGGGCGGCGAGGACCTCCTCGACCTCGGCGCCCCGGGTGGTGCGGGACAGCGGGATGAGGTCGCCGTCGGCGAGCCGGCCGCGGGCCGGCTCGGCAGGTGGCGGGGCCACCGCCACGTACTTCTCGCCGAGCAGGCTGCTCTGGCGTACGGCGGCGGTGGCGTTCGCGGGCAGCCGCACCGCGCGGTCGATACGCAGCCGGACCCGGGCGTGCCAACCGGACAGGGAGATCTTCTCCACGCTGCCGACGGTGACGTCGTCGACCTTGACGGCCGCCTGTGGCACCAGGTCGAGCACGTCGGCGAACTCGGCGGTGACGGTGTAGCCGGTGCCGGTCGGCCTGCCGCCGGGCAGCGGCAGGTCCGCGACCTCGGGCAGGCCGCAGCCGGCGGGCAGCAGGGCCACCACCAGTGCGCCAGCAACCAGGCGGAGCAGGCGGGCGGTCACGCCGGCCGCCGCAGGATGCCGCCGAGGGTGGGGTCACTCGTGGTGGTGGGGGGGCCGCCCGGCGCCTCGGCGGGGATCGGCGCACCGGGGGAGCTGATGGAGCCCGGTGGGGACCCGCCGGCCGCCGGGGCGCCGGGCGGCAGCTTGAGCAGCTTGCGTAGCTGGTCGGTCAGGGGTAGACCGCGCCCGCGCAGGGTCTGCGCGAGCGCGGTGCACTTCGCCGGCACCTCGGCGACCGGAAGCTGGTCCACCATCAGCGAGCAGACGAAGGTGGCCGGGTCGTACGGGCCGAGCGGGTTGTCACGGGTGTCCAGGGTGCCCGAGCGCGGGTTGTAAGCGAGGTTGAGGTTGCCCAGGGCCAGCGGGGCCACGTCGAGGATCTGGATGACGGCCTGCTGCTGGCGGACCAGGACCCGGGTGATGTCGGCCAGCGCGGTGACGTTGGAGGTGAGCGCGGTCCGGTTCTGCCGGACGAAGGCGGTGACGTCGGCCAGTGCCGCGGCCAGGTTGCGCAGGGCGGCGGCCAGTTCCTCCTTCTCCCCCGCGAGCTGCTCGGCGACGTCGGCCAGCTGCTGGTTGAAGCGGTGTACCTGCTGGTCGCTGGCGGCCAGGGTGGTGGTGAAGCGTTGCAGGTTGGTCACCGTCCCGAACAGGTCGCCGCGCCCGTCGGAGAGGGTGGTCAGCGCGCGGGAGAGCGCGTCGAGGGTGTCGTGCAGGTTGGCGCCGTTGCCTTCCAGGTTGGCCCGGCCGGTCGCGACCAGATCGGACAGGGCGCCGTCGGCGTTGGCGCCCTGCGGGCCGAGGGTCCGGTTGAACTCGTCGAGCGCCTGGTAGATGTCGTCGATCTCCATCGGGGCGGCGGTCCGCCCGACGGGGATCTCGGCGCCGTCGGCGAGCGCGGTCCCGCCGGTGAACGCCGGGGTGAGCTGCACGTACCGGTCGCTGACCACGCTGGGCGGGACGATCAGCGCCTGGGCGTCGGCGGGGACCCGTAACGTCGGGTCGTAGCGCATCTCGACGCGGACGGTGCGCCCCTGCGGGATGACCTTCTCGACCTGGCCGACGCGCACCCCGAGCACCCGCACGTCGGAGCCGGCGTAGACCCCGACCGCCCGGGTGAAGTACGCGACGACCCGCCGTTGCGGTGTCTCGTGCCGCCACACCACCGTCCCGGCGGCGACGGCGGTGAGCAGGACGGTGGCCGCGGCGAGGGGACGCCGCCAACGCTGGATGAGCCCGGGCATCAGCGCCCTCCCGGGGTGGGCAGGTACGGCTGGAGCAGGCCGTCGACGTACGAGTCGAACCAGCGGCCGTTGCCGACCACGTTGGCGAAGGCGGTGACGAACGGTCCCATCCGCCGGATGGTCTGCTCCAGGTCGTCGCGGTTGCGTTGTAGGACGGCGACCACGTCGCGCAGCTTGCGCAGCGCCGGTTCGAGCTGGGTGCGGTTGTCGGCGACCAGACCGGACAGCTGGGTGGCGAGCTGGTCGGTGCCGACGAGGAGTTGGTGGATGGCGTCCCGGCGGCGGCTGACCTCGGTGAGCAGCTTCTCCCCGTCGGTGACCAGCTTGCGGAACTCCTCGTCGCGTTGGGCGAGCACGCCGGTGACGTCCCGGGCCCGGGCGAGCAGGCTACGCAGCTCGGCGTCGCGGCTGGCGACGGTACGGGACAGCCGGGACAGCCCGGTCAGCGAGGTGGTGACGCTGGCGGGGGTGTCGGCGAAGGTCTCGGACAGGGTGGTGAACGCCTGCGCGAGCTGGTCGGTGTCGACCTTGTCGAGGGTGTCGGCGAGCCCGGTGACCGCCTGCACCACGTCGAACGGGGCGGCGGTGCGGTCGAGCGGGATCTGCCCGTGCTCGGGCAGCTTGCCCGGGCCGGCCGGGGACAGGGCGAGGTATTTCTGGCCGAGCACGGTCTTGATGCGGATGGTGGCGCCGGTGTCGCCGCCGAGGCGTACGCCGTCGTCGTCGACCCGGAAGCGGACCCGCACGTACGGCTGGGGGTCGTGGGCGAGTTCCACCGCGGTGACCACGCCGACCCGGACCCCGGCCACCCGGACCTCGTTGCCGGTGGCGAGGCCGCTGGCGTCGTGGAACGCCGCCTGGTAGGCGCGGCCGGTGAGCGCGGCCAGCCGGTCGAGCTGGAAGGCGCCGAGCAGGGCGGCGATGATGACGGCCAGCCCGACCGCGCCGACGACGACGGGGTTGCGTTCGCGGAAGGGTTTCACTGGCTGCCTCCGGTGGCGCAGCGGGCGGCGGTGGCGCTGACGCCGGGCGTGGTCAGCGGCGGCTGGCCGGCGACGGCCACCCGGCCGTCGAAGTCGCAGAGGTAGAAGTTGAACCAGGAGCCGTACGACGCGACCCGGGTCAGCGACTCGTAGCGCTGCGGCAGCCGGCCCAGCGTGGCGTCGATGACGGCGGAGTTGCGGTCGAGGGTGCCGGCCAGGTCGTCGAGGGCGCGGACGTCGGCGGCCAGCGGCGGCCGGGTCTGGCGCAGCAGCCCGGCGGTGGTGTCGGTGAGGTCGGCGAGGTTGACCAGCGCCTCGCCGATGGCGGCGCGGTCGGCGGACAGCCCGGAGACGAACTGCTGGAGCTGGGTGACGCTCTGATCCAGCTCGCGGTCGCGGGTGGCCACCGTGGCCAGGACGTTGTTGAGGTTGGTGACGACCCGGCCGATCACGGCGTCCCGGTCGGCGAGGGTGGTGGTCAGCGAGGCGGTCCGGCGCAGCAGGCTGGCCACCGTGCCGCCCTCGCCCTGCAGCACCTGGATGATCTCGTACGCGAGCTTGTTGACGTCGTCCGGGTTGAGCGCGGTGAACAGCGGCCGGAAGCCGTTGAACAGCACGGTCAGGTCCAGCGCCGGCTTCGTCTTGGTGAGCGGGATCAGCCCGTCGGCCGGCAGCGGCCGGCCGTCCCCGGGTCCCTCGGCCAGCGCCAGGTAGCGCTGCCCGACCAGGTTGCGGTAGCGGATCGCGGCGCGGGCGCTGGTGGCCACCGGCACGTCCCGGTCGACGGTGAAGGCGACCTCGGCGACGGTGTCGTCGACCACGGCGATGTCGCTGACCTTGCCGACGCGCACCCCGGCGATGCGCACGTCGTCGCCGGGGAGCAGCCCGGTGACGTCGGTGAACCGGGCCCGGTAGGTGACCCCGTCGGGCGGGAACGCGCCGAGGGTCTGGGCGAGCAGCCCGGTGGCCAGCAGCGTCACCGCGGCGAAGACCAGCAGCTTGACCAGCGCGGACGTCGTCTTCCCGGTCATCGGGCGTTCACCACCGCACCGCGCAGCAAGGGTCCCCACAGCAGCACCGCGATGTCGGGCACCTCGGCCGGGGGTGTGCCGGTGAGCCCACCCACGAGGGGTTTGACCAGGGCCTGTTCCTCGGTGGTGCCGGCTCGGCCCATCGTCGGCGACGATCCGGTGGGCGCGCCCGCCGGCCCGGTCGGCAGGCCGACCGGCAGGAGTGGGCGGGTGCGGGTACCGCCGTGGTCGTAGCCGTCGGCGACGGGCACCTCCGAAGCGGGCACCGGGGGGTCCGGCAGGTGCCGGCAGTTCGGACCGTCGTGGGCGGCGTAGGCCGGCTCGTCGCGGCCCCGCTCATACGGGCCGCCGTCGCGGGTGACCTCCAGGGTGATGTGCATCCGGCCGCCGGCGAAGACCTCCTCGACGCGGGGTTGCAGGGCGACCAGCCCGCGGACCAGGCACGGGTACTCGGGGGCGTAGGTGGCGAGCAGTTCCAGCACCGGACGGCTGACCTGGCCGAGCTGGATGAGCTGGTCGCCGTGCCGGTCGAGGAAGCCGCGGGTGGTGTCGGCAGTGTCGGTGGTGTCGGCGAGGAACGCGGCGAGCTGGCCGCGCTGGTCGCTGATCGTGCCGGCGGTGACGGTGACGTCGCGCAGCAGCGCCAGCAGGTCGGGCAGCGCGGCGTGGTAGCTGTCCAGCACGAGGACGAGCTGGCGGACGTCCTCGGCGACGGCCGGCAGCTGCGGGTTGAGCTGGCGCAGATACGCGTCGAGTCGGGTGAGGTTCGCCCCGAGCTGGTCGCCGCGTCCCTCCAGGACGGTGGAGATTGCGCCGAGGGTGGCGGCCAGCTGGTCGGGTCGGATGGCCTGCAGCAATGGCAGGGCCTGGTCGAGCACCCGTTCCAGCTCGATGGCGGTACGGCTGCGGTCCTGGCTGATGACCGCGCCGTCGCGGATCGGTCCGGCGGTGCTGGTGGGCGGCGGGAGCAGCTCCACGTACCGCTCCCCGAAGAGGGTCTTGGGCAGCAGCCGCGCGGTCACGTCGGCGGGAATCCGGTCGGTGGTGGCCGGATCGAGTGCGAGGCGGATGACGGCTCCGCCACCGTCGCTACGGACCGACCGGACGTCGCCGACCACGACGCCGCGGACCTTGACGTCGGCGCCTTCGAGGAGTTGCAGGCCGGCCCGGTCGGCGTGCAGGGTGACCCGGTCGACCGGGGTGAACGCCTTGCGGTAGTGCAGGACGGAGGCGGTCAGCGCCGCGGCCAGCAGGGCGATGAAGACGATGCCGAGCAGCCGGTGTCTCATGGTCACCCCGCGATCCGGACGGTGGTGGTGGCGCCCCAGATGGCCAGGGACAGGAAGAAGTCGACGACGTTGACCGCGACGATGGCGGTACGCACGGCCCGCCCGACGGCGACGCCGACGGCGGCCGGTCCACCCTGGGCGGTGTAGCCGTACCAGCAGTGCACCAGCACCACGATGACGCTGAACACCAGCACCTTGCCGAAGGACCAGAGCACGTCCCCGGGCGGCAGGAACAGGTGGAAGTAGTAGTCGTAGGTGCCGGCGGACTGCCCGAAGTAGCCGACGGCGATGGTGCGGGTGGCCAGGTAGCTGGCGAGCAGGCCGATCACGTACAGCGGGACGACCGCGATGAACCCGGCGATCATCCGGGTGGTGACCAGGAACGGCAGTGACGGCACGCCCATCACCTCGAGCGCGTCGACCTCCTCGGAGATCCGCATGGCGCCGAGCTGGGCGGTGAACCCGCAACCGACGGTGGCCGACAGGGCCAGCGCGGCCACCAGCGGCGAGATCTCCCGGGTGTTGAAGTACGCCGAGACGAAGCCGGTGAAGGCGCTGCTGCCGATCTGGTCGAGTGCCTGGTAGCCCTGCAGTCCGACCTCGGTGCCGGTGAAGAAGGTGAGGAAGCAGATCACGCCGACCGTGCCGCCGAACACGGCGAGTGCGCCGGTGCCGAAGCTGACCTCGGCCAGCAGGCGGATCACCTCGCGCTTGTAGCGGCGCAGGGTGCGCGGCGCCCAGGCGAGGGCACGCAGGTGGAAGGCGAGCTGGCCGCCGAGGTCGTCGAGGTGGCGCAGTGGGGCCATGTCAGCTTCCCTTCTGCGGGACGACCTGGAAGTACCCGGCCGTGACGACGAAGTTCAGCGCGAACAGCAGCATGAAGGTGATGACGACGCTCTGGTTGACGGCGTCGCCGACGCCTTTCGGTCCGCCCTTGGCGGTCATCCCCTTGTAGCAGGCGACCAGCGCGGCGGTGGCCCCGAACAGCAACGCCTTCACCTCGCCCACGAGCAGGTCGGGTAGCTGCCCGAGGGCTTGGAAGCTGGCCACGTATGCGCCGGGCGTGCCGCCCTGCAGGACGACGTTGAAGGCGTAGCCGCCGGTCACGCCGACGACGCTCACCAGACCGTTGAGCAGGACGGCGACCAGCATCGAGGCGAGCACCCGCGGCACGACCAGGCGGTGGATCGGGTCGATGCCGAGGACCTGCATCGCGTCCAGTTCCTCGCGGATCTTCCGGGCACCGAGGTCGGCGCAGATCGCCGAACCGCCGGCCCCGGCGATGATCAGGGCGGTGACGATCGGGCCGGCCTCGCGGACCACGGCGAGCACCGATGCGGCGCCGGTGAACGACTGCGCGCCGAGCTGGCGGACCAGCGAGCCGAGCTGGAGGGCGATGACCGCGCCGAACGGGATCGACACCAGGGCGGCGGGCAGGATGGACACCGAGCTGATGAACCAGGCCTGCTGCACGAACTCGCGGACCTGCACCGGCCGCCGGCCCAGGCCGCGCAGCGTGTCCAGGCAGAAGGCGAAGAACTCGCCGGAGCCGCGTATCGCGCTCACGGGGCCACTCATCCGGTCACCTCCCGATCGCGGTGGCGGCCGTCGGCGGAGAGGTGCGGTCCCAGGTCGACGGTGGGTCGTTCCTCGTCCCAGCGGCCTTCGAAGGATCCCGGGGGCGGGCTGACGCCGTGCTCGCGGCACCACTTTCCGGGAGGGCGCTCGGCCCGGCGGGGCAGTCCGTCGGACGGGGGCAGTTGCAGCGGGATGGGCGGCAGTGGCGGCAACTCCACCCCGGCCTGCGCCTCGGCTTCGAGTTCCTCGGCGTCCTTCTCCTCCGCCATGCCGATCGGGCCGATCCGCTGGGCGTTGAGGAACTGCCGGACCACCGGCTCGGTGCTGGACAGCAGCATCTCCCGCGGGCCGAACATGGCCAGGTGGCCGTGGTAGATCAGGCCGATGTTGTCGGGTACGGTCCGGGCGGTGTTGATGTCGTGGGTGACGATCAGGAAGGTCGCCTCGGTGCGCTGGTTGAGGTCGATGATGAGCTGGTTGAGGTAGGCGGTGCGCACCGGGTCCAAGCCGGAGTCCGGCTCGTCGAAGAGGATGATCTGCGGGTCGAGCACCAACGCCCGCGCCAGGCCGGCCCGCTTGCGCATGCCGCCGGAGATCTCGCCGGGCAGCTTCTTCTCGGCGCCGGCCAGGCCCACCATGTCGAGCTTCTCGTTGACCACGGCGCGGATCTGCGACTCGGTCTTGCGGGTGTGCTCGCGCAGTGGGAAGGCCACGTTGTCGTAGATGTTCATGGAGCCGAACAGGGCGCCGTCCTGGAACAGCACGCCGAACAGCTTGCGCACCTCGTACAGCGCCCGCTCCGACAGCCGGGGCAGGTTCTGTCCCTCGATCCAGATGTCGCCCCGGTCCGGGCGGAGCAGGCCGACCAGGGTCTTGAGGAACACCGACTTCCCCGTGCCGGAGGGTCCCAGCAGGACGGATATCTCCCCCGCCGGCAGGGTCAGGGTGACGTCCGACCAGACAGGCTGGCCACCGAAGGACTTCGTCAGTCCCTGAACGGCCACCTCGACGCCCATCGACCCCTCCCGTCGCCCCTTCTGAGAGAGACATCGCGGAAATGGCTCACGCCGCAACAGGTTTCGCGGTGAATTCGTTTCGCCGTCGCACCGCTACCCAAAGTGAGAGGTGCGGAAACCAGCCGGCTTCAGTACGGTGCGGTTAACCCGTCGGTAATGAAGGTGCCGCGCAACCCCATGATCCGAGCAGTTGATGCAGAGCTGGTCCGTCGGGCCGTCCACGGTGACCGGGCCGCGATGGCGGAGCTGCTCACCGATATACGCCCCGGCCTCGTCCGATACTGCCGAGGGCGGCTCGGCCGCGTCGGTGGCGCGTACACCACGGCCGACGACGTCGCCCAGGAGGTGTGCCTGGCGGTCCTGCGGGTGCTGCCCCGCTACCAGGAGCAGGGCGTCCCCTTCGCGGCGTTCGTGTACCGCATCGCCGCGCACAAGGTGGCGGACGCCCAGCGCGCCGCCGTCAGGGATTCCGCAGTCACCCCCACCGATTCGCCGCTGGAGGAACCGGACGCCGCTCCGGGTCCCGAAGCGCAGGCCGTCGCGACCGACCTCGCGCGCCGGCTGTCGGCGCTGCTGAATCAGCTGCCCGACGCACAGCGGGAGATCGTCCTGCTACGGGTCGCGGTGGGCCTGTCCGCCGAAGAAGTGGGGGCGATCGTCGGGATGTCCCCGGCGGCCGTGCGGATGGCCCAGTCCCGTGCCCTGGCCCGGCTCCGTAGCCTTGCCGGAGACGCATTGGACGAGGTGGCGGCATGAGCGAGCGCCAGCGAGCGAATCATCAGCACAGCGCCGGTGAGTCTCGTGGCGACGCCGAGCGAAGCGAGGCGGCGGCATGAGCGAGCGTACGCCGGGCAACGGCGAGGAGGCGATGGACCTGGAGGTCCTCGCCCGCGACGACATGCTGCTCGACGCGCTCGGCCGGGGCGACGCGGCGCCGGCCGACGACGAGCTGGCGACGATGCTCGCCGCCTGGCACGCCGACCTCGCCGACGACGCCTCCGGGCCGGCCCACCTCCGCCCTTCGGCCCCGGACGGGGACGCTCCGGATTCCGCACCGGCGGTGCCGCTGCGCCCGGCCACCCGCTCCCGCCGGCCCCGACCCTGGGCGCTGCGCCTCGCCGCGGCCGCTGTCGCACTGCTCGCGCTGGTCTCCGGCCTGAGCGTCGGGAGTCGTCACGCGGAGCCGGGCAGCCCACTGTGGTCGCTGACCAAACTGCTGCACCCGCAGCAGGCCGAGGTGCGGCTCGTCGAACGGGCCATCGCCGAGGCGCGGGCCGCGCTGGCCGCCGGTCGACTCGACGAGGCCCAGCGGCTGCTCGACCGGGCCCGTGGCCAACTGACCAAGGTCGTTGACCCGCCCACCGCCGACCGGCTGCGCGCCGAGCTCGACGCCCTGTCGGCGGAGCTCGCGGCGGCCCGGGCGGCGGTCACGCCGACGGCCGTTCCGGCCACCTCCGCGCCGACCACGCGCCCGACCGACCCCGCCCCCCGGCCGAGCACCGCTACCACGGCCCCCGGGACGAAGCCGGCACAGCCGGAGACGCCGCCCGACCCGAGCGGCTCCCCAGGTACGGAACGGAGCCCGCTGCTGCCGTTGCCGCAGCTTCCCCTGCCCGAGCCCATTCCGTCGCTGCTCTCCCCGTTGCCGAAGCTGCCCCTGCCCACCGGCGACCTGCTTCGCTGAACCCCCACCAGGAAGGCGGACGCCGGTGGCCCCGGCCAGGGCGCGGGACCACCGGCGACGGACTCATCCGGCGGGCTGCTCCCGGTCGGCGGTCCGGCCGAGGGCCACCATGCGCAGCGTCTCCTCCCGACGGCGGACCAGCACCACCCCGGCGAGGAAGGCCACCACGGGCGCGAGCACCAGCGCCGCCCACTGCCCCCACACCAGCGGGATCGGGTGCCCCATGTGGATGTTGGACACCGCCCAGCCGGCGAACGCGGTGTCGATCAGCAGGGCCAGCGCGGCGACCGGCGCCAGCATGACGACGATGCGCCGGCGTACCGCCGGGGAGAGCGTGGCCAGGCTGACCAGGACGGCCACGCTGACGGCGGCGAGCCCGGCGACGTAGAGCCAGAGCACCGCCTCGCTCTGCGCCTCCAGCCCGTAGAGCACCTGCACGGACACCGGGGCCGTCGTGAAGGGCGGGCGGGTCACCCGGTTGAGTTCCAGGAGGGCCACCGCCGCCAGCGGCGCGAGCACCACCACCGCCAGGCGGCGTACGCCGAGCACGGCGAGCGCCCGACGCCGCGGGGCGGGCACGGTGAGCGCGGCGGCCGCCACCAGGGCGAGCGCGAACTCGGGCACGGTGTGGATCACGTAGACGGGCTGGCCGGCGATGCCCGGCCCCACCAGCGCCAGCCAGCCCACCACGCCGGCCCAGGCGAGCCCGGCGCCGACCCACCGCAGTCCGGTCAGAGCGGCGAGGCCGACCGCGGCCCAACCGGCCGCCCTCAGCCAGTCGACCAGGTCGGGCCCGCCGTGACCCATCGGCGGCGGCAGCGACGGGTCCGCCACCACCTGGTCGATGAGGCTCTTGCCGGCGGCGGCGAACAGCAGCAACGCCACCAGAACACCGGTCACCGCGGCGGCGTCGGTCCAGGCGGGCTCAGTGAACCCCCGTGCGCCCACCCGCAGCCGAGCCCGCAGGCCACCGACGATCAGGTTGACCGCGTCTCCGACGCTCGGGCGGGTCTGGCCCGGCCGTGCGCCGTCGAGGAGAACGGCGAGCATCTCCTCCTCGTACGCCCGGCGGTGTTCCCATGGATAGACGGCGAGCAGCCGACGGAAGCGGCGTGCCAGCTGGTCGGTGCTCACGCCGCACCTCCCTCGGCGAGCAGACCGGCGCGGCGCAGTCGCCGCCCTGCGGCGTCGGCGTTGCGGCGCAGTCGGGCGACCTCGTCGGCGAGGCGGGCCGCGCCCAGCGCGGTGAGCCGGTAGTAGCGGCGCAACCTGGACTGCACCACCTCCTCGCGGTCGACCTCGATGAGGCCGTCGGCGCGCAGCCGGTCGAGGACGGCGTAGAGGGTGCCGGCGCGCAGCCGGACCCGGCCGTCGGAGATGCGCAGCACGTCCTCGATGACGGCGTATCCGTGCTGGGGTGTCTCGGCCAGCGCGGTGAGGACCAGGAACGTGGGCTCCCGAAGTGGACTGTCGGTCATGGCGACCAGTATATACCGATGATCGGTATATACTGGTCGCCGAATCTTGAGATCTCGTCAGCGCGGTCGTTCGCCCTGGCCGCGGTGGCCGTCGCCGCCCTCGGCGGCGGCCGCGACGCTCTCGGTGACCGGGCCGAGCACCGGCCCGACCGGCCTCGCCGGCTCCTGCGGGCCCCGTCCGTCCGGGGCCGCCCCCTCGCGGCGGGCGTACTCGGCGAAGAAGCTCAGCAGTTCGACCGGGAAGGGCATCACCAGGGTGCTGTTCTTCTCGGCCGCCACGTCCACCACCGTCTGCAGCAGCCGCAGCTGGTACGCCCCCGGCGTGTCCGCCATCGTCCGTGACGCGTCGGCGAGCCGGCGGGAGGCCTGGTACTCGGCGTCGGCGACGATGACCCGGGCCCGCCGTTCCCGCTCGGCCTCGGCCTGGCGGGACATCGAGCGCTTCATGCCCTCGGGCAGCGCCACGTCCTTGACCTCGACCCGCTCGATCAGCAGGCCCCACGGCTTCTCGGTAGGCGCGTCGATCACGGATTTCAGCTCGGCGTTGATCTGGTCCCGATTGCTCAACAGGGTGTCGAGGTCGGCCTTGCCGATCACCGAGCGCATCGCGGTCTGCGCCACCTGCAGCACCGCCGCCGGGTAGTCCCGCACGTTGACCAGTGCCTTCACAGGATCGACCACTCGGTAGTAGACGACCGCGTCGACGGTCAGCGTGACGTTGTCCCGGGTGATCGCGCCCTGTGCCGGCACCCCGATCACCGTGGTCTGCATGCTGACCCGGACCATCCGGTCGACGACCGGGATGATCAGGTGGAGACCGGGCTGGCGGATGCCCTCCAGCACCCGGCCGAAGCGGAACACGATGCCCCGCTGGTACTGCTGCACCAACCGGACGCTCAGTGACAGCACGAGCAGCACGAGCACGACGATGATCACCAGCGCGATGATTGCTGCGGCTGCCATGGTCCCCCCGATCCCGGAGGCACCCGCCTCCCGGCGCCGCGCCTACCCGTTTCGCCGCCCTCCATTCCCGCGCGGGCCACCACGGTCCGGCCGAGGTGAGGCACGCCCGGCATCGCCGGGGCCGATCGCCGGCGTCACCCGTCGCTCTGGGCGGCGCCTCGACCCACGGCGTCCGGCACGAGCCGCCCGGAGTGCAGATTCAGCACGATGTCGGCCACCTCGATCAACCGGGGGTCGTGGGTGGCCACCAGGACGGTCGTCCCCCGTCGGACAGACTCCCGCAGCGCCCCGACGACCTGCTCGACATGCCCGTCGTCCTGATGGGCGGTCGGTTCGTCGAGCACCGCGAGCGCGGGGGCGAGGACGAGCGCCCGGGCCAGGGCGGTCCGCTGCTGCTCGCCGAGCGACGTCTCCCGCGCCGGCCGCCGCGCGATGCGTTCGAGGCCCATCCGGGCCAGCAGGCCCGGATCGACCGGCGCTCGCCGCAACAGCGCCGGCAGGTGGACGTTCTCGGCGACGGTCAGCTCACCGACCAGGGCCAGCCGCTGGGGCGCCAGCGCGACACTGGCCCAGTCCCGCACGGCGGTCGCCGGCTCACCCTTGACGCACACGCGACCGGCGCTCGGGGCCATCACGCCGGCCACCAGGTGGCAGAGGGTGGACTTGCCCGATCCGGACCGGCCGGCGAGGGCCACCAGGACTCCCCCGCCGATCTCCACCGTGACCCCATGCAGCACGGTGACCGCCGCGGCGCCTCGGCCGTGGGTGTGGGTGACCGCCTGGACATCGACGAGAACCGGAGGCGAGCCGCTAGTCATCTGCCGTCCTCCCGTCCGACGCCGGACGATCCGGGGAAACCAGGCGCACATGATCGGTGTGCACCTCGACCAGCGCGCGACCGTCCGGAAACAGCGCCAGCGCCGGCTCCGGAAGCTGCACCCGCCCGAACCCGTCGATGGCCGCGGTCCGGGCCGCCGCACCGTGCTGCTCGGCCGACAGCACGCCGTGCCGCAGGTGCAGCACGGCGTCCGCCACGGCCACCGCCCGCGCGTCATGGGTGGCGAGCACGACGGCTGCGCCCTGCTCCGCGCACCAGCGGAGCCGGGCGAGAACGAGGTCCGCGGTGGCGTCGTCGAGCTCGGCGGTCGGCTCGTCGGCGATCACCAGATCCGGTGGCCCGAGGCACGCCGCGGCCACGGCGAGCCGCTGCTGTTCCCCTCCCGACAGCGCGGCGGGCAGCGCGTCCGCCCGGTCCGCGAGGTCCACCTCGCCCAGCACCACGGCCGGGTCGATCGGCACTCCGCGCAGCCACGCGGCCTGCTCGACCTGCCGGCGGGCGGACATCTGCGGGAAGAGACCGTGCGCCGGCCGCTGGGCGATGTACCCGACGTGGCGTCGGCGCAGCCGCTGCAGCTGCCGCCGGGTCAGCGCGGCGACCGGGGCGCCGCGATGGCGCAGCGTCCCACCGGCCGGCCGCTCCCGCAGGGCGAGGATCGCCAACAGGGTGGACTTCCCACTGCCGGACGGGCCCGTGATCGCGGTCAGTGTGCCGGTGCGGATGCGCACGTCGACGCCGCGCAACGCCTGGGTGGGGCCGGTGGGCGTCGGGTAGAGCTGGAGCAGTTCCGCGCCGTCGAGCAGCGGCCGGGTGACATGGTCAGGCATCGGTTCGGTACGCCTCCTCCTCGCCACGGCCGGAGCGCTGCCCGCTGACCGCCGTCGCCGCCCCGGCCGCGACCAACGCGGCCAGGGCCGCCGCCACGACCGCCGTCGGCGGGACGACCAGCCGGAACGCGGGAGCGTCGTCGGGTGCGACATCGAGCAGCCGGCCGGCCAGGGGCGTGAGCAGCAGCAGCCCCAGCAGGGCGCACAGCAGCGCCATGGCCGCGACGGCGGCCTGCTCGACCGCCCGGGACAGCAGGACCCGGGAACGCCCGAAGCCGAGCCGGGCGAGCATGAGGTCGGTGGGCCGGTCGGCGGCCGCGCGGCGCTGGGCGTGCACGCAGAGGGCCAGCACCGCGAGCAGCGCCAGGTAGGTGCCGACCGCCACCTGGTAGCCACCCGCCTGCTCGGCGGCGACGAAGATGTCCCGGCGACGCAGCTGCCCCGCGGTGTCGAGCTGCCGCGGCTGCACGCCGTGGGCGCTCAGCACCGCGTCCACGGCCCGGTCCGACGTCCCCCACAGCTCAGTACGAACGGCGAGACCGTTGCTCAGCCTGTCGCGTGGCTTGAGCCGGGGGTCCACCGGGCCGAACGTCGGGAACGCCGGTCCGGCGGGCACCACGTACATTGGCTCGCCGGCGTACCGCGGGAACACGTCGACGGCGGCCACGACCCGCAGGCGTTCCCGCCACGGTCCGCCCTCGACCTGGACGAGGTCACCCACGTCGACATCGGCCACGCCGACGGCGATCGCCGGCAGCCCGACGATCGGGTCGTAGTTTTCGGCGGCGAGTCGACTCAGCGCGCGGCGGGCCTGTGCGAGTTCCGGCCCGTGGCCCCAGGAGGCGGTGCCGTCGATGGTGGCCGGGTCGACGATGAGGAGGTGGTGCGTGCCGAAGGTCGCCGCGTTCGTGACGTCGATCCGCCAGACCAGCGTGGTACGGGCTGGCAGCGGCGGCGTGCGCACCCCGGGCACCGGCCCTTCGGGCGGCAACTCGTCGGCCTTCGGGCGCGGTGGCGCCAGCACCGGATCGTCGTCCAGCTGCCAGGCGCTCTCGATGGTGGCGACCGCCTCGGCCCCGGACCGCGCGGCGACCCGGTCCTCGATGCTCGTCCGGGTGGCGGCCACCCCCGAGAGGGCGAACAGCACCATGCCGAGGCCGGCGGTCACCGCGGCAGCGACCGGAGCACGCCCGGGCACGGCCGCCACGAGGCGACGACGGGCGAGCCACAGCGCGGTCGGACGCGGCGGACGGGACGGCTGCCTGGTGCTGCGCCAGCTGGCGCGTGTCAGCCACGGCAGCAGCCGCATGCCGAGGGCACCGGCCGCGATGAAGACGAGCAACGGCACGAACAGATCGATGCTCCGGGCATCGCCGCCGGACCGGTCCGCGGCCGCCAGACCCGCCGTCGCGGTGGCCGCCGCGGCGACCACGAGGACCAGCCACGGTACGGGACGACGGCTGGTGCTCGGGGCGGCCGGGCGGACCCGTCGGGCGGCGACGGCGCCGGCGAAGGCTCCCACCAGGAGGGCGCCCGCCACCGCCGCTGTCATCGCGAGCGTCAGCCCCGGCCCGACCGACAGGGCGGTCACGGCGCCGGTGGGACCGACCTGCCCGACGATCGCCCAGGCGCAGAGCCAGCCCAGGACGCCGCCCACCACGGCCGGCAGCAGGTGTTCGAGCGACCAGAGCAGGCCGACGAGGGCGGTGGGCGTGCCGGTGCCCACCGCGTGGCGCACCTCGATGTCCCGCCTGCGCAGCGCGGCGGCCACCACGGCGACCAGGGCGGTCAGCGCGACCAGCACGGCGGCCCACTCCAGGGGCGAGGTCCGTTGCCGCACGCCCTCCGCCACGTCGCCGGCCTGTTCGGTCAGGTCACCGATACCGCTGGCCACCCGGCGGGCGAGGACCTCACCGTCGCTCCGGCCCTGGACATACCGCTTGCGCAGCAGGCCGATCCGGTCCGCCACCACCCGCGCCTCGGCGATGGTCAGGCCGGGGGCGAGCGCGGCGTCCACCGACCAGAGCATCTGGTCACCGACCTCGTTCGCCAGTCGTTCGCCGGTCGCGATGTCGCCGATGACGAGATACGCCGGCAGGGTTTCGAAGCCGCTGTCGGGTGGCAGCTCACCTCTGCGCAGGGACCAGTCCCGGCGGCCCGGGCGGTCCAGCGGCCGGCGGCCGTCCTCGGCGACCTGGTAGGTCCCAGCGACGGTGGTGTCGACGCGCCGCTCGTCGCCCCGCCGGGTACGGGCGGAGAACGTCACCGGGTCGCCGGCCTTGACACCGAGTTCCCGAGCCAGCGGCACGGGCAGCCAGACCCCGGCCTGCGCCGCGGCGCCGTCCTCCGCCGGAACGAGGTGCTCGGCCGGGTCGGGGAGCGCGAAGAGACGGGCACGCTCGCTGCGGGCCCCGTGCGCCAGGAACGACTCCCACCGGGACGATCGGCCCAGCTCGACGCCCACCGACTTCCCGTTCAGGGTGGGCGCGGACAGCCCGGCGATGGCGCGGATCTCGTCGAGGACGGCGCGCTGGTCGGCGCTGGACGGCGACGCCGACGCGGTCAGCCGCACGACGTCGGCATCGCTCTGCCGGGCGCCGACGGGCACGCCGGCCCGGGCGCTCTCGAACGCCGCGTTCTCCGACGCCTCGGCGAACATCGGCGGCGCCGCGCTGGCCGTGGCGAGGACCGTGAACACGAGCAGCACCAGCAGGGACCACGGCCCCTGTCGGACGCCCCACCACGCGGCCGACCATGGCAACGGAAAACGGCGTCGACCTGCCCGACGCGGGTGGAACGTGCTGCTCCCCGCCGACGGGCGCGCTGCGTGGCCGTCTCGTCGAGCCGGTGCGGCATGGGATCCCCCGTCGTAAATGGACCATCCGATCCTGCCCGCCCACGCCCCCGGGAGGAAAGCCCCGACAGGTCAGAAGCGGCGGGCCGGGTTCGGCAGTTACGCCCTTCCGGATCGCCGAGACGCGGCAGAGTCAGCACGGAGCCCCGCCTGCCGAAGGAGAATCCGTGCCGAGCCGAGCTCGCCTGCTGGCACTGCTTGTGGTCGCCGCCGCGGTCCCGCTGGCCGAGTCTCTCGTCCTCGTGTCGTTCAGGTTTCGGCAGGCGGAGGGGTTGATCGGGCAGGCTTCGGCGGTCTGGCCGTACGACTCCTACCACGACCTGCGCTGGCTGCTGGTCTACCACAATTCCTGGTTGACGTTCGCGCTCGGCCTGGTGGGTGCGCTCGTGGTGCGCGGGATGCTGTCCGCGACCCTGGTCGGCTTGGCCTGGCCGGCGAGGGTGCCCCGGCCGTCGGCGCGTAGCCTGCTGCTGCGCAACCTGGGGGTGGCCGCTTTCTCGGCGGCGGTGGTGGCGCCCTTCGCGGCGCTCGCGGTGGCCGCGTCGGTGGTCTCGCTGTCGTGGGTCCTGTTCACCTCGCTGGTGCCCATGCTGATCCTCGCCCCGTTCCTGCAGCGAATGGCGGTGGGTGCCGGCTGGTGGCATGGATTGCCGTCAGCCGAGCTCGTTGCCTGGTCGCTGCTCGACTTCGTGGTCATCACGGTCGCCGGCGGCCTGGTCTGGACCGCGCCCGAGGGGTGGACGCCGGTCGTCGCTGCGGCCGTCGGGGCGATCAACGGCCTGCTGTGGAACCGGATGGTGCGGGTGGCTGTGCGGCCGTCCCACGTCCGGTTGCGGTGGATGCCGGTGGTACCGATCGTGGTGGTGCTGGCCCTGGCCCTCCCGCTCGCGGCGCAGGTGCTCTCGCACCCCGGCAACGAGAAGAACACCTTCACGCCACCGATCTTCAACAACCCGCTGGCCGCCGACGTCCCCTACGCGGTCGTTCTGCTGGCCGGGCACAATTCCGCGTACGACGGCCGGCCGGCGGCGGATCCCAGGGTGGAGCGATTCTCCTACGCCGGCCTCGACGCGCAGGGCCGCCCGCTTCCGTACCCCCCGACCCGCACCCATCAGTCGCTCGCGTCGAGCGCGGACCTGCTCGCCGTGCAGGTCCAGGCGCTGCACCGGCGGACCGGGCGGCCGATCGCCCTGGTCGGGGAGAGCGAGGGCGCCATGGTGGCCCGCACCTACTTCCGACATCGGTCCGACACCCCGGTGACGGCGCTGCTGATGTTCAGCCCACTGGTCCGCACCGGTCGGGCCTACTATCCCCCGCCGGACGCCAGCAGTGGTTGGGGGATAGCCACCGGCTGGCTGCTGCGGGGCATGTTCGACCTGGCGAACCTCGGCTCCTCCGCCGGTAGTCACCCGGATGAGCCATTCGTCCGCTCGCTGCTTGAAGACGCGCCGTTCTACCGCCTCGAGACGATGTGTCCCATTCCCGGCGTACGGGTGATCGCCTTCCTGCCGACCGTCACTGCGGCGGAGACGACGCCGGGTCCGTTCACCAAGATTCCGGTGGTCGAGGTGCCGTCCTTCCACGGAGGGTTCCTCAGCCGGAAGGTGGTCGAGAGCCAGGTGATCGACTTTCTCGCCGGCGAGAACATCAGCCAGGTCCGAAGAGAGTACGGCCTGCTCCAAGGCCTGGCGGCGGCCTGGCAGGCCCCCCTTCTGGCGGTGGACGCGAACCCGGTGTGGCGGCCCACGGCGCCACCCGGCCGGCCGTTCTCGTCCGCCAAAATCTGCGCACCGCTGAAGAACCCCTGACGGCTGGCGCCGTCACACGCGGTCGACGCTCCCACGGCGCGACGCACGCAGCTGCCCGGCGAGCAACCAGACGGCCATGGCGGCGAGCACCGCCGTGATCGCGGCCGGCAGCGGGTGGTACGGAAAGATCAGGATGCTGCCCAGGATGCTCACCGAGCCGATGACGATGGCCAGCACGGTGGTGCCCCGCCGATCGACGGCCAGCGCCACGCCGGAGAGGGTGGTCGCCACCCCGACGATCAGCCGGAACCAGCCCCAGCCGGTGATGTCGAGGTGGTGATAACGGTCGCTGCCGATGTCGACGTACGGGTCGATCGGGATGATCGCGGCGCCGGTCAGGATGCCGAGCAGCCCCGCCGCGACCAGCAGGAGTCCGGCAACGAGCCGCTGACTCTTCCGGGCGTCGCCCGGGTGTGCGTCCATCGGATCTGATGCGCCCCCCGTCATACCGCCGCCAGCGCCTCGTCACTCGGCGTTGCCAGGCTATCTGGTGAGGCGTGCCCCGCCGATGGAAAGCAGTGGACTCGGCAAGCGTCAGAAGCGGCGGGCCGCCGGAACGCCTCGTGGCGGGGCCTGCCGCAGCAGCCAGGTCGGGTTGCTGGCGCCGACGAGGTCACCGTCCCGCCCCCGGACCTGGGTGCGCACGTACGCGCCGACGCCGGGTGTGACCCGCAGGTCGTGCCAGCCCTGCCGGAGTTCGCGGGCGGGAACCCGCACCGTGTCGGTGGACGGCGTGGGGTCGGCGACGCCGGCCAGGTCGACAGTTCCGGTGACGACCTCCAGCGACGCGCCGGCCGGCAGGTCGGTGGCGTGCAGGCGTACGGCCAGCTCGGCCGCGTCGGTGAGCACGACCGCGCCCATCGCGGTGCGGCCGGCGATCTCGAGGTCGAGGGCGCCGCGGTAGTGAACCAGGTCGGTGAACCAGGCCTGCCCGGCGCGCAGGGCCGCCACGAGGTCGTCGCGGCCGGTGGAGGGCGCCCAGACGTACGTGAGGTGGCGCTCCTTTCCGGCCCGCCAGTCGGTGCCGTCATGGTCGTCGGTGACCCCGACGGCGGTGACGAGGACCGCGTTGCGGGCGGCGACGTCGTACGCCCAGAGGTGGTCGTCCAGCGGCGCGCGACCGATCTCGATCAGGTCGACGCCGAGGGCGTGCCGGTCCACCATGAGGCGGGCCAGTGAGTCCCGCTTCTCGACGTCGAGCGGGTGGTTCCAGCAGACCACGCCGCCGTGCGCGTGCAGGAACCCGACCATCCGCTCGGTCTTCGCGGCGTCGTTGTCCCGGTACGGCGGCGACGGGAACTCCGGCAGCGTCTGGTCACCGCCGAACCAGTTGAGGTGCCGGACCATGGACACCTCGTACGCCCGGTGGTGGGTGACACCCGAATAGGCTCCGTCGTACGCCCGCAGCACCTCGGCGCGCATCTCCTCGCCGGCCTGGCCGACGCGACGGGCGCGGTCGATGACCAGCCGGTCGACGACGAGGCTGCCGCGGGCGCCGGCGCGTACGCCGACGCCGAGGCGCAGACCGCGCAGGGAGTTGTCCCCGGCGACCAGGTCGGGCCAGAGACGTCGAACGTCCGCTAGCAGCGGCAGGGTGTGCCGCCGCCACTGTCCGGTAGGGGCGGGCAGGTCGACGGTGCCGCGCAGCCCCTCGGTGGTGTGGGCGGGCTGCGCTGCCGCGCCGAGGCGGTAGCGCAGGACGTACTGGCCGGCGGGCCGGCCGCCGCTGGCCGGGTGGTGGGAGAGGGCGATCTCGACGATCAGGGCGGCGTCCGGCCCGGCGGTCTCCGGGAGCACGTCGAGGTGCAGGAGGGTGTCGGAGATGTTGCCGGTGTGCGTCCAGTTCCAGGCGCTTCCCGCGTACCAGAAGATGCCGTCGCCGGTGGCGGTGAGGCGCAGCGCCCGGGGCGGGTCGTCGCCCGCGTGCGGGCGGTCGACGAAGTCGGCGGCGGACGCGGTGAGCCGGCCCTCGGTGGACGCCTGCCAGGTCCAGGCGAGCGGGCCCTCCAGTTCCTGCGGGCCGTCGAAGTGGACGGTGCGGCGATGGTCGTGGGCGGCGACACGGAAGTCGTGGTCGGTCCACCAGATGACGTCGACGTCGTTGCGGCGGGCCTGGTCAAGATGGGCGGCGTAGCTGGCGATGCCCTCGCTGAACGAGGCGTGGATGTGCATGGCCATGCTGATCGGACGCCGTCCCCGGGCCGGGCTGAGCGGTGCCGGCGCGGAGGTGGCGGCGAGGCCGACGGGAACGCCCAGCCCCGCGGCGGCGAGGCCACCCGCGACGAGGAGCACGCTCCGCCGGTCGAGCCGTGGCCGATCGCCCATTCCACTCCCCTGTCCGATGCCGATCGAGCCAGCCTACGGTCGCCCGTCCGGGGTCGGGATCCGGCGACCGGGTCCGGCCGCCGACGCGGCGTTACGGCAGGATCATGCGCATGATGACGGTGGCGACCACTCCCGCGCGGCGCGGCACCGTCGTCCCTCGCGGCGACCGGGGCGAACCGTGAACGACGACGCGCTCGCCGCCTCGCTCGCGGGGCACCTGGACGCACTCACCTTTGCGGACCGGTCGACCGACGAGGTCACCGCGCTACTCGTCGACGCGGTCGCTGCCTGGGGGGCCACCCAGGGCTTCCGGGTGTACCGGCGAGCCACGAGTGTCGTCCCGCTGCCCGCCCCGTACCAGACCCGGCACTCGATCGTGGACGTCGCCTGCGCCCGCCCGACCGGCCGGCCCATTGTGATCGAGGTGGACCGCACCGACCGCCGGCGTACCGTGGAGAAGCTGCTCGCCGAGGCCGAGGCCGGGCGGGTCGCGCTCTGGGTGCGCTGGGGGCCGGGACCGTTCGCCGCACCGCCCGCACCGATCCGCCTCGTCACCTGCGAGGTCGCCGTGCGCAACCACCGACACTCGCGACTGCCGGCCCGCCCCGCACCGCAGCACTCCGCGCCGGCCGGCGCGACGGCCGAACCGGTCGAGCTGCCGCTCACCGCAGACTGATTCGACCGCCCCCAGCCGGCATCGGGTGCACGCAGATCGATTCTTCTCGCCGTTACCCCTAGCGCTCCGCGCATGGTTGGCAATATCCTCCGTCCCACGCGCTGCTCTTGAAGTTCCTTTTCATGCCCTGGTCCGTGCCCGGCCACAGAGGAGATGACATGCACTTCGACCACCCCGAGCTGGACCGTCGTACCCTGCTGCGGGCCGGCCTCGGCGCCGCCACGGTCGCGGTCGTCGGGAGTGAACTCGCCTTCCCGGCCGCCGCGCAGGCCGCGCCGGGCGCGGACCTCGACTGGATCATCAGCTGCGACGAGTGGAGCGCCCGGCCGCCGGCGGACCCGCTGTCGATCAGCGCCATCCCCAGCAACAAGATCATGGTGCACCACATGGCGTTCCCGAACAGCACCGACTACTCGGAGGAGCACGCCAAGCAGCTGGCGCGCGACTGCCAGGACCTGCACATGGACGGCAACGGCTGGTCGGACACCGGCCAGCACTTCACGGTGAGCCGGGGCGGCCACGTCCTGGAGGGCCGGCACGGCAGCCTGGAGCGGCTCCAGGCCGGTGACCGGCAGATCATCTCGGCGCACTGCCCGGGCGAGAACGGTCGGGCCATCGGCATCGAGAACGAGGGCACCTACGTCACCGACACCCCGCCGCACGAGCTGCTCGACGCCCTGGTCAAGCTCTGCACCACCATCTGCCAGCAGTACGGGCTGCACGCGCACGACATCTTCGGCCACTGGGACTTCCGGGCCACGCTGTGCCCGGGGGCGATGTTCTACCGGGAGTTCCCCGCGCTGCGGCGGCGGGTCTTCGCCAAGCTCGGCACCGACCTCGCCGACGTGCCGGCCCGCCGCTGGCCGGACATCTGGCGGTTCGTGGGCGGCCCCGTCGTCAAGGTCGCGCAGTACCTGCTCACGTTCCGCGGCTACACCGTCCCGATCACCGGCGTCTTCGACACCGCCACCGTCGCGGCCGTGCAGGACTGGCAGGCCCGCAACGGCATCCCGGTCGACATCGACGCCACCCTCACCGCGCCGACCTGGGAGACCCTGGCGCCCGAGCTGGAGAAGGATGCGGCCGGCATCCCGGTCAGCGCGGTGCAGTTCATGCTCAACTCCAAGGGCTACGCCGACGTCGCGATCACCGGCGAGTACGACTACCCGACCAAGAAGGCTCTCAAGGACCTGCAGCACCTGCACGGCCTGGAGCCGAACGGAAAGGTCAGCACCACCACCTGGTGCGCCCTGGTGGGGGGCGTGGTGCGTCAGTCGTTCCAGAAGAACTGACCGACGTACCGGCGGGGAGAGCGGTGGAGGTGGCAACGGCGCCACCTCCACCGCACCGTCCGTCATCACTCCGTCGCGCCTCGTTGGTTCCGGCTCGTCACTCTGCGACGATGCGCGGGTCACAATCGAGGAGGCAACATGAGCATTCGACTCAATCCGTACCTCAGCTTCCGCGACACCGCGCGCGAGGCGATGGAGCACTACCACCGGGTGTTCGGCGGCACCCTGACGGTGAACACCTTCGGCGAGTTCGGCAACCCGGAGCCCACGCTCGCCAACCTGGTCATGCACTCGATGCTCGAGACCGATCGCGGCTTCACGCTGATGGCCTCGGACACCCCGCCGGAGATGGACCTCACCATCGGCAACAACGTCGCGGTGAGCCTGAGCGGCGACGAGCCGGACGAGATGCGGGGCTACTGGGACAGGCTCATCGAGGGCGGCACCGTGACCGTCCCGCTGGAGAAGCAGATGTGGGGCGACGAGTTCGGCATGTGCCTGGACCGGTTCGGCATCGGCTGGATGGTGAACATCAGCCCGCAGGCGGCCTGAGGCGGCCGAGCCCCGCCCACGGCCAGGCCGGCGGGCCACGCCCGCCGGCCTGGCCGCCCCAATACGATCATCCGGTGACCGGCGCTGACGACATCACCCCCGACGAGCGGCCGCACCGGCGCGCGGCGGGACGATGAGCGGCGCGGTACCGATCGGACCGGCGCTGGTCGTCGCCCTGCTCGGGCTGACCGTGGCGGCCGGCGTCGTGCTGCGGCTGACCGGGCTCGGCCGGGGCCGGGCCGTCCTGGGCGCAGCCGCCCGGGCCACGATCCAACTCGGCGTCGTGTCGCTGGTCATCGTCGCCGTGCTGCGCGCCTGGTGGAGCACCGGCGCGTTCATCCTGCTCATGTACGGCGTCGCCGCCCTCACCGCCCGCCGACGGATCGGGCCGCAATGCCCGGCCCGGGTCACCCCGCTGGCCATCGCCGCCGGGGTGGTGCCGAGTCTCGCCGTACTGCTGACCAGCCGGGCGCTGCCGGCGACGCCGCTGGTGGTGCTGCCGACGGCAGGCATCCTGATCGGCGGGGCGATGACCGCGGCGAGCCTCGCCGGCCGGCGTACCCTCGACGAGCTGCGGACCCGGCACGGCGAGTACGAGGCCGGCCTGGCCCTCGGGCTGCTCCCCCGCGACGCCGCACTGGAGATCTGCCGCCCGGCCGCCGGGCAGGCGCTCATCCCCGCGCTGGACCAGACCCGGACGGTCGGCCTGGTCACCCTGCCGGGCGCGTTCGTGGGTGTGCTGCTGGGCGGGGCGGGACCGCTGGAGGCCGGGGCGACCCAACTGCTGATCCTGCTCACCCTGCTGGCGGTCGAGGCGGCGGCGATCGCGCTGGTCGTCGAGCTGCTCGTCCGAGACCGGGCCCGGATCTCGCCGTGACCCGGGCGACGCGGTGACGCTCCCCGGCCGCGGCGGGTGTACCAGCGACGCCACGGGGTACTGGCCGCCCGATGACCAGGGTCCGCAACCTGCGTGTCCGGCCCGACCTGCTCTATGTCGCGAGCGGGTGGAGCACGCTGGTCACCGACGTGCGGGGTCGGATCAGCGGCACCGACCCGCAGGGCTTCTTCGCCCGCAACACCCGGGTGCTCGCCCGGGAACGGATCACGGTCGACGGCCGGGAGCCGGTCCCGTTCGCCACCGCGAACGTGCGGGGGCACGCCCAGCTCTCCTACGCCGAGCTGGGTGACGGGGAGACACTGCCGTCGCAGGCCGCGTACCTGCTGATCGAGCGGTTCGTCGGTCCGGGGCTGCGTACCCGGCTCACCGTGGTCAGCTACGCCCAGCAGCCGCTGCGGTTCCCGGTCCGGATCCGCGTCGAGGCGGACTTCGCCGACACCAGCGAGGCGGAGACGGGCCGCCGCTTACAGGTCGGCGACGTCGGCGACGCATGGGATCCGGCGGCGGAGGAACTGCGCCTGACCTACCTGCGCGACGACCTCGACCGCGCCGTGGCGGTCCAGGTCCGCGGCGACGCCCCCGTCGGATACACCGACGGCGTGGTCACCGTCGACCTCGCGGTGCCGCCGCGCGGCAGCGCCCGGATCGAGCTGCTGGTCGAGCCGGTCTTCGACGGGGTCCGGCTGCCCGCTCCCCCGGCGACGTTCACCGACCCCGACGACTCCGCCGCCCGGGCCCGCTCCCGGCTGATCGGCGAGCTGGCCGACTTGAGCAGCAGCAACTTCGACGTGACGGCGGCGTGGCGGTGCGCCACCCACGACCTGGCGGTGCTGCCCCTCGGCGAACCGGCCGGGCCGGCGGCACCGATCGCGGGGCTCCCCATCTACCAGGAGATCTTCGGCCGGGACACGATGACGGCGTCCTGGCAGGCGCTGCTGGCGGGGCCGACCATGCTGGCCGACAGCCTGCGGCTCAACGCTCAGCACCTCGGACGGCGGCTGGACGACTGGCGTGACGAGGAGCCGGGCAAGCCGCTGCACGAGGCCCGCCAGGGCCCGGTGTCCGCGCTCGGGCTGAACCCGTTCACCAGCTACTACGGAGACTGGTCGACCGCGCCGGACTTCCTGGTCTTCCTCGGGCAGTTCCTGGCCTGGACCGGCGACCTGGACACCGTACGGGAGCTGCTGCCCACGGCCCGGCGGGCGCTGCGCTGGATCGAGCGGTACGGCGACCCCGACGGCGACGGCTTCCTGGAATACCACTGCCGCTCCCGGGCGGGGCTGAAGAACCAGGGCTGGAAGGACTCCGACACCGCGATCGTCGACGAGGACGGGCAGGTGGTGCCCAACCCGATCGCCACCAGCGAGCTGCAGGGCTACTGGTACGCCGCGCTGCGGCACGCCGCCGTGGTGTTCACCCTGACCGGCCATCCGGCGCGGGGCGCCGCGCTGGCGGCCCGGGCCCGGCGGCTGCGCCGTCGCTTCCATCGCGCGTACTGGCTGCCCGAGCGGGGCTGCTACGCGATGGCGCTCGGGCCGGACCGGCAGCCGGTGCGCTCGACCAACTCCAACGACGGGCACCTGCTGGCCACCGGCATCGTGCCGGCCCGGGCCGCCGCGCTGGTGGCCGACCGGCTGTTCGCGCCGGACATGTTCAGCGGTTGGGGGGTGCGGACGCTGTCGGCCGACCACCCGGCCTACAACCCGTTCAGCTACCACCGGGGCAGTGTCTGGCCGGTGGAGGCGGGCACCATCGGCCTGGGATTGGCCCGGTACGGCCGCTGGACGCACCTGCACCGGCTGGCCGAGGGGATGTTCGCCGCGGCGGCGCTCTTCGAGGAGCATCGGCTGCCCGAAGTGCTCAGCGGGCTGCCCCGCGACCCGGCCCACCCGCACCCCGGCGTCTACCCGAACTCCTGCTCCCCGCAGGCCTGGTCGGCCAGCTCGATCGTCGCCCTGGTCCAGGCGCTGCTGGCGCTGCGGCCGGCCGCGCCGCTGCGCACGATCTTCGTGGATCCGCACCTGCCCGAGTGGCTGCCGGATCTGCGGCTGGAGGGCGTACGGGTCGGGAGCGCCACGGTCGACCTGACCGTGCGGCGCCGGCGCAGCGGGCGGACCTCGGTGACCGCGCGCGGCGACCGGCTGGCGGTGGTCCGCCGGGCCCCCCGCCAGGCGATTTCCGCCCGAAGGGGCGGGTGAGGGGTGCTGGGTGTAGTCGGAGCCCGGCGGGGAATCCGGTGCCGACCTGGGGCGTAGACGAAAGGAGTGGCATGGAGAGTCGCGCGAAGGCGATGGGCCACGGGATCCATCCCATCCTGATCGTGTTCCCGCTGGGGTTGCTGGCCACTGCGGTGATCTTCGACATCCTCTACCTGTTCACCTACCGGACGGGATTCCAGATCTCCTCCGCGTACACGATGGGCATCGGCATCATCGGTGGCCTGCTCGCCGGGGTCTTCGGTTTCATCGACTGGATGGGCATCCCGGCCCGTACGCGTGCCAAGCGGATCGGCGCCGTGCACGGCCTCGGCAACGTGGTGGTGCTGGCGCTGTTCGCGGCGAGCTGGTTCCAGCGGCTGGCTGCCACCAACTGGGACCCGAGCACCGGAGCCCTGATCTGCAGCTTCGTCGGCATCGTGCTCGCCGGGGTGACCGGCTGGCTCGGTGGCGAGCTGGTCGAGCGGCTCGGGATCGGCGTGAGCGACGAGGCGGGCGTGAACGCGCCGAGTTCGCTGCGCCGGTCCGCCGGCCGGCCCCGGACCCGGGGCGCCTGACCAGGCTGAGCCGGCGCACGGCGGCTGAGCCGCCCGTGCGCCGGCTCAGCCCAGGCCGATCTGCTTCATGAAGGTGGTCAGGTCGTAGAAGAGGTTCTCTTCGACGATCTTGCCGTCGACCCAGCGGGCGATCGTGCAGAAGTCCACGTCGAAGGACTTGCCGGTGGGCGGGATCTGGCTGCCGTCGGGGCCCGTCATCGGGCCGGTCATGGTGCCCGTGAAGCGGGCGATGGAGCAGGTCCACTCACCCGAGGCGAACAGCACCTTGTACGGCCGGTTGCCGAGCCGCTGGTCGGGGAACGCGGTGAAGAAGTCCCTCGCCTCGGCCTCGTGGTTGGCCTGGCCGTGGGTCTCGGGCCTACCGGGCCACCGGACCACCACGTCGTCGGTGTGGCGGCTGTTGAACGTCTCGAGGTCCTGGGCGTTCCAGGCATCGTCGAGTGTCTGCATGAGTTCCATGTTTCGCTGCTCGGCACCCATGCCGGTCCCCGCATCCGTCGACGTCATCCATGACGCCGTCACGTTATCGGGTTGTTCGGCCCGTTTCAGGAGGTTTGTCAAGATCCGATGGGCCTCCACCCACCCTCCTTCGAACAGGTGTGCGAACATGGGTGTGTGTCGAGCGACGCCACGATCCTGCATGCCGACCTGGACGCGTTCTACGCGTCGGTCGAGCAACGCGACGATCCCCGGCTACGCGGCCGGCCCGTGATCGTCGGCGGCGGGGTGGTGCTGGCGGCCAGCTACGAGGCGAAGGCGCGCGGGGTGCACAGCGCGATGGGCGGGCGGCAGGCCCGACGGCTCTGCCCGGAGGCGATCGTGGTGCCGCCGCGGATGGCCGCGTACACGGCGGCGAGCCGGGCCGTGTTCGAGATCTTCCGGCGGACCACTCCGCTGGTCGAGGGGCTCTCCATCGACGAGGCGTTCCTGGACGTGGGTGGGCTGCGCCGGCTGGTCGGCCCACCCGCCGACATCGCGGCGCAGCTGCGTCAGGAGGTACGCGAGCAGGTCGGCCTGCCGATCACCGTGGGAGTGGCCCGCACGAAGTTCCTGGCCAAGGTGGCCAGCGGGGTGGCCAAGCCGGACGGGCTGCTGGTCGTCGCGCCGGAGCGGGAGCTGGCGTTCCTGCACCCGCTGCCGGTGGAGCGGCTGTGGGGCGTCGGGCCGGTGACGGCGGGGAAGCTGCGCGACCGGGGCATCCGTACGGTGGGGCAGGTGGCCCGGCTCGACGAGGCGACCCTGGTGTCGCTGCTCGGCGCGGGCGCCGGCCGGCACCTGCACGCCCTCGCCCACAACCGCGACCCCCGCCCGGTGCAGGTCGGGCGGCGGCGGTCCTCGATGGGCGCCCAGCACGCGCTCGGCCGCGAGCCGCACTCCCCGTCCGAGCTCGACGCCGTGCTGGCCGGGCTGGTCGATCGGGTGACCGGGCGGATGCGCGCGGCGCGGCGCACCGGGCGCACGGTGACCCTGCGACTGCGCTTCGCCGACTACACCCGGGCGACCCGCTCACACACGCTCGACAAGGCGACGGCACAGACCGGGCCGCTGCGCGACGCGGCGCGGGCCCTGCTGCGCACGGCGCTGCCGGTGATCGAGACCCGGGGCATCACCCTGCTCGGGGTGTCCGTCGGCAACCTCGACGACGGGCACGTGCAGCTCACTCTTCCGTTCACCCGCGACCCGGGCGTCGAGCTCGACGCCGCGGTGGACGCGGTCCGGGACCGGTTCGGGTCGACCGCGCTGACCCGGGCGGTGCTGCTCGGCCGCGACCCCGGTCTGGAGATGCCCCGCCTGCCGGACTGACCGGCGCGATACGGTCCACCGATGCCGATGTTCCATGCGCCCCAGGTGATCCTGTTCAGCGAGGACGTCACCCGGGCAGCCGCCTTCTACGCCGGGCTCGGCTTCACCGAGGCCTTCCGGGTGCCCACCGAGGGCGAGCCGATCCACGTCGACCTCACCCTCGACGGCTACCGGATCGGCATCGCGTCGGTGGCGTCCACCCGCGACGACCACGGCCTCGACCCGGTGCCGTCGGGCCAGCGCGCGGCGGTCGTCCTCTGGACCGACGACACCGCCGCCGCGTACGCCAAGCTGACCACGGACGGGGCGCCGGCCCTCGCGGCCCCGCACGTCTGGCTCGACCGGCTGCTCATCGCCTGGACGGCCGACCCGGACGGCAACCCGATCCAGCTTGTCCAGCACCTGCCGGGTCGATAACCGTCCGGTACGCGGGATCGCCGGGCCCAGGAGGGACCGGCGATCACCGCTGGTGCGGCTACGCGATGCGACGGATCCTTCGGATGGCGAAATAGATCAGGAGCAGGGCGAGCACGACGAAGATGCCGGTCTCGATGCCCTGGAAGAGCCAGAACCGGCTCCCCGGTTGGTAGAGCTGCCAGTTGTAGGCGCCCGGCCCGAGGCCCAGCTCAGCACCGCAGGCCTCGCCGGTCGGCCCTTTACCGCCCGGCGGGCAGGCGATATGGGTGTCGGCCGCCACCATTCGGCCGTCGGCGTTGCGGACCCCGCTGGAGAGGATCCAATCGCCCCGGGACATGAGCGGTTGGTCCGTTCCTTCGATGGGAGAGGTGAGGGTGCGGGCGGGTTGGTAGTGCGGCCTGGCCAGGATGGCCACCGCTGCCCGTACGCCGACGAATCCGACGAGGGTGATGCCCATGGCGGGCAGCATCCGGCGCCAGACGGTGCCGGCGAAGATGCCGAGCGCCACGGCGAAGAGGGTGTAGCCGATCGGGGCGACGCCCTGCAGGTCAAAGACAATGACGCCCATCCGGCCCTCGTGTGCGGCCTGGGTGAGCGGGCTGACCCACCAGGACATGCCCAGCCCGTAGCAGACGGCGAGGGCGAGCACGGCCGCGCCGACGAGCCCGAACTTCGCCAGCGCCCAGCGGGTGCGGCCGACGCCCTGGGTCCAGACGAATCGGTGCGTGCCGTGTTCCACCTCCCGGGCGACCAGCGGGGCGCCCCAGAACAGGCCGACCAGGATCGGCAGGACGAGCAGCAGGACGGCCACCAGATTCAGGCTGCCGTACCGGGTCGTGAACTGGCGGAACGCCCCGTCACAGCTGCCTACGGTTTCCCTGGCCGCGTCGGGGTCGGCCAGCTGGCGCACGCAGTCGGGCAGGCCGAGGTCGGTGAACGTGTGCCGCATCGACAGGCCGATGGGGATCATCAGCGCGGCGAGCGCCGCGAACGCGATGAGGGTGAACAGGGCTTGCTTGCGGTGTTGCCGCCAGGTCAGCCAGATCATGCCGGCACCCCCCACTCGGTGTGACTCGCCGCCGTTTCGCCGTCGGCCAGGTAGGCCAGGATGATGTCCTCCAGGCCGACCTCGCGGGCGGTCCAGGCGGGATCGTTGATCGCACCGCTGGTGCGGACCAGCAGCGTGGACTGTCGGTCGGTGTGGCTGGCCCGGACCACCGCGGCGACCCCGTCGAGCGGGCTGCCGTCGTGCCGGGGGCCCACCAACTGCCGGTGCTCGGCGACGAGGTCGTCGACCGGGCCGGCGAGTTGCACCTGGGCGGATTGCAGCACGATCAGGTAGTCGCAGACCCGCTCCAGGTCCGCCAGCAGGTGCGACGAGAGCAGGACGGTGGTGCCGGCGTCGGCCACGCTGCCCATCAGCGACTGCAGGAACTCCCGCCGGGCCAGCGGATCCAGGCTGGCGACCGGCTCGTCGAGCAGCAGCAGCCGTGGTCGTTTGGCCAGCGCGAGCGCGAGCGCCACCTGGGCGCGCTGCCCGCCGGACAGCTTGCCGACCGGCCGGTTGGGTGGGATGCCGAGCTGGGCCAGCCGATGACGGGCCAGGGCGGCGTCCCACCGCCGGTTCAACTTCGCGCCGACGGTGACCAGTTCCGCGGCACTGAAGTCCCGGTAGAGCGGGGTGTCCTGGGCGACGAACCCGATGTCGGCCAGGGTGCTCGTGTTGTTGTAGGGCGACTCGCCGAACACCCGCACGGCCCCCGCGTCCGGGCGGAGCAGGCCGACGGCCAGGTGCAGCAGGGTGCTCTTGCCCGCGCCGTTCGGCCCGACCAGGGCGGCGACCTTCCCGGCCGGCAGGTGCAGCGAGCAGTCTCGCAGCGCCCAGGTGCTGCCGTAACGCTTGCCTAGCTGGTCGGCCTCCAGGACCACGTCCATCCTCTGTCCTCTCTTCCGCTCACGCGGGCTCCTTCTGCGGTGCTTCGTCGGCGAGTGCGGCCCGCATGGTGGTCTCCACGAGGGCGACGACATCCTCGGGGGTGAGCCCCGCGGCCCGCGCCCGGTGCAGCCAGGCCACCAGGTCTTCGCGCAGCTCGGCCTGATTGGGCAGGGACGCGCCCGCCAGGGTCCGCTCGACGAACGTGCCGACCCCGGGTCGGCCGCCGACCAGGCCCTCGATCTCCAATTCGCGGTACGCCTTGAGCACCGTGTTCGGGTTGATCGCCAACGACTGCGCGACGTCGCGAACCTTGGGCAACTGGTCACCCGGCGCCAACAGGCCGACCCTCAGCGCCTGTTTCACCTGCTGCACCAACTGCATGTAGGTGTTCACCTTCGACCGGCTGTCCAGCACAAACTCGATCACCCAGGACGATCCTCTCTATTGTCCTACGGCAGTAGGACTATGAGACAGCGTTGCCGCGAATCTCGTCGCTGTCAAGCACTGCAATGGCGCGTCACCCGGATGACACCCCTGGCGACCCGACGGCGGACCGTCGACATGCATGGCCACCAGCAGGTCGTACGCTGAGATCCGTGGTGGCTTCGATCGACCGCGTCCAGGTGCTCGGTTTCCGCGCGCGCGCCCAGCAGTTGGACCGTCCAGAAGGCACGTTGGCCGGCACCGCCGTTCTCGACATCGGCGTACAGGACACCGGGCCGGACGGCGGGCTGTGGGCGCTGCGCAACCGCGGACTGGACGGCCCAGCCCTCTCCGACCGTGGCCTGGCCACGCTGTGGACCGTGCGCGGCGCTCCACACCTCTACCGCCGCCGGGATCTGCCGCAGGTCGCCGCTGCCGTCGCACCGTTCTCCGACCCCGACGCCGGCAAGCGCATCTACGACGCGGCCAAGCCGTTGAAGGCCGCCGGCATCGGCAACCTCGCCGCGCTGGACGCCGTCGCCGCCGCGATGCGATCGGTGGTGACCGAGCCGCTGGTCAAAGGCGAGGTGTCCGCCCGGGTGGCCGCTTTGATGGATGCTCCCTACCTGCGGTTCTGCCGGCCGTGCAACGCCACCCACCTCTACGAGATGCCGTTCCGGCTCGCGGCATTGCGCGCCGGACTGGAACTGCGGGCCGGCACCTCCCCGCCGGTGCTGCAACCCATCGCCGGCTTCCGGCCCGCGGACCACGTCCCGGAACGGTTCGACCTGATCCGCGCCTACCTGCGGCTGCTCGGCCCGGCCACCCCCAAGCAGGTCGCCGACTACCTCGACGCGCCGGTCAAGGACGTCAAGGCCCGCTGGCCGGACGAGGCCGTCGAGGTGTCCGTCGCCGGCGAGACCCGGTGGGTGCTGCCCGCCGACGCCGACCGGTTCGACGCGCCACGAGTCCAGATCGTCCGGCTGCTCGGCCCGTTCGACCTGTTCCTGCAGGCCAAGGACCGCCCGACGCTGGTCGACGACCCGGCCCGAGCAAAGGTCCTCTGGCCGGTGCTCGGCCGGCCCGGCGCGGTGATCGCCGACGGCGAGGTCGCCGGCACCTGGCGCCCGCGCCAGTCCGGCAGGAAGCTGACCGTGCAGGTGCAGTTGTGGTCGAAGGCCTCCACCCGCACCCGGGCCGCCATCGCCGAGCAGGCCGAGCGGCTGGCCGCGCACCGGCAGGTCCAGCTGGCCAGGGCGGACTTCACCGAGTGACCCTCGCGCAGCGAGCGCGCCCGGACGCCGAAGGCGCCTACCGGGCCTGAGCACCCTCGGCATCCGCCTCGACCTCGGCTCGCTCCGCCACGCGGAATTCGCCTGCGTAGGAAATCTACCCCACCAGACATTGACTTCGGTGATTTTCAACACAACAATCGCCATCTATATCGACATCCATCGTTGTCGATCAATGACCTGGGAGGAGGTACCCATGGCAGCTCTAACAGGCGAGATGTCCTGGTTCTGCTGCGGCAGCGCCTGGGGTCCCTGCGGTACCGCGGGCGGCGGCGCCTGCGGCACCTGCAAATCCGGCAACTACCAGCACGCCTGGCCCAACGCCTCGGACGCATGCTTCTCCATCACCCGCCCGGACCGCTGCGGTGTCAGCATGAGCCGCCGCACCTGCGGCTTCCGGCAGTACACCACCAACCCCTGCAGCGGGAAGCGGGTCGGCACCACGATCGCCGACTGCGGCCCGCAGACCGACCTGTGGTGCGGCGAGCGCACCTGCTGCGGCGCATCCTGCGGCACCAACCGGATCATCGACCTGACGCCCGCGGCGTACAGCGCGATCGCCAGTCTCTCCACCGGGCTGCGGCCCTGCTCGGTCGACATCGTCTGAACGGGAGGGCATCACGATGAAGCAGATCCTGGACCGCCGCCGCCTGCTCGCCACCGCCGCGCTCGGTGGCCTGGTCGGCGCCACCGGCCTCGGCTCGCTCGCCCCCGAGGCGGCCTTCGCCGCCGAGGCCGTGACCGTCGAGCCCGGCGCTCCGGACCCGAACTTCGCCGAGGGCCGGATCAGCAAGATCTCCGGCAACACGCTGCTGGTCACCGGCTCGGACATGGTGCTGCACTCGATCCGGGTCACCGACGGCACCAGCATCTGGAAGCTGCACCCGACCACCTTCGACCAGGTGGCCGTCGGCGACGGCCTCTACGCCCGCGGTCTCCGCCTCCCCGACGGCACGCTCGCCGCGGACTCCGTCTGGGTCAACATCGTCAATTTGCACGCGCACATCGCGGCGGTCGGCCGCAACATGCTGCACCTCGACCACCAGGGACGCCGGATCGTCGCGCACGTCGTACCGGGACGTTCCGCCGCGGTCTACAACAGCACCCCGGCGGTCAGCGACATGTCGCTGCTTCGGGTCGGCCGGCACGTCCAGGTGCTCGGCGCCTGGCACCCGGACACCAACGAGATCAGTATCGCCACCGTCTACGCCGCCGCCTGATCGGCGGTACTCGGGCGGTGCGCGGCCGCGTGCCGCCCGGGGCACCCCCGGCTGGACAACCCGATGGGAGAACCCATGATCGAACTGATCGCGGCGCTGCAACCACTGGTGGTCGGTGCGGTGCTGGTCTGGTCCGCGCGCGTCAAGCTGTTCAGCCGGCACGCCGCCGCGGCCGCCAACCGGTCGGCACTCACCCGGCTGCTCGGCCAACGCCGGGCGCTGCCCGCGTACCGGCTGCTCGGTGGTGTCGAGCTGAGCCTCGGCGCGCTGCTCCTGCTGCCGCCCGCGCCGCGGCTGGAGGCGGTCGCCGCGACCGCGCTGGCCGTCGGCTTCCTCGCCTACCTGACGTACGCCCGTCGGGTCGCGCCCACGTCGTCGTGCGGCTGCCTGAGCGCCCGGCCGACGCCCGTCACCGGCCGCAGCCTGGGCCGGGCCGGGCTGCTGGTGGTGGCGGGCGGGCTGGCCGTGCTGTCCCCCGGCGGCTGGCCGACCGCGCTCGTCGGGCGCCCGCTGGCCGGCACCGCCGTGCTGCTCGCCGAGCTGGCGTCGGTGGTGGCGTTGTCGCCGGAACTGGACACGGCCTGGCTGCTGCCGCTGCGCCGGTTGCGGGCCCGGCTGACCCACCCCCTGCGCGGCGGCTCCGGCGTGCCGCTGCTCGCCACCGTGCACCAGCTCCAGCTCAGTGACGCCTACCGGCGGGTGTCGCCGCTGCTCCGCTCCGATGTGCGGGAACACTGGGACGACGGCGACTGGCGCTTCGTCGGGCACGCCGCGCACTACCAGGGCCGCCCGGTGACCGCGGTGTTCGCCGTGCCGCTGGCCGACCGGGAGCCGGACGCGGTACGCGTCGCCGTGGTGGATGACGCGACCGGGCACACCCTGCTGAGCCTGGCCGGCACGCCACCGCCCGCCGGCCCCCGGCTCGCCGTCGCCCCGGCGTAGCAACGACGGATGCCTCGACGCCGACGGGAAGTCCGGTCGCGTTCGGACCGGGCAGGACCACCAGGCTCCCGTGGTCCCGCCCGGTCCGGATCCACTCGACGCGCGAGGGCGCCGAGAGCCGGGTCTGCCACCACCCGCAGCGGTACGGTCCCGAAGTGACCACGGAGACCGCCCTACGGCACGCGAGCACCACCACGCTCGACTACTACCTCCTGCACGGCGCGGACGAGATCCAGGCGACCGGGCTGCTGATCGAGGAGTTCGTCCTGGCTGACGATCTTTCCGCGGCACGGCTGCGCAGCGCCGGCTGGACGCCGGCCGACGGCGGCTGGTGGAGCTCAGCCACCTTCGCCCGGGCGATCCGGTCGGACCGGCACGTCCGCGCCCGCCTGACGGCCGTCGACCGCCTCGACGCCGAGACGACCTACCGCGGGCTCGGCGGCGGTACGCTGCCCGACGAGGAAACGCTGCGTGGCCACTTCCACGACGACGCCGAGCTGGCATCCGGAGCGCCGCTGCGGCTGGGCACCGGCCCGGACGTCCACCGGGTGCTCTTCGCCGGCGAGCTGGACAGCCGACAGACCGCCCACCTGTGCGCGCTGCTACGGCTGGACGACGCCCCGGGTCCGGAAGGGACGCGGCCCGGCGTGGTCGGCAGTGGGCGGCTGCGGGTCGACGAGACGAACTTCCGCTGGGACCTGCGACGCGTCGGCGGCGACATCGCATGGTGCATCGACGTGACGTCCGAGCCGGCCGGGGGCGACGCGCTGCGCTGGCTGCTACGCCAGTTCGTCGGCGTCGCGCGTCGCCACGGTCTCGTCCCCGCCACGATCGATCGCCTCTCCTGATCAACGGGGGCAGCCGCGGCCTCACTCCTCGATCGCGCCACCCACCCTGCGCAGGTGCTCCCGGAAGGTCAACGACGGATCGTCCACCCGCCCGGCCAGATACGCCCCGAACCCGACCTGCGCCCGCAGCGACTCGCCGGCCCGGATCCGGTCGGCCTGCCGCCGCTCGACGTCCCGGATGGACTCGGCGAGGTCGAACAGGTCGCCTGTCCGGGCGGCCGGCACGAAGAGCACGCCGTCCTCGTCGGCCAGCGCGACGTCGTCGGGGCCGACCGTCCACTCCCCCACCCGCGCCGAGGTCAACGCGTCCACCGGCAGAGGGTCGAGCCGGCGGGGCCCGGTCGGCGTCGCGCCGAGACTGAACACCGGCAGGCCGACCGCCCGGATATCTGCGGTGTCGCGGTGCAGGCCCCAGACCACCACACCGGCCAGCCCGGCCGTCTGCGCCTCCAGCACCACCAGGTCACCGACGCACGCCTCGTCGACGCGCCCGGCGTTGTCCGCCACCAGCACGTCGCCGGGTGCCGCCCGCTCGATCGCCGCCAGGAAGATGTCGACGCTGCCGACGTGCCGGGCCGGCCGCACCCGCCCGGCCACCTGCCCACCGGGCACCACCGGCCCGATGCCGGCGGGGGCGCAGCGCACCGGGACGCCGGCCCGTAGGCACGCGTCGGCGACGTGGGCAGTGGTCAGCGCGGCGAACCGTTGGCGCAGCCTGTCCGGGTCCATGCTCATGGCCTGACGGTAGTCAGCGAGGACGGCCGCGGGAGAGTCCAGTTGCCGCTCGGTGGCCTGCCCGTCGTACACAGGCGTTTAGTCTCTCGGCGCGTCCCGCCGCGAGGATGTTGATTGCCGCGTTGACGTCCCGGTCGTGGGCAGCCCCGCACGGGCAGGCCCACGACCGGACGGACAGCGATTTGGGTCCGTCGATGCGTCCGCACGCCGAGCACGTCTGGGACGTGGGCGCGAATCGGTTGATCTTCGCGAAGGTGCGCCCGTGCCGGGCGGCCTTGTACTCCAGCATTGCGGTGAACGAAGCCCAACCGGCATCATGCACGGACTTGGCTAGCCGGGTCCGTCCGAGACCAGCCACGCACAGGTCCTCGACGTACACCGCTTGGTTGTCGCGGATGATCGCCGTGGAGAGCTTGTGCTGCCAGTCCCGCCGGGTGTCGGCCACCTTGGCGTGCGCTCGGGCCACCTTGACGACGGCCCTCTTGCGGTTGTTGCTACCCCGCTGCTTACGGGACAGGTCCTGCTGCAACCGCTTGAGCTTGCGAGCAGCGCGGCGCAGGAACTTCGGCCCGGCGATCTTCGTGCCGTCGGACAGGACCGCGAAGTGGGTCAGCCCCAGATCGATGCCCACCTCGGCATTCAAAGGCGGCAGGGGCTCGTCGGTGGTGATCACGACGAACGAGGCGAAGTACCTTCCGGAGGCGTCCTTGACGATCGTGACCGAGCTGGGCGTGACGGGCAGTGTCCGTGACCACCGCACCGCCAGGTCCCCGACCTTCGGCAACCGCAGCCGGCCGTTGTCCAGGACCTTGAATCGGGCGTTGGTGGTGAACCGGATGGCCTGCCGGTTGTCCTTGCGCGATCGGAACCGCGGCGCAGCCGCCTTGCGGCCCTTTCGCTTGCCTGACAGGGAGTTGAAGAAGTTGCGGTACGCGGTGTTCAAGTCCGCCAGGGCCTGCTGGAGTACCACGGCCGACACCTCGCCCAGCCACGCCCGGGACTCAGCCTTCTTCGCCTCCGTGATCACCCGCTTTGACAACTCCCGGTCGGACAGGCGCGGCAGTCCGTGCTCCCGGGCTGCCTGCCGTGCGCGCAGCCCGTCGTTGAACACCACCCGCGCGCACCCGAACGCCCGCGCCAGCGCCTCGCGCTGAACGGCGTCTGGGTAGACGCGAAAGTTGTAACGGAGCTGCACATCGGACAGTTTAGCGTTGGCCTATGACTGACGCCCTGGACGTTCGCACCGGCAGCCATTGCGTTGGCGTGGCTCCACGGCCGGTTTGCTGAGCGCTCGGGGCCTTCCCGGCAACGCGTCGCTGGGGCATGCTGGGTAGATGGGAGAGGTGCGGCCGATACCCAGCTTCGGTGACCTGTTCACCGACCTGCGCGGTGCGGACCGGACGATGCGGGTGAGCTACCACCCTGACCGCGGTGCGGTGGTGCTGTCCCTGTGGAGCGGCACGGTCTGCCGCGGCTCGTTCCGGATGCCCGGCGCCGACGTCCACCGATTGCTCGCCCTGCTCACCGAGATCCAGGAGTCGGTCGCCCCGCCGGAGCCGGCCGCTCCACCACCCGGCGAGGGCCCGGCCGTTGTTGCCGACGAGGCCGCGACCAGCGGCCCGTCTCTCGAGAAGACCGGCGAGATCTCGGGTACGACCCACCGGAGCGTACCGATCCTGCCGGCGCCACGGGTGGCCTGACCGGCTCGCCGCGGCTGTCCCGCGTCGGTTGGCGGTGACTCATCGAAATGTTTCAAACAGTTACCGAACCGGGGCAGCCGCCCTCGCTTCCGCGGGCTACCGTCGTGCTCAGGAATCCGGAAGGGAGGGACGATGCTTCCCGTCTCACCACACAACACCCACCTCCGCCGCTCCGCCACGCATGCAGCGCTCGGGACGGCTCTCCTCGTGGCCGGCCTGGCCGTCCCGGCCTCCCCGGCGTCGGCGGCCGGTCCGACCACCAGCGCCACCACCGTGACGGTCGCCGCCACCAGCAGCCGGCCGGTCCTGCGGCAGGGTTCCAAGGGAACCGCGGTGACCACCCTGCAACGCCGGCTCACCGCGTTGCACTACGACGTCGGCGGGGTCGACGGCATCTTCGGACCGTCGACGTACCACGCGGTCGTCGCCTTCCAGAAGGTGAACAAGCTGTCCCGGGACGGCATCGTCGGGCCGCTCACCTGGGCGGCACTCGACCGTCCGGTCGTCCCCAAGCCGAAGTACACCCACTCCGGCTACTCCGTGGAGGCCAACCTGACCACGCAGGTGGTGTATCTGGCGCGCGGCGGGTCGGTGGTGCGCATCCTGGACGCCTCCAGTGGCAAGGCCAGCACGCCGACCCCGACGGGCAACTACACGGTCCAGCGGCGCATCGACGGCTGGCGGCAGAGCGACCTCGGCCTGCTGTGGCGGCCGAACTACTTCTACCGCGGCTACGCGGTGCACGGGGCCAAGTCGGTGCCGACGTACCCGGCCAGTCACGGGTGCGTGCGGGTGCCCATCCCGGCCATGAACCGGCTCTGGTCGATCATCGGGGTCGGCACACCCGTGCACATCTATCGCTGACGGTCGTCCGGCCGGCGGCTCTCGGGGCATCCCGGGAGCCGCCGTCGCCCGTAGCATCACCATGATGTCGATCCGGCCGATCATGGTCCGCCTGCTCATGCTGGTGGCGGCGGGCCTGTTCCTCGCGGTGGCGTTGACCATCCGCGCCCTGTCCGACGGCCGCCTCGAGCAGTACTCCGGCACGGCCCTCTACGCGTCCATGGTGTACGCCGGGGTGCTGTTCCTGTGGCCGCGCCTGCGCCCGGTGCCGACCGGGGCAGCGGCCATTGCCTTCTGCTGGGCGATGGAGTGCTTCCAGCTCACCGGCGTGCCGGCGGTGTTGTCGGCGCGTAGCCTGCTGGCCCGGCTGGTCCTGGGTGTGCAGTTCGACCCGGTCGACCTGCTCTGGTATCCGGTCGGCGTGGTGCCGCTGGTCGCGCTGCACCACCTGCTGCGCCCACGCGCCGCGCCCGGCGTGCCGTTTGAGGTGGCGGTGGCGGGGAAACCGCGGGCATCCAGCGAGAGAAGGGCCCTGAAGGTGGACGACAACCAGTTCATCGGCCTGGTGGCGAAGCGTACGGGGACGTCGTCGGAGCAGGCGACGGCCCTGATCCGGGCCACACTGACCACCCTGGCGGAACGGATCGACGGCGGCGAGGCGCGTCATCTGGCCGGTCAGCTGCCGCCGGGTCTGCGGCCGTACGCTTTCGCCTCCGGTGAGACCGCCGAGCGGTTCGGGCTCGACGTCTTCGTGGAGCGGGTCAGCGGACGCGCCGACGTCGACGTGACGAAGGCCAAGGACGGGGTGACGGCGGTGCTAGACGTCCTCCGCGAGGCCATCTCGCCCGACGGGTACGAGGACGTCGTCTCGCAGCTCCCGGCGGAGTACGGCGAGGTCGCCGACCTGACCGCGCCCTTCGTCGAGCGAACGCGCTGAACGGGCTCGGGGAGATCGCGGTGACCGCAAACGGGGACGAGCAGGCTGATCCGCTGCGGCGGCCGCCGGACGCCGACGCGCAGGAGCAGCGGCAGGACGAGACCGTGGTCGGCCCGCCGGACACGGTCTCGGACGCCGTGCCGGAGGCGTCCGAGGCGGACCTGGCGGAGCAGGGTGTCCTACGCTCGCCAAGTGACCAGGCCGGTCTGGCCGCCGCTGTGCCGGGCGACGACACCAACCCCGCCGACGCACTGGAGCAGAACCAGGAGATTCCGGTGCCCGACGAGGATCGCCGAGGCTGAGCGCACCCGTCAGCGGTCGGGGCTGTCGGCGGGCGCCATGATGCGCAGCGCGTTCGGGTCCAGGCCGATGCGGATGGGGGTCTCGCCGTACAGCTCGCCGTCGACCTCGACGGGGGCGGGCCGGTCGGTCTCCAGCCAGAGTTGGCGCACGGCGAGGAACGGGGCGTCGCCGAGCGTGCGGCGGTGCCCGGTCGCGGCGTTGCGGGCCGTTTCCCGCAGCAGGCCGCGGCGCGCCGGGCCGCCGACGGGATACGCGACCAGCAGCCGGTCGTCGGCGTTGGCGTCCGCGGTGATGGGCCGGCCGGCGTGGAAGCCGCCGTTGGCCACGTACAGCTGGTGGCTGACGAACTCGTGCTCGCGCCCCTCGGCGCGGACGGTGGCGCGCAATGGCCGGTGCCGGGTGAGCAGCGCCAGGGCGGTCATCGGGTACGCGAGCCGCCCGGTGACCCGCTTGAGTCTCGGCGGCGTCCGGAGCATCACGTCGGCGGAGAGGCCGATCCCGACGTGGTTGGTGAATCGCATGGCGCCCACCAGGCCGAGGTCGACGTCGATCACCTTCCCGGTGGTGAGGACCCCGACGGCGGCGTCAAGGTCGAGCGGGATGGCGACGGTGCGGGCGAAGTTGTTGGTGGTGCCCAGCGGCAGCAGGCCGAGCGCGATGTCGCGGTGGGCGAGCAGCCGGGCGGCGGTGCCGATGGTGCCGTCACCGCCGCCGGCGACCAGGAGGTCCGGCCCGAGGTCGGCGGCCTCGGCGAGGCGCTGTTCGAGCTCGCCGGGCCGGTCGACCGGATACGCGCCGAGCAGCGTGTAGCCCGCCGCCACCAGCCGCGACCGGGCGCCCTCGTAGAGCTGGCGGCCCCGGCGGGAGTGGGCGTTGACGACCAGCGCCGCTTGCCGCTCCCCCCGGATCGCCGCCCCCAGCTGCTGCTTGGTCCGCATGACGCTCGACCCTATCCGTCGAGCGCCGGTCAGGTGGTGAACGGCGGGCCGGCCGGCTCCGGTCAGTGCACGGCCACCGCCACGGCGGCCAGCTCGAGCTCGGCCAGCCGCGCGGGTCGTACGACCGTGAGCAGGACGACCGTCGCTGCGACCATGCCGCCGGCCACCACCGCGGCCATCGCCACGCTGCCGGTGCCGAGCGCGCCGAGCACCGGCGCGGCCACCGCTCCGACGCCGAACTGCACCGCGCCGAGCAGTGCGGCCGCGGTGCCGGCCGCCTCCCCGTGGCGGGACAGTGCCAGGGCGGGTGCGTTCGGCAGGGCGAGCCCCGCCGCGGCGAGCACCACCCACAGCGCGGCCAGAATGCCGGCGAGGCCGCCGAAGCCGGTGGCGGCGACGACGAGCAGCACGACGCCGGCCGCGGTGCCGACGCCCAGCGCGGTGACGAGGATCCGCTGCGGCGTGTACCGGCGCAGCAGCCGCACGTTGAGTTGGGTGGCCGTGATCAGGCCGACGGCGCCGGCGCCGAAAGCGAGCCCGAACTGCTGCTCGTCGAGCCCGTACTGCTGCTGGAAGACGAACGACGACCCGGCCACGTACGCGAATAGGGCCGCCATGGCGAGTCCGGCGACCAGCACGAGGCCGACGAACGTCCGGTCGCGCAGCAGTGTGCCGTAGTCCCGCACGGTGGCGCTCACCCCGCCGTGGCGGCGCCGCTCGGGCGGCAGGGTCTCCTCGAGCCCGAAGGCCGCGACGGTGATCAGCAGTACGCCGAAGACGGCGAGGGCCACGAACACACCCCGCCAGTCCGACCAGCGCAGCAGCGCGCTGCCGAGGGTGGGGGCCAGGATCGGGGCCGCTCCCATCACCAGCATCAGGCGGGAGAAGAGCTTGGCGAAGGCGGCGCCGCTGAACAGGTCGCGGACGACCGCCATCGCCACCACGGAACTGGCGGCCACGCCCAGCCCCTGCAGTACGCGCAGCGTGCCGACCATCCCGATGTTCGGTGCGATCGCGCACAGCAGCGACGCCACGATGTGCAGCCCGATGCCGGCGAGCAGCGGCGCCCGCCGCCCCACCGCGTCGGACAGCGGGCCGATCAGCAACTGGCCGAGGGCGAGGCCCGCGAGGGTGCCGGTCAGGGTCAGTTGGACGGCCGCCGACGTCGTGTGCAGGTCGGTGGTGATGGCCGGGAGGGCGGGCAGGTACATGTCGATGGTCAGCGGCCCGATGGCGATCAGCGAGCCGAGGACGAGGACGAGCCGCAGCCGTTGCCGGGTGCTCATCAGGTCACCGGCCAGCTGGGGCGTGGATGTCTCGATCATTTCGACGGTCGCGGTCATGAGACCAGGCCCGTCCGGACCCGGGCGGAGATCAGTGCAGCGGTCACACCTGCCACCAAATCGCTGACGGGTGATCTCATTCCCGGTTGGCCGGAAGGTGCCTCAGCTCACACCGCCCGGCGAACGCTTGGCCGCCTCGTTCGTTGAACCGGTACCCGCCCCGAGACAGTCGCAGAACTGGAGGACACGGTGCCGGACTATCCGAAGGCGATCACGCCGGTCGACCGCATCGAACCGGTGCCGCGCCGGATCCGCGCTTTCCTGGCCGGCGAGCCGGTGCTGGACACCACGCGGGCGCGATATGTGTGGGAAATGCCGTTCTACCCGCAGTACTACGTCCCGGCGGCCGACGTGAACCGCGCTCTCCTGATCGACGAGCAGCGGACCGAGGATTCGCGGCGCGGTGCCGCGCGGGTGTTCGGGCTGCTCGCGGCCGGGACCTCCCGTGACTCGTGCGCACGATGGTTCGGCGACGACGCGCTGCCCGGGCTGGCGGACACGATCCGGTTCGACTGGGCGGCCATGGACGGCTGGTTCGAGGAGGACGAGGAGGTCTTCGTCCATCCCCGCAACCCGTACGCCCGGGTGGACGCGCTGCGGTCCACCCGCAGCGTACGGGTGGAACTGGACGGGGCGGTGCTGGCCGAGTCGACGTCGCCGGTGCTGGTCTTCGAGACCGGCCTGCCGACCCGCTACTACCTCAACCGCACCGACGTGAACTTCGGCCATCTCGTACCGTCGGAGACCAGGACGTCCTGCCCGTACAAGGGCCGGACCAGCGACTACTGGTCGGTACGCGTCGACGGCACGGTGCACCCGGACCTGGCCTGGTCCTACGCCTTCCCCACCGGAGCGCTGCTGCCGATCGCCGGCCTGGTCGCGTTCTACAACGAGAAGGTCGACCTGATCGTGGACGGGGAGCGGCTGAGCCGACCGAAGACGCACTTCTCCTGAGCGACACCGCCGGCGGCATCTTCGGGACGACTGGCAATATCCTTCATCTCTCACCTATGTGATGGAAACCGTTGACAGCGGTCGGTGCCCCCTTGATACTCGCGGCTGGCCTGAGGAGGCCCCACTGCGGGAAGCACAGGAGGCGAGCGCGTGAAGGTCCTGGGCATGATCTCCGGTACGTCCCACGACGGCATCGACGTGGCGGCGGTCGACTTCACGCTGCACGACGGAGTCCTGCACGGCACCATCGGGTACGCCGGCAGCTCGCCCTATCCGGAGGAGCTGCGGGTCCGGCTGATGCGGGCCCTGCCCCCGTCGGCGTTGACCTTCGCCGAGGCGTGTGAGCTGGACACGCTGATCGGTCAGGCGTTCGCCGAGGTGGCGGCCGACGCGGCCCGACGGGCCGGTGGGGTCGAGCTGATCTGCTCGCACGGCCAGACCGTCTACCACTGGGTGCAGGGGCGCCAGGTGCTGGGCACCCTGCAGATCGGGCAGCCGGCCTGGATCGCCGAGCGCACCGGCGTCCCGGTCGTCGCCGACGTACGGGTGCGCGACGTGGTCGCCGGAGGCCAGGGCGCGCCGCTGGTGTCGATGACGGACGTCCTGCTGCTCTCCGGCGTGCCAGGCCGGCCGGCCGCCCTCAACCTGGGCGGCATCGCCAACATGACCGTGCTGCGGCCGGTCGACGGCGGCGACCCGGTGGCCTACGACACCGGGCCGGCGAACGCGCTGATCGACGCCGCGGTCGTGCGGGCCAGCCGCGGCCGACTGCGCTACGACGAGGACGGCCGCCTCGCCGCCGGCGGCCGGGTGGACGAGGCCCTGCTCACCGAACTGCTCGACGAGCCGTACTACCGGCTCGACCCGCCGAAGACCACCGGCAAGGAACTGTTCCACGCCGAATACCTGGCGGCGGCGCTGCGGGTGCACCCTGACCTGCCGGACGCGGACGTCGCCGCCACGCTGACCGCGCTCACCGCGCAGACAGTGGCCGACCAGGTACGCCGGCACCGGATCGACACCCTCGTCGCCTCAGGCGGGGGCTGCGCCAATCCGACGCTGATGGCGATGCTGCGAAAGCGGCTGACCGGGGTACGGGTCACCACCACCGACGAGTTCGGCGCGCCGACCGACACCAAGGAGGCGATCGCCTTCGCGCTGATCGGCTGGCACACCGCGCACGGTCTGCCCGCCACCGTGGCGTCGTGTACCGGTGCCACCGGGGCCAGGGTGCTCGGCGCCATCGTGCCCGGCGCCCTCCCGCTGCGCCTGCCCCCGCCCCTGGCCACCTCCCCCACCGGGTTGCGCCTGGCCGGAGCCGTCCGATGAGCGCCCTTCTCGACCTCGCGAGCCTCCGCGTGTCGGCCGGTCCGGCGGCATCGACCGGGAGATCGTGCACGGGGTCGACCTGACCGTCGAGGCCGGGGAGACCGTGGCCGTCGTGGGCGGGAGCGACGCGTCCACGCGTCCTCGTCCTGCGTCTCTCAGATGGTGCCCGGATCGCTGGGCGCGATCTGCGCAAGATGCGTGGCGACGACGGCCCTGCCGGCCTCGCCCGACATCCGGCCGGGCCGCAGGACGGCGTGCAGGATCACCCCGTCGACGAGCGCGTACAACCGCTCAGCCTCGACCTGCTGATCCAGCTCGGGTCGTAGCGCGTCGGTGTCCGCCAGCCGTCCGATCATCATCTGGAACGCCTCGGCCAGGCGCGTGTCGATCTCCTCACGGAGGCTGGCGAGGGCCGGTTCCACGACCGCGCGAGCGGTGAACGCCAACCACACCTCGCACTCGCCGCGCCGCTGCCGGTCCAGCGGCAGCATTTCGTCGATCATCGCGAGCACCACGCGTCGCTGGTCGCCCAGGGTGTCCACGGCCCGCATCCGTGCCTCGATCCGCTCCCCCACGAGGCGCAGCGCGAAGCCGAGCAGCTCGGACTGGGTGGCGAAGTAGTGCCGTAGCGAGCCCATGGAGAGGCCGGCCTCGCGCGCCACGTTACGCACCGACGCCTCTTCCAGCCCGTCGCGCATGACGACCCGCCACACCGCTTCCGCGAGTTCGGTACGACGGGCCTCCGCATCCACCAGCTTCGGCATCTCGCCTTTATAGCACAGTCGTGCTACGTTCCGGTTCTAACACAGCTGTGCCAGAAAGTGGAGGGAACAGATGCCGCCTCGAGAACGAGTTTGGCTGGCCGCCGCGGTCATCGGCTGGGTCGCAGTCAACGCAGCCGTCCTCCTCCTCGCGCCCGGCCACGCGCCCTTCGACTGGCCGGCGCAGCATGACCCGCCCTCCGGGCCCGGCCAGGTGATCGCCGCGCAGCTCGCCCTCGGCGAACTGCTGTTGCTGGCCGTCGTGGCGTACGTACTGACCCGCCGGCGGCCGAATCCGGCGATCGCCGAACGTGTTCCCCCGCGCCCCACCGCCCACCGCGAACTCTGGCTGCTCGTGGCGTACGGCGTCCTCGCCCAACTCGGCGGTCTGTTCCTCGGCCGGGCACTCGGCTGGCATCCGATCGGCTTCCACCTTGCCGGCACGCTGGTCGGCACAGCCGATCCGGTCCGTCCGGCCGAGGCGATCGGCTGGGCCGGGTACAACGGCCTCTGCTACGCGCTGCTGCCGTACCTGTGGTTCCGCCGGCGGTACACCGCACGCCAGCTCTGCCTCCGCTCGGCGGATCGCCGTGGCGACACGGTGCTCATCCTGGTCGTGCTGGCGCTCGAATCGCTCGCCCAGTGGGCGGCGCTCGGCCACGCGTTCGCCGGGCTGACGGCCGGGCAGATCGCGCTCGGCGCGCCGGTGACGTTCGTCCTCTACCTGGCCGGCACGGTCCTGCCCACCGTCATATTCGTGCAGGGCCTGCTCGTGCCCCGGTACGCGCGGCTCACCGGCTCCACGACCGGGACGCTGGTCCTCGGCGGTCTGACCTACGCGGCACTGCACGTGTTCGAGGGTTGGGGACGACTCGGATCACCACGCGAGTTCGTGCTCACGATCCTGTTCGTGCTGCTCATCTACGTCCTGCCCGGCGCGTTCAAGACGTGGCTGACGGTACGGACCGGCAACGCGTGGGTGCACGCCTGGGCGTACCACGCCGTCGCGCCGCACACCATGCACGACACCGGGCTGGTGGTTCGGATCTTCCGCCTGTGACGCGGCGGCACACTCCGCAGATGTGGATGACCCCGAACCCGCCCTCGTCGTCATGGACCTGCACGTGGTGGTGAATTGTGCGCGGTGCACGGTCACCTGTCCTCGGTGCTGGGCTGCATTGTCATCCGGGGAGTCGAACCCCCGCGCTGCCCATCGCGCGCCGGAGAAAGGGTGCCGGGTTCCAGCCGGCTCTGTCTGTGCACGCTTCCACGACGACTACCTGCTCCACATAGCCTTGCCGCAGCTACTCCAGGAGATCGGCCTCCCAGTTCGTACGCTGGACCAACACATCCAGCTCACGAAGCTCCTGAGCGATGGCGTCGGCCTGGTTGCGCAGATCCCCGACGGGAAGCGCCGCGAGCATCTTCAGCTCCGAGCGGAGCTGCCGGACCATGTGGCCGCGTCCGCTGCCCGCCGCCGCATCCGCCGCTGCGGTGAGCGCCGCATGGCGCAGCCGGAGTACGTCCCGGCGGGCGAGCGCATCGGTCAGGGTGCCGATGTGGCCCACCGCCACGGCCGCGTTCGTGCGGTTGATCCGCCGGATCAGCGTCTCGAGGTGGTCGAGTGCGCCCTGCAACTCGGCCAGCAGCTGCTGGGCGTCCTCAGCGGGCAGCTCGCCCTCCTGATACCGCGCACTGCCGATGATGCGTGTCCGTAGTTGTTCCACGCGACGGGTCGTCTCCGCACGGTCTGCCAACGCCTCGCCAAGCTTCACCGCATGAACCTCCCGATGAGATGAGTGCCAGGAGAATAGATCATCTCGGTCCGCCCGGCCGACTCGTTTTCGGCGCGGCGAGCCCATGCGCGTCGGCAATTTCGACAAGATCTGTTGGTGATAAACTTTCGGCATGGCGACAGCCCCCTGGCAGGCGGTGACCGCCCTCGTCGACCAGGTACGACGGGCGCTTTACGACTATGTCCGCGGCCAGGACCACCCGGTGACCCGGGACGAGGCCGCCGAGGCGCAGCGGATCTCGCGCAACCTGGCGGCGTTCCACCTCGACAAGCTGGTCGGCGCCGGGCTGCTGCAGGCCCGGTACCAGGCTCCGACGGACCAGCCGCGCGGACGTGGCCGCACGCCGAAGGTCTACGAGGCGACTCCGGGCTGCATCGCGCTGACCATTCCGGAGCGTCGCTACGACCTGGTCGGCGAGATCCTGGCCCAGGCCGTCGCGGAAAATCCCACGGATGCCCGGTCGGCTGCTCTCCGCCTGGCAGCGCAGCGGGGCGAGGCCATCGGCCGTCAGATCGGCGGTGGCCGGCCGGTCGCGGCCGTCCTCGCCGAGCTCGGTTTCGAACCGGCCGGCGATGAGGAGCTGATCCGGCTGCGGAACTGCCCGTTCCACGAGCTCGCCGCGCAGCAGACCGAGCTGGTGTGCGGCCTGAACGAGGCATTCATCGCCGGTCTGCTCAGCGGGCTCGGCCGGGCGGACCTGGACGCGCGGCTGGCCCCCGGTCCCGGCGCCTGCTGCGTGCAGATCCGGCCGGCCTGACCTTCCGCCTCACCCTGGAGCGCGCGCGCACTCAGGACAGCAGGTCGGACAGGGGCACCTGCGGGTCGGCCAGTTTGTCCAGGTCGACCACCCTGCCACGGTGCCCCGCACGGACCAACGCCTGGATCTGGTCGGTGACGTCCCAGACGTTGGCGTTCATCCCGGCCAGCACCCGGCCGTCCCTGACCCAGAACGCCAGGAACTCCGGTGCCCTGCCATCGACCACGGTCGGATCGCCGCGGAACACCACCCGGTCGTAGCCGTGCGGGGCCACCCAACCCGAGTACTCCATGCCCAGGTCGTACTGGTCCGAGAAGAAGTACGGCAACCGTGCGTACTCGACCTGCTGGCCAAGCATGGACCGCGCCGCGGCCGGGCCGCCGTTGAGCGCGTTGGCCCAGTGCTCCACCCGGATGTGCCGGTCGAGCAGCGGGTGGTGGACGTTGGCCACATCGCCCGCGGCGTAGATGTGCGGGTCGGAGCTACGCAGGCGAGCGTCGGTGACGATCCCGTCGTCCACCTTCAGGCCTGCCGCCTCGGCCAGCGCCGCGTCGGGTCGGACGCCCACACCGACGACGACGGTGCCGGCGGCCAGCTCGGTGCCGTCGGTCAGCAGCACCGAGGAGACCCGCCCGGCGCCGCGCAGCTGCCGGACCCCGACGCCGAAGTGGAAGGTGACGTCGTGGCCGCGGTGCAGATCGGCGAAGACCCGGGCGACCTCGTTGCCGAGGACCCGCTGCAACGGCAGGTCGGCGGTCTCCACGACGGTGACGGCCGCACCGAGCTGGCGGGCGGCGGCGGCGATCTCCAGGCCGATCCAGCCGGCCCCGATCACGACGACGTGGGCGCCGGCGGTGAGGGCCTCGGCGATCCGGTCGGCGTCCGCCACCGTACGTAGGTACCGCACGCCGTCGAGGTCGGTGCCGGGAACGTCCAGGTGGCGGGGCGTGGAGCCGGTGGCCAGCAGCAGCTTGTCGTATCCGAGCCGCTCGCCGTCGTGCAGGATGACCTGGCGGAGGTCGCGGTCGATGCCGGTGACCCGGGTCGCGATCCGCAGTTCGACGCCGTTCGCGGCGTACCAGCCGGCGTCGTGCACGTACACCTCGGGTCGCGGGGTGGTCCCGAGGAGCAGGCCCTTGGACAGTGGTGGCCGCTCGTAGGGCCGTTCGGGCTCGGCACCGAGCAGGATCACGCGGCCGTCGAAGCCTTCTTCGCGGAGCGTCTGGGCGGCCTTGGCACCGGCGAGGCCGGCGCCGACGATGACGAAGGTGGGGCTGCTTTCCATGCCGCTCTCCAGGTCGGGTCAGTGGGCTCCCGTGAGGGAGAAGAACTCGGCTCTGGAGCGGGGGTCGTCCCGCAGGGCGCCGAGCATGGTGGACGTCACGGTGGTGGCGCCGTCGGCCCGCACGCCCCGCAACGTCATGCAGAGATGCTCGGCCTCGATGACGACGCCCACGCCCTTGGGGGCCAGTTCGAGGGCCAGCCAGTCGGCGACCTGCTTGGTCAACCGCTCCTGCACCTGGGGACGGTGGGCGAAGAGTTCCACCACGCGGGCGAGTTTGGACAGTCCGAGGATCCGCTCGCCGGGCAGGTAGCCGACATGGGCGACCCCGACAAAGGGCAACAGGTGGTGTTCGCACACCGACCGGATCGGGATGGCGCGGGCCAGCACCAGTTCGTCGTAGCCCTCGTCGTTAGGGAAGGTGGTCAGGTCGAACGGGCGGGCGGTCAGCAGTTCGGCGTACGCCTTGGCCATCCGGCGTGGTGTGTCGCGCAGGCTCTCCGAGTCCAGATCGATGTCGAGTGCGGTCAGGAACTGGGCTGCAGCCTGTTCGGCGGCGACCAGGTCGAGCACTGGTCGCTGATCGACGCGACGTTGGGTCGGTGCGATGCTCACGTCAGCCACCTTCGAACGCGGTCTACAGGTGTCACGCCACAACCTCTGTGGTCACCAGTGGTTGCGGGCTCAATCGCCATCCTGGACCGCCGGAGCCGGATTTTCAATAGCGTCCGCTAGTGAAATCCCGCCGCCAGGACCGATCCGCCCATCTCCCGGCACGCTGGGAATGACCTGAACATTCGGCATTTGATCGCTCAAACTGGTATCGGCTATCCCAAATGCAAGGTGCACATCGGGCGTTGCCCATTACATCGAAGTCCATTACTATACCAACCGCGCCTTGATCGAGATGAGGCGCGACAAGGAGCCCGAAGAGAGCCGTCACAAGCACCCGGAGAGACAGGTCTGCAGCTCAGGAGACCGATCCAGCGTTTATCACGGTCGCGTTTCCCGTTGTTGTCCACAATCAACTACTGATTTGCCAACGCTGCAGCTGCTTTTCACCGAATCGCCCGCCATCAGGGTAAGAACGACCGATTGATCGGCGTTCAGGGGGAAACGCCCCAGAGCGAGTGGGCACCGGAAGGGGTGGGGGGATGAGGGGGATCCCGACCGCGTCCATGGTCATCGGCATCGCGTCCTCGCCTGCCGAACGCAGGCAACTGGCGCAACTGCTCGGCGGGACCGAGGCATTCCTGATCGTCTCGACCGCCGAGCAGGCGCGGAAGTTTCTCGACGCGGCCGGGACATCCCGCGCTGCGGGGACGGCACCGTCCGCCCAGGCCGCCACCGGCGACGCCGCGGAGGACAGTGGTACGCCGCCACCCGGCCTGGCCGTCGACTCCGATCGGCGAATGCTGCGGTGGCGGGACCGCGAGGTGGAACTCACGCGGCTGGAGCACGACTTCCTGCTGTGCCTGGTCGGCACGCCCGGACAGGTGTGGACCTACGAGCGGCTGCACCTGGAGGTCTGGGGCAACGAGCACCTGGGCCGCGGTTCCGACATGCACTCGGTGGTACGGCGGGTACGGCACAAGCTCGCCCGCCTGGACGCACGGGCGGCGATCCACGCCGTTCGCGGGGTCGGCTTCCGCCTCGCCCTGGCCTGACCGCCACGCTCCCCCGGCGCCCCTGCCGGCTGGCAACTCTGAAAACTGATCCGGCCCGCCTGGTCGCAACCAGGCGGGCCGGATCAGTCACTGTTCAGTTGTCAGCAACGGGTCGGGGACAGAGCGAAGTCCTCCACCCTCGGGGTGCTGCTGATCGTCGTCTGACGGTTCTGGGGCTTCCAGCCGTCCTTGGCAACGATGATCTTCAACGGGTTGTGCTTGCGGTCCAGCCAGTAGGCGTACTTGCCCTGGGCATCGGTGGTGAGTGTCCAGGAGATCCCCTTCGAGTCGACCTGGACGGTCGCACCCTTGAGCGGTGAGCTGACGCCCTGGCAGTTCGTCCCGGTGACCGTGCCCATCAGCTTGCCCCAGGTGTTCGGAGGAGTCACGTTCATCGTCACCGGCACCGGCTGCACCGTGTACGGCGTGTTCTCCTTGATCCCGACCGAAGCGGAGTAGGTACCCGGCTGGTCGACGTTCGCCGTCATCCCGACGGTGACCGTGACCTTCTCGCCCGGCGCCAGCGTGGCCGATGTCTTGTCGATCGTCATCCAGCTGACGTCCGCCGCGGCCGCGGCACACTCCTCGAACCCGGGCAGCGCCTCGCTCTCCGGCATGGCGGTGAAGCTGCCCGAGGAGCCGCCGATCTTGTAGAAGCCGCACGCCGCGCCACCGCGGTAGCGGGCCGTGTTGGCGTTCGGCAGGTTGGACCAGGCGTTGGTGCCCGGGTCGAAGGCGAAGCCGGCGTTGGTGATGGCTCCGCCCTGCACGCCGCCGACGACCATGAGCTTGCCGTTGGCGACGGCGAAGGAGCTGGCCCAGGTGTCGGTCGGCGCGTCGGCGATGGCGGTCCAGGTGTTGGCACCCGGGTCGAAGGCGTAGCCGGCCTTCTGAGCGACGGACCCGTCGTTACCACCGGTGCAGTAGACGACGCCGTCGATGCCGCCGCAGGAGGCGAACGCCACCGACTTCGGGTAGTTGGCCATGGTCTCCCAGGTGTCGCTGCTCGGGTCGTACCGGACGACCGAGTTGGACATCGGGGTGCAGGACGAGGTGGTGCAGCCGCCGATGGCGTACAGCTTGCCGTCGGCAACCGCCTGCCCGGCCGCAGCGCGCGGCGCCGGGTTGTTGGCCACCTTCGTCCAGGTGTTGGCCGCCGGGTCGTAAGACCAGGTGGTGCCGTCGGGGCCGGCCGCCGCCCAGCCGCCCGTCACGATGATCTTCCCGTCCACGACGCCCACCGTCACGGCGTTACGCGCACCGGGAAGGTCGGCGATCGGTGCCCAGTTCTGCCCGATCGGGTCGTAGACGTAGTTCTTCGCGGTGGACGCCGTCCCGTCGCCGCCGGCGATCGAGTACACCTTGCCGTCGAGGTTCACCACCCGGTTGTCCATCACGTTGGCCGGGTAGCCCGCGATGTCCGTCCACGGCGCGGCCTGCGGGCCGTCCGCGGCGGTGGTCGCCTTGGTGTCCTTGCCGGACGCCGCCCGCGCGGCGAACGACGTCGGGACGTCGAGCCGCTGCAGGGGTGCACCGCTGGAGGCGAGCATCTCCTGCTTGCTCACCCGGGACCCGTCGGCCCGGAGGAGCTCGAAGCCGCCGTCCCGCTCACTGAACTGGACGTCGACCGGCGCGGCGCCGGTGTTGGTCACGGTGAAGGTCTTGTTGACCTTACCGCTGGGCATCTGCACCGTCCCGCTCACGTCGGTCGGCTGGATGGACAGCCGGCCGGCGCCGAGTTGGAAGGTCGCGGCCGTCGCCCCGTTCTTCTGGACGTCGACATCCTTGCTCTGGCTGACATAGCTGCCGGCCTTCGCGGTGAACTTGTGCGACCCGGTCAACGACGAGAACATCCAGAAGAAGCCGTCCGGCAGCTTGGTGTCGTCCGGAGTCGCGGCGGTGGTGGCCTTCTCGGCCGTCCGGTCGTCGCTGGTGACGGTGGCGCCGTTGATGTAGCTGTCGTCGTTCTTGTCCTGCACGTGGCCGAGCACCAGGCCACCGTCGATCGGCTGGCAGAGGACCTGGCTGCCGATCAGCACGTTGTCGACCTGCCACCACCAGGCCCACGAGGCGTCGTAGTAGCGGAACCGGACCCGGGTCTGCGCGTTGCCGGCCGCCTGCGGGATCTTGACCTCGGTGGCCAGCGGTCCCCGGGCGCTGGTCGACTGCCGGAGCACGTTGGTCCAGGTGGTGCCGCCGTCGAGGCTGAGGTCGACATCCGCCTTGTTGGAGCCCAGCTGCCGGAAGTCCTGGTTGAACCGGATCACCGGCGCCGAGACGTTGGTCAGGTCGACGACCGGGCTGACGAGCGAGCTGTCCTGCCGATTGCCGCTGCCGTACTTGTCGCTGTCGACGATCGCGGAGTTGCCGGTGCCGCCGGTCAGGTTGCCCCGGTTGCCCGGGTCGTTGAACTGCCAGACCTGCCCGTTACCGAGACCGTCCACCACCGACCAGCCGGACGGCACGGTGGTGCCGTCGAAGGTCTCGTACACGCCGTCGGAGCCGTTGCGGTATCCGGGCGCCGTGGTGCAGGCCTTCGAGTCCACCGGCACAGCGACGTCATGGGTGACGTTGCTCGAGCCGACCACGACCTCCTTGGTCACCGTCTGATAGCCCGGGTACTGCGGCTCGACCTTCACGCTGTAGGTCGCCCCGCTCGGGAGCTTGAAGCTGTAATGACCGTCGGCGGGCGTGGTGTAGTCCGAGACACCCGACGGGCCCTCGACGCTCACCTTGGCGTAGAGCGGCCAGCCTTGTCCGGAGCCGTCCTTGACCGTCCCGCTGACGGTGACGCTCGGTACCGCCGCCAGCGCGATGTTGGTCGTCGTGGTCGTGTCCTTGGTGATCGTCGCCGTCACCGTCTTGCTCTCGTAGCCGAACGCCGACACGACGGCCTGGTACTCGCCGGCCGGAAGGAGCGACGAGTACTTGCCGTCGCTCCCGGTGGTCAGCTGGCGAGACGCCGGGCCGGTCAGGGCCACCACGGCACCGCCGATCGCCTTACCGGTGCTCGCGTCCGTGATCGTGCCGGCCAGGGTGCCGGTGTCGCCGATCGGGGCGGCGTTGAGCAGCGCGAGGGCGTCCAGGCGGCCCTCGCCGTAGACGTTGTTGTTCGCCGCGGTGCCGCCGCACTGGCTGTCGGCCTTGTCGACCGCCGTGGTGTTCAGCAGCGCACGGGTGGCATTGATGTCACCGACCAGCGCCGGCGCCGCCGACCACAACAGCGCGACCGCGCCCGCGAGGTGCGGAGAGGCCATCGAGGTGCCGTTCATGCTGGCGTAGCCGCTGCCCGGAACGCTCGACCGGACGTTCACGCCGGGGGCCGAGATGTTCGGCTTGATCGACCCGTCCTGCCCGGCGCCGCGGGAGGAGAAGCTGGCGATGTTGTTGTTGATGTCGTAGGCACCGGTGGAGTAGTTGTTGATCCGGCTGCCCGGCGAGCCGCTGGTCTGGCAGCCCGGACCGTTGTTGCCGTTGGACCACGCCCCGAAGATGCCCGACGCGGCCCACGCGTCGGTCACGTCCTCCATGAACGGGTCGTTGGAGGGCAGCTGGGTTCCCCAGGAGTTGTTGATGATGTTCGGCCGCTTGCTGGCGTCCGGGTTCTGACCGTTGAGGTCCCGGGGCTGGAGCATCCACTGGCCGGAGGAGATCAGCGCGGCGTCGCTGGGGCAGCAGCCGTTCGCCGCGATCCACTTGACCGCGGGTGCGACACCGATCTGGTTCGCGCCGTCGGCGCCGGCCATGGTGCCCATGGTGTGCGTACCGTGGCCGTTGTTGTCGCAGGGGGCGGCGGCGCAGGTCCCGGCGGCGTTGAACCAGTTGTAGTTGTGGTCGAAGGTGCCGTCGCCGTTGTTGCCGCGGTAGGAGTTCACCAGCGCCGGGTGGTCGAACTGGACCCCGGTGTCGATGTTCGCGACCGTGATGCCGGCACCCTTGACGCCGTACTGGGACCAGACGTCGTCGGCGTTGATGTTGGCGATGCCCCACTCGAGGGCGTTGACCGTCTTCTCGTCGTTGCCCTTGGTGACCTCGGGAACCTTGTACTCGATCGGGGCGTACAGGCCGTCGACCTCGGCGTGGGCGGCGAAGTTCTGCGCCATCTCCGACGAGCCGGCGCTGACCTTGATGGCGTTGGTCGCCCAGAAGGTCTGGTACTTCACGCCTGAGCTGTCGAGCTCAGCCCGGATCTTGGACTGGCTGTCGGCGGCGGTCTTCTGCAACGCCTCCGCGACGGCGGTGCCCCGCTTGTTCCAGTCCTTGATCGCACTGGCCTTGCTCAGGTCCGCCTTGTCCTTGAAGTGGACCCAGAAGTCGCCCCCGCTCTTCGCCTGCAGCTGCTTCGCGAGCTCCGGACGGATCTTGTCCGAGGGGGATGCTCCTGCCGCAGCCTGTGCGCCTGAGCCGATGGTGGCCAGTGCTGTCGCGGCGAGGACCAGAGCCCCGCCGGCGCTCACCAGAGATCTGGCAATGCGCCTCGATTGTGGACGTCTCAGCATCGGTGCTGCCTCCTCCAGAACGACCCGCGGTTGATCGAGCCATGGCGAAGGGTGCGGGAGGTCATCTCCCGTTTGGTCACATCGGAACGACCGAACCCCGTACCCGTGGGAGCCGAGCGGGCCACGTCGGCTGCCCGTTTGGACACTAGGATCAAGGAGAACGGACGATCAAGAACGCTACGTGAGCAACTTGTCACTAGCGGTTGCCTGGTTACTGGCGGGCCTGACAATTATTGTCACGACCATGACGAAGTTGGGCAGAAAATGCCCGCCGGTTCGGAATGGGGGGCTGTGGCCGACGACGACGAGACCACTGTGCCGGGCGGATCCGATCCGGCCGAAAACCTGTTTCCACTGTTGATCGCGGTGACCCCGTCGCCGGCGGAACGGATCCGGCTCGCCGAACTCCTCGACGGCGTCGCACCACTGCTGCTGGTGGCCGACCTCGACGAGCTGCGCAAGCTGATCGCGGCCCCACAGCACCTTCCGGAGGCGTCGCCCGCGCCGGCACCCGTCACCGCGCCCCCGGGACCCGACGACACCCTGCTGATCGACTCGGCCCGGTCCACCGCCCGCTGCCGGGACCGCGAGGTCACGCTCACCCGACTCGAGCACGACCTGCTGGCCTGCCTGACCACCGAGCCGGTCCGAGTCTGGAGCTACGCCGAGCTGCATCGGTCGGTCTGGCGCGACGAGCGGCTGCGGCGCAACGCGGACGTGCAGTCCCTGGTGAAGCGACTGCGGCGCAAGCTCGCCGAGCTCGGCACCCCCGTCACCATCGACGCCGTACGGGGTGTCGGATTCCGGCTGACCGACCACCAGCGACCCCGGGTCAGTGGCACCTGACACGAACCGAACGCGGGCAACCTGCGTCCCGACGAAGGATCGAGCGAACGGCACGACACGCGTGCGGACGAGGGCGGACACCCGAGGCCGTACGTCGTAACTTGCAGGGTGGGCCGTCTCAGGCGACAGCGACAGCGGCACCGGCCAGCAGCGAGGACGAGAGGGGCATCACCATGACCGCCACCGATTGGACAACCGACGCCAAGGGCACCGGCCAGTACGCCGAAGTCAACGGCATCAACCTGTACTTCGAGACGCACGGGACCGGAGAGCCGCTGATCCTGCTGCACGGCGGACTCGGATCGGGTGAGATGTTCGGTCCGGTCCTGCCCGCGCTGGCCGCACGCCACCAGGTCATCGCCGTCGACCTGCAAGGGCACGGCCGCACCGCCGACAATCACCGACCGATCGACCTGCGGTTCATGGCCGATGACATCGCGGCCCTCATCGACCACCTCGACCTCGCCAAGCCGGACCTCGTGGGCTACTCGCTCGGCGGCGGGGTGGCACTGCGCACGGCAGTCAGGCACCCGGCCAAGATCGGCCGGCTCGTCGCAGCGTCGGCCCACGTCCGCTCCGACGCGATCTACCCGGAGATGCGCGCGCAGCAGGGCCAGGTGAGCGGGGCCGCCGCGGAGTTCATGAAGGACACCCCGATGTACGAGCTCTACCAGCGGGTGGCGCCGCGCCCCGAGGACTTTCCCCGACTGCTGGACAAGATCGGCGCGCTCATGGCGGAGGACTTCGACCTCACCGAGGAGGTCCGGGGCCTCAAGGTGCCGACGCTGATCGTCGCCGCCGACGCCGACATGGCGCCGCCCAGCCACTACGTCGAGGTCTTCAACCTGCTCGACGGCGGTCTGCGCGACGGCGGTTGGATGAGCGAGGGTCGGCCGAAGGGTGGTCACGCACTCGCGATCCTGCCCGGGCTGACCCACTACAACATCTTCAGCTCGCCCCTGTTCACCGCCGCCACCCTCGCCTTCCTCGACGAACAGGCGAACTGAAGCCCGCCACAGCTGTGGCTGGTCATGCCCAGTTGAGGCGTTGACGCAGCAGGGATCGTTCTGCCGGGTTGGTGGTCAGGGCGAGGGCTCGCTCGTCGGCTGCTCTCGCGTGGCCGTTGTCGCCGAGGCCGCGGAGCAGCTCTGCGCGGGTGGCGTGGAAGAGGTGGTAGTCGGCCAGAACACCGCCGAGGGCGTCGACTTCGGCGAGCGCGGCTGCTGGCCCGGTGACGTACCGCAGGGCGACCGCCCGGTGCAGCCGGGTGACCGGCGAGGGGGCCAGGTGCAGGAGCATGTCGTACAGCACCAGGATCTGGGCCCAGTCGGTGTCCTTCCAGTGCGGGGCTTCGGCATGGCAGGCGACGATCGCGGCTTGGAGTTGGTACGGTCCCGGGCGCTTGTGCACGGCGGCACGGGCAATCAGCCGGCTGGCGTGGGCGATGGCTTTCCGGTCCCACAGCGAGCGGTCCTGGGACTCGAGCTGGATGATGTCGTCGTTGTCGTCGAAGCGGGCGGCGGCTCTGGCCCGGTGAAGCCGGATCAGCGCGAGAAGGCCGGCCACTTCCGGTTCGGTCGGCATGAGCTGGTGCAGCAGCGCGGCGAGGAACTCGGCGTCGTCGGCGAGGTCTCGCGACTGGGCGTGAGGTCCGTGGCTGCACAGGTAGCCCTCGTTGAACAGCAGGTAGATCACGGCGAGGACTTCGGCGAGGCGGTCGCCGAGTTCGTCGGCGGAGGGGATTCGGTACGGGATGCCGGCGTCGTTGATCTTCCGCTTGGCCCTGGTGATGCGTTGCCCCACCGTGCTTTCCGGGACAAGGAATGCTCTGGCAATCTGCGCGGTGGTCAGCCCGCACACCACCCGAAGGGTGAGCGCGACCTGGGCGGCGCGGGGCAGGGCGGGGTGGCAGCAGGTGAAGACCAGCCGAAGCCGATCGTCAGGTTGCGGCTCGGCCGGCCACGGCACCAGGGCGAGTTTCTGTCGGTAGCGGTGCTCCCGGCGGAGCTGGTCGAGACCGCGGCGGCGAGCCACGGTGTACAGCCACGCGTCTGGCCGGTCGGGGATGCCCTCGACCGGCCAGTGGGCCAGGGCGGCCTCGATGGCGTCCTGCACGAGGTCTTCGGCGGCGGTGAAGTCGCCGACCAGATGGACGAGGGACGCGGCGAGGGCGCCCGCGTGGTCACGGACCACGCGGGCGAGCTCGTCGTGTGTCGGCGGGATCATGCGGCGATGGGCCGGATCTCCACCACCGGGCAGGCCGGCCAGGACTTCGCGAGGCGTAGCGCCTCGTCGAGATCAGCCACCTCGATCTCGGCGTAGCCGCTGACGATCTCCTTGCCTTCCACGAACGGCCCGTCGGAGATCAGCGGTTCACCACCGTCCAGCCGCACCGTGGTGGCGGTGCCCGGCGGCATGAGGTGGGCGCTGTGGGTGATCTTGTCATGGTGGTCGGCGAACCACTGTCGCACGCGGGCGTAGGCGCGCTCCCGTTCGGGTTCGTCCATGGCGGCCAGGTCGGCGGCGAACTGCTCAGTGTCGGCGAACATCAGCACGTACTTCATCGGTTCCTCCGCTACGGTTCTATGCGAACAGGGCGGCCATCCGCCGGGTCATCTCGTCGGGGGTGACGTCCTCCACGTGGGTGGCGATGGTCCAACCGTGCCCGAACGGGTCGATGATGAAGGCATCCCGGTCGCCGTAGAACTGGTTCTCGGGGGCACGCCGCATCGTCGCACCGAGTTCGACGGCCCGCGCCACCACGGTGTCGACGTCCTCGACGTAGATGAACTGGAACACCGGGGTACCGGGCAGCCCACCGGCTGGCGGCGCCTGCGTTCCACGCTGCGGATCGGCGTCTTCGACAATGACCACCGCGTCCCCGATCTGGATCTCCGCGTGGGCGACGGTCCCGTCCGGGCCGGGGAACCGCATCCGCTCGGTCGCCCCGAACACCTCGGCGTAGAAGTCCAGGGCTTTCGTGGCGCCCTGCACGACCAGGCACGGTGTGACCCGGCGGTAGGTTCCGGGAATCGGGTTGGGTTTGACGGCGCCTGTCATGGCTGTGCTCCTCTGTCGTGGTAGTGCCTCTACTTGCCAGACGACCGGCGGGTGGTCGGATCCGACAACGAGCCGAAGCTTTTGTCAACGTCCACGTCACTGTGCGCGCCGGGGACATTGACCGGCCCCGCACCGGTCCTGCTGCAGCGCCATGGGCCGGCGGTGGATACCAGCCGGACCGCGCCCGGTGGCATGCGCCGAATTCAACGCCTGGCCGACGCAACGCTGTGGCCGAAACTCTTCGCAACCCGAGATGAGCCCGAGCGGCACGGATCAGGTGCCCGTGACCGGCTGGCATCGCCGGGTTCCTCGTGGCCTGGGATGACGCCGCCCGGCTGTGGTTCCCGCAACTCTTGGGCAGCGCTTGATCCGGTCCTGGCACCCGGTATACGCACGCGCGCCAAGGCGCTACCGTGTGTGCATCGTGGTCGTCCCTGATGCTCGGCTGTCTCCTGACGAACCTGCTGGTGGAGCCGCCCGCCACCGGCCTGGACCGGAGGATCCGCTATGAGTGACCCGAGTGCCGCGTCGTTGGTCAGCACCCCGCGCCCTGAACAGCTGAGCGGGATGGGGGCGCCGACCGCCGGCCTGCCGGAGTCGACGCGACAGCAGCAGAAGCCGCGCGGCCTGCTCGGCGACGCGTGGCTCGACCTGCGCCGAAAGCCGCTGTTCTGGATCTCCGCGGTCTTCATCGCACTGTTCGTGGTGATGGCCGCCTTCCCATGGCTGTTCACCTCCGGCGACCCGGTCAACGGCACCCTGTCCAACAGCCGGGTCGAGCCGTCGTCGTCCGCCTGGTTCGGCTACGACGTGCAGGGCCGGGATGTCTTCGCCCGCACCATCTACGGCGCCCGCGCCTCGATCGTGGTGGCCCTGCTGTCCACCATCGGCACGCTGCTGATCGGCGGCGCCATGGGCATGATCGCCGGCTACCGCGGCGGCTGGGTCGACGGCCTGCTCTCCCGCATCGCGGACATCTTCTTCGGCCTGCCCTTCATCCTCGGCGCGATCGTCATCCTGACCACCTTCAACGGCGCGGGCACCGACAACGGCGAATGGACGATCATGGGCCTGGTCATCCTCTCGCTCGTCACCCTGATGTGGCCGGTCGTGATGCGGCTGATGCGCTCCTCGGTGCTGGCGACCAAGGAGGCCGACTACATCCTCGCCGCGCGGGCGCTGGGTGCCGGCAGCGGCCGGATCGTCCTCAAGCACCTGCTGCCCAACTGCCTCGCACCGCTGCTGGTCTACGGCACGATCATGGTGGGCTCGTTCATCGGCGCCGAGGCCACGCTGTCGTTCCTGGGCATCGGTCTGAAGACGCCGGTGGTGTCCTGGGGCATCATGATCAGTGAGGCGCAGAGCTACATCCGGGTCTCGCCGTACCTGCTGTTCTTCCCCGCCGCGTTCCTCGTCACCGCCGTGCTGAGCTTCGTCATGCTCGGCGAGGCGGTTCGCGAAGCCCTCGACCCGAAACTGCGCTGACCTCGATCTACGATCCGCGCAGGCCACGGCCGGGGATCCGGAGCTGGTCGAGGCACGGACGAATCATGCCGCCGCCCGGTTCGAGCGCGGCGGCGTGGCCGCCGCCTTACGTACAGTCGGGCGATGGGCAGGCAACGAGTGGTGATCGTCATTGGCTATCCCGAGGCCGAGCTGCTCGATATCGCCTGCCTTACCACCGCCTTCGACTACGCGAACCGGGCCGGCGCGTCGCCGGCGTACGAACGCGGGTCGTGTCGCCCGGCGGCCGGCCGATCGCGTGCCAGTCCGGGCTGACGCTGAACGCCCAGGGCGCGTGCTCGACGCTGATCTCGGCATCGCCGCGCTCGCTGCCCGCGCCGCAGTGAGCGAGCGTCATCTCACCCGACTCTTCACCGCCCACCTCGGGCAGACTCCGGCCCGCTACGTGCGCGCGGTACGGACTGAGGCGGCTGCGCAACTGCTCGTTTCGAGCAGGCTGCCGCTGCCGCGCATCGCCGCCCGATGCGGATTCACCTCGGCCGAGGCACTTCGGCGGGCCTTCCTCGACCGCTACGGCATCACGCCATCGCACTACCGGGCCACCAACGCGACCACGACGGTCAGCCGATGACGGCGAGGACGACGAGCCCGACACCCAGTGGGGCGTCCAGCAGCATGCAGAACTCCGCCAGCGAACGGGGCACCACCTGATCCCGCCGGTAGTGGATGACCTCCCACACGGCGTGGCATGCCAGGACGGCACCATACCTATGCGCGGCGCGAGGAACAGCGCGGCCACGGCGAGCCCGCCGTACCCGACCAGGGCAGCGGCCTGGGCGGTGAGTGGGCGGCGCGGCACCCGCCCGAGCACCGCCGCGAGAGCCAGGCCGGCTCCGGCGATGCCGACGCCTGCCCACCAGGCCAGACCGGCCAGCTCGCTGGCGGTCACCACCAGGCTGCCGCCGATGATCCCGACCCACGCGGCCCACGGGCGGTTCGACCGTACCGGTGGTCCGAATTCCCGGGATGCCTGTCCGTTGACGCAGTTCAAGCCCGCCGGAATCGGGATCAGTCGCGGTTGCTGTACACCCACTCCCGACCTGCCGTGAACGCCGCGACGGGATCGCCGCAGTAAGTCCACGGCCAGTTGCTGACCTGGTCGCCGATCAGGTCGAAGACCCTCGCGGCGGCCTCGAACTCGCCGGCTTTCTCCAGGCCCATCGCGAAGGTGTTCGCCCGCGGGATCCAGCCAAAGCTGGGCGTGAAGGCCGGGTGGAACAGCGACTTCTCCACGGCGGTCAGCATGTCCGCGCGGACTTCCGGCGAGCTGATGTATTCGTCGTCCTCGCCGCGCGGCAGCGACAGCCACTTCTCGATGTGCGCGACGGCCAGCAGTTCCGGCAGCAGGCTGCCGTCCGGTGCGGCCGCGGTGGCCGCTCGGGCGAACGCGAACATCTGCTCGTCGCTGCCGAACCACTTGGCGCACAGGTACTGCAGTTGCTGCTCGTGCGCGACGACGTGAGTCGGGTGCCGCTTGACCACCTCGTCGAAGCGGGCGCGGGCCTCGTCGCCGCCGACCTGGCGGCCCCGAGCCGCCGTGACCAGCCAGGTCCGGGCGGTCACGTCGTCCGGGTCGCGGGCGACGATCTCGTCGAGCATGTTCTCGGCGATCCGGAGTCGGCGGCGGAACTCGCGGAACTGGTCCTGGCTGGTGTATTCGGCGCGCTTCGCGCCCCGGGCCTCCCAGGCCCAGTACACCGCGTGGCAGCCTTGGACGAGCAGCGGAAGCGTCGAATGCGGTTCGGCGTCAACCCATTCACCGATCCAGTCCTGTACGCCGTTGACGCCCGCCGCGACCTCCATCAGAAAGGCACGCGCATCCGGATCGGTCGTGGCGGTGAGGATGTCCCGGACCGTACGCCAGTCCTGCGTACCCAGCGCCTCGATGAGGGCCCGCGCCTGCGGGTCACCCTGCGCTGGGTCGATGACGAGGCCGGCCGGCTGCCGACGCTTCTTGAACGGCCACATGTGGATCTCCCTCCCCGCACTGGCGGGAGATTCTAGAGGATCGCCCGGTGCAGGGACGGGCCTTCCGGTCTACTCGGGGATCTGTGTTGACGAGCAGAACGGGTGCCATATGCCGGGTCCCACCCTCACCGAGTGCGTACCGTCGGAGGGTGGACGTGCTGCTACGCGGCGGGCCGGGTGACGGCCAGGTGGTGCCCGGCGGCGGGGAGACCGTCGTGTGGCACGCCTGCCTCTACGAGATGACGCCCGAGTTCGGCCACCGGCGCGGGCGCGACCTACGGGTGTACCGACACCGCCCCGACTGCTGCGAACCCTACGGTCGAGGTGCCGAGGACCGCTGCGAATGACCCGACAGCCCAGCGTGCTGCTGAACGCGAATATCCGGCCACAGATGGGTATGTCCGGCGGACTAGCGCGATCAGGCAGCGGCGGGGCATCGCCATGAGGGGTGGAGGCGGAATGACCGGCGTTCCGGCACGTACACGTCGCGTCGGGCAGCCTCCGGCGATGATTGAAGGCCGTTCGCGGCGCGATCGTCGCCGCCGGATCCCGGCGGAGTCCGCCTGGCGCCGGCCCTGGACGCGGCTGACCGTGGCCAGCCTGTTGGGGCACGTGGCCTTCGAGCTCGGGGCTGGCGTCGGGATGCCACTCGCCTCGGTGGTCGGGCCGTACGCCGCCGCGGGTTTCTGGACGCTCCTCGGCGGCGGCGTCTGGGTCGCGAGCGCTCACGACGCCTCCGCCGACAAGGTGTTGGCCGCGGCGAACGGCTTCGGGCTCGCTGCGGTATCGGCTCATCTGCTCGGTTGGCCCACTCGTCGCACGAGGACAGGCCTGCCGTGGTTGGAGGATTGCGAAGGGCTGGGCCACGAGTTGATGCCCTACTACAACTCGATCCTCTATTTCTCGGGCGCGACGGGCCTGCTCGCCGTCGTCCGGGAGAACCGCACCGCCCGCGTGTACCTGCCGATGGCCATGCTCGGCCTCGTGCCGGTACTGATCGCCTACCAGCATTGGGAACACCGGCGGCTGCGGAGGCAGGCCCACACCCGTCCCAGGTGGTGGAACCGTCGCCTGCGGCGTCTGGCCCCCGCACCGTGAAGCGCCGCGCCTCGCCGGTGTGGTTCAGACGGGGACTTCCGCGCTGAGCACGATGGTCTGTTCCTCGGGTAGGTGAAGGAACTCAGCTTGACTGGCGGCGTTGTGGGCCAGGCCGATGAACAGCCGTTTACGCCAGGTCGCCATCCCGGGACTTCGGGTGCAGCGCAATGTGATCTTCGAGACGAAGTAGGAGACCTGGTCGAGCGTGACCCCTTTGGCGACGGGGTGGGCGGCGGCGCGGCGCAGGACCTCGGGGAAGTCGGGAGGGTCCTGGAAGCCGAAGACGGCGGTGATGTGGATGATGCCGTCGTCCGGGTCACCCAGATCGTCGATGGTCAGTCGCTGATCCCAGGGGATGTGCGGGATGTTCGCGGTCCGACCGGTGATGAGCACGATTCGGTCGTGCCGAACGTGGTTGTGCGCGACGTTCGCGCGTAGTGCCAGCGGCGTGGTCTCCTTGTTCGGATGGGGGAACACCGCGGTGCCCGGCACCCACGGGAGGTCCACGTCATGCAGGGTCTCGATGAAGTCCGGTAGTGGGCCTTCCCGTTCGGTGCGCCGGGCGGTGACCAGCTCGGCACCGCGCTGCCACGTCATCAGGATCGTGAACACGACGATCGCGATGAGCAGCGTCAGCCAGCCTCCGTGGCTGACCTTGGCCAGGTTCGCGGTGAAGAAGATCAGCTCGATGCTGCCGAACACCACCCCGAACAGCGCCACCCGCCGTGCGGACCAGCGCCAACGCCGCGACGCGACGACCAGGAACAGGGTCGTGGTGATCAGGAATGTGCCGGTGACCGCCACCCCGTAGGCGGCGGCCAGTCTCGTCGACGAGCCGAACGCGAACACCACCACCATGACCGCGGCGAACAGGCTCCAGTTCACCCCGGGCGCGTAGATCTGCCCGTACTCGCGGTGGGAGGTCTGCCGGATGCGCAGGTGCGGCAGGAAACCCAGTCGCATCGCCTCCCGGGACACCGAGAACGCCCCGGAGATCACCGCCTGGGACGCGATCACGGTGGCCACGGTGGCCAGGACGACCATCGGCAGCCGCGCCCAGTTCGGCACCAGCAGGAAGAACGGATCGGCCCGGCTGTCCGGCGCTCGGAGGATCAACGCGCCCTGACCCAGGTAGTTGAGCGTCAACGCGGGAAACACGATCGCGAACCAGGCCCGCCGAATCGGGGCGCGGCCGAAATGGCCCATGTCGGCGTAGAGCGCCTCCGCGCCGGTGATCGCCAGCACCACCGCGCCCATCGCCACGAACGCGGTGACCGGGTGGTCGACCACGAACAGGACCGCATACGCCGGTGACAGCCCGGCCAGGATGCCCGGGTCACGCACCACCTCGGCGGCACCGGCCACGCCCAGGCAGGCGAACCAGAACAGCATGATCGGCCCGAACACGGCTCCCACCCGACCGGTGCCCCAGCGCTGTCCGACGAACAGCAGGGTGAGGATCACCGCCGCCAGCGGCAGCACGACCACGGCCAACCCCGGGGAGGTGACCTCCAGCCCCTCCACCGCCGACAACACCGAGATCGCCGGGGTGATCACGCTGTCGCCGTAGAACAGGGCGGCGCCGAGCGCCCCGAGCGCCATCACCCCGGCGGCGCGCCTTCCGCTGCCGGCACGCAGCGCCCGGCGGGCGAGGGCAGCCAGGGCCATCACCCCACCCTCGCCGTCGTTGTCGGTCCGCAGGATGAAGATGACGTATTTGATCGACACGACCAGGGTGATCGACCAGAAGACCAGCGAGATCACGCCGAACACGTCGCGGTTGTTCGGCACCAGGCCGCGATCAAGGGTGAAGACCGTCTTCAGCGCGTACAGCGGGCTGGTGCCGATGTCGCCGAACACCACACCCAACGCGCCCAGGAGCAACACCGCCCCGGCCGCCTTCCCGGCCGTCCGGTGACCCGCCGGCGATGCCTGGGGCACCGCTCCGCCGTCCGCGATCGGCCCGTTGCCACCGACCGCAGGCTGCTCGTTGTTCGATTGCTCCGACACCCCACAGGCATACCAACCCCACGCCGGTCGCTGCCCGAGAAGGCGGATGCTCAGCCGCGCTCCGGTGAGCCGGTCACCCGATGGGAGGCCGCGTGCATCACCTCGGTCAGCAACCGGCGAACGTGCCCGTCCCTGGCTCGGTAGAGCGCGCGCCGGCCCTCCCGGCGCACGCTCACCAACCCGGCCAGCCGGAGCTTGCCGAGGTGCTGGGACACCGCCGGGCGTGCCATGCCCACCGCCGACACCAACGCGGTCACGTCGTGCTCGCCGTCGCCGAGTAGGCACATCAGCCGCAGCCGGGTGGCGTCGGACAGCATCTGCAGCATCTCCGTCGCCGCCTCCACCTGGTCGCCGCCAGGAAGGCGCTGTTGCAGGTCACTGGCATCTGCAACGTTGTCGCGTGCGTACATGAGCACATATTATCGCCGGCGGCCCGGGTACGGACTGTCCGTGTGGCCGCGAGCCAGGAGGTGCCAGTGAACGACCACGATCACGAACACGGCCACGGCCACTCGCACCACGAACCTGGCCACCGGCACGGCGGCCTGGTAGCCGCATGGTGGCACCGACTGACGCACACCGTCGTCCCGCACTCCCATGACTCCCGGGCGAAGATCGACCCAACCCTGGAGACCTCCCGCGACGGGCTACGAGCCCTGTGGATCTCCTTGGTCGGGCTCGGGATCACGGCCGCCGCCCAGGCGGTCATCGTCGCGCTCTCCGGCTCGGTCGCCCTGCTCGGCGACACCCTGCACAACGTCGCCGACGCCCTGACCGCCGTACCGCTGGGGATCGCATTCGTGCTCGGCCGGCGGGCCGCCACGCGCGCCTACACCTACGGCTACGGCCGTGCGGAGGACCTGGCCGGCATCGTCATCGTCGCCGCCATCGCCGGTTCCGCCGTCGCCGCCGCCTGGACGGCGGCCAGCCGCCTGCTGCACCCCGCCGAGGTGACCCACCTGCCCTGGGTGGCCGCCGCCGGTCTCGTCGGGTTCCTCGGCAACGAGGCCGTCGCCCGGTACCGCATCCGCGTCGGTCGCCGTATCGGCTCGGCCGCCCTCATCGCCGACGGCCTGCACGCCCGCACCGACGGCTACACCTCCCTCGCCGTCCTCGCCGCGGCCGGGGGCGTCGCACTCGGATGGCGGTGGGCCGACCCGGTCGTCGGCCTGGTCATCGCCGCCGCCATCACCTTCGTCCTCAAGGACGCCGCCCGTGAGGTCTACCGACGCCTCATGGACGCCGTCGACCCCGCCATCGTCGACCGGGCCGAGACCACCCTGCGCGCCGTCGACGGCGTGCAGGACGTGGCATCGGTCCGGCTCCGCTGGATCGGCCACCGGCTACACGCCGAAGCCGAACTCGTCGTCGACGCGCACCTGAGCCTCGTCGCCGCGCACGAGATCGCCGCCGACGCCGAGCACCAACTCACCCATGCCGTGCCCAGACTGACCAGTGCCACCGTGCACACCGACCCGGACAGCCACCCCGGCGGGCACCACCACACCGACCTGTCCCACCAGCGCCGCCAATCGCCTCGCTCGTAAGTCCTTCAGGCGACGCAGACACCTCGGCCGCGCAGGAGGTGACCGTGGAGACGATCACCGCGGGCGCTAGCACCCACTCCGGCGGGGCGGATCACCGCCCCGCCGGAATGGGTTCAGTGGCCCCGCGTGGCCCGGCGGATCTCCACCGGCAGGGCCGGCGCGCCGTCGACCGGAGCCGGGTCCTCCGGCGTGGCGGCGATCCCGCCGGCCGCGATCCGGTCCAGCGTGGCCAGCCCCGCCTCGTCGACCGTACCGAAAACGGTGTAATTGGGGCGCAGCGCCGAATCGGACTGGACCAGGAAGAACTGGCTGCCGTTCGTGTCCGGCCCGGCGTTGGCCATCGCCAGCGTTCCCCGAGCGTAGAGCCGGCGAACCCCGGTCGGGTCGGTCGGCGCCGGCGGCAGGTCGGTGGGGAGCTCGTCGGCGTACCGGTAGCCGGGCCCACCCTCGCCGGTGCCGGACGGGTCGCCGCACTGCAACACCTTCAACGTCGGGTACGCGGTGAGCCGGTGGCAGGACGTCCGGTCATAGAACTTGTGCCGGGCCAGATGCAGGAAGCTCTGCACGGTGCACGGGGCCTGTCCTCGGTCAAGGGTCAGCCCGATCGGCCCCTGGCTGGTCAGCAAGGTGACCCGGACCGTGCCGCGGTCGGGCATCCGCCGCGGGTCCGGCGGCAACGACACCGGCCGGGCCGCGGGCTCGTCCGGCGTCGGCGTGTACGCACACGGCCCCTTCGTGGGCGCCGGCACGGCGGCCGGCGTCGCGACGGCGGCAGCGCCCCCGGAAGCGACCAGCGCGGCGGAGACCGCGGCCACGCCCGCGAGGCGGGACAGCAGCGGCGGGGCGGTGTGCGGTCGGGTTTCGCTCGACACGTGGATCCTCCCTGGACTCGCGGTATCAGAAAGACCGAAGTCTATGGATATGGTGACCCGATGTCGATCGCGACCCCGGCCGGCATCAGCCCTCACAGGGAGCGCGACAGCCGCGATACAGGGCACCGACGGTCCCGCCTACCAGCGGTACGCAGGCTCGCCCGATGCAGCGGTCGTCGGCTCCAACCCACCGCCGCCGGGTTTCAGCCGCCCGTTCGGCAGGCACAGGTCAACCGGCTCGGTGGTCTCCCGCTCCTGCGTCAGGGAGGCAGGCTAACGGCTCATCCCAGCACGGTCCCTTCGGCGGCCTTCAGCTGAGCTGTTCGGCCAGTCCGACGATGATGCCCTCGGGGCCGCGGACGTAGCAGAGCCGATAGCTGTCCTCGTACCGCGCCAGCTCGCCGACAAGTTCGGCGCCATGGGTGCGCAGGCGGGCAACGACGTCCTCGATGTCGTCGACGGCGAACATGATGCGACGAATGCCCAGCGTGTTCGCCGGTGCATCCTGCGGCCCGGCGCTGATCGCCTTCGGAGTGTGGAACATCGCCAGCTCGATTCGGCCGTGGCCGTCCGGGGTCCGCAGCATTGCGATGTCCTGTCGGACGTCGTCGATCCCGATGACGCGCTCCACCCAACGCCCCTCGACTGGCCCCTTGCCCTCCAGCTCCATGCCAAGTTCGACGAAGAACGAAATAACGGCGTCAAGGTCGTCGACAACGATGAGGACGTTGTCCATGCGCTGGATCGTCATGCTGGGTCTCCTTGGCGTCGCACGGCCACGGTGGCCGCACCCCCACTCCTGAGACGGAGCCGCCAGGCCGTTCACGACATCGTTGCAACATCTTCTGTGGGAACTAGGGAGAGACAGCACCCAGCATGTCAGCCAAGCCCCCGGTTCCGATGATTTGGACGCCAAGCCGGTTTGCCGGACATTCACCTTAGACTTTACGGCGAGGATCATCGCCGAGTACGACGCCACCCCGAACGCCACGGCTCGTGGAGCGACCCTGCGCCGGGAACGGTGTGCCGGTGGTCGGGTCCCAGATCCGAGTCGTGTGATCGTTGCTCGTGGTGGCGGTGCGAGCGCCGTCGGGTGACATGGCAGCGGCACCGCCTGACCCGCCCCTTCGCACCGCGCGGCGTACGGAAATCCTCGAAGTAATCTCAGCGGAGCGTGTCGGATCGAGGCAGGGGCGTTCGTAGCAGGGGTGAAAGGCGGCCCGGGGGGGCGGCCACACGACGACAGGAGATGACCTCGATGGCGCAGTACCTGCTTTCCGTGCTCACCGAAACAACCGATCTCGCCACCGCGGAGGAGATGGCCGCGATAGACACCTTCAACGAGCATCTCCAGGCCGACGGCCACTGGGTCTTCGCCGGCGGCCTCGCGTCGCCCAGCACGGCCACCGTCATCGACGGGAGAGACGGGGAGCCGGTGTTCACCGACGGGCCCTACCTGGAGTCGAAGGAGCACATCGTCGGCTTCTGGATCATCGAGGCGCCCCACCTCGACGTGGCGCTGCGGCTCGCCGCCCAGGGTTCGAAGAGCTGTAACCGGCGGATCGAGCTCCGGCCGTTCCTGGGCGAATGACCGACGTCGGCGAGGTGATCACCCGGGTTCACCGCGAGGAGTGGGCCCGGGTGGTTGCGACCCTGGCCAGGCGCCTCGGGGACCTTGACGTCGCCGAGGAGATGGCCGCCGAAGCGTTCGCGATCGCCGTCGAACGCTGGCCGGTCGACGGCGTACCGCCGAATCCCGGCGCATGGCTCACCACCACCGCCCACCGCAAGGCCATCGACCGGATCCGGCGCGAGGCCAGGCGCGAGGAAAAGCACAAGGAGGCGCTGATGCTGTTCGACACCCCCGAGCCGCTCGGCGCCATCGACGACGACCGGCTCCGGCTCATCTTCACCTGCTGCCACCCCGCTCTCGCCATGGAGGCGCGGATCGCGCTGACCCTCCGGCTGGTCGGCGGGCTCACCATGCCCGAGATCGCCCGCGCGTTCCTGGTCGAGGAGACCGCCATGGGTCGGCGGATCAGCCGCGCGAAGGCGAAGATCAAGGCGGCGAGGATTCCCTATGGCGTGCCGTTCCGTGAGGACCTCCGGGCCCGGGTAGCCGGGGTGCTCGCCGTCCTCTATCTGATCTTCAACGAGGGCTACCTGGCCTCGAACCCCGAGAAGGAGGCGGTCCGCAGCGACCTGACCGCCGAGGCGATCCGGCTGACCCGGCTGGTTCGTGCCCTGATGCCGGCGGACGGCGAGGTCGCGGGACTCCTGGCACTGATGCTCCTGACGGAGGCCCGCCGGGCCGCGCGGGTGTCGGCGAGCGGTGAGCTCGTCACCCTCGCCGAGCAGGACCGCGGCGCCTGGGATCGCGAACTGATCACCGAGGGCCACGCCCTGGTCCGCGCACGCCTTGCCTCCGGCCAGGCGCCGGGGCGTTACCAGATTCTCGCCGCGATCAACGCCGTCCACACCGACGCCCGCGATGTCCGTGACACCGACTGGTCGCAGGTCGTCGCGCTCTACGACCAGCTGGTCCGCCTCGACCCCTCGCCGATCGTGCGGCTCAACCGGGCGGTCGCGGTCGCCGAGCTCGACGGCCCGGAGGTCGCGCTGGCGGAGGTTGACCGTCTGCCGCTGGAGGGCTACCACGCCTTCCACGCGACCCGCGCCGACCTGCTGCGCCGGCTGGGCCGGAGCGAGGAATCGCGGGCGGCGTACGACCGGGCCATCGGACTGGCCGGCAACACCGCCGAGACGGCGTACCTCATCCGCCGCCGCGACCAGTTGGCCGGCCCGTGAACCGCACCGCCCCGGTCACCGCCTCAGCCGCATACTCCAGCAGCCGGCAGCCGGCAGCCGGCAGGCGGTCGCCAACGGAGCCGCCCGATCCCTCGGCCGAGCCGGAACTTCGCGCAACGCATCGGGTTGTGGACGCGATGCGGCACAACCCGAACCGCATTCATGCTGTTCAGCAGCTGTTGCCGCCGACTCCAGGAGGATGCGTTGATCTTGCTGGCGTGTTCGCGGATCGGTTTCGAGGCTCGGCGGTTGCCTCTGCGGCGGTCCATGACGCTAGAAGATCCAGGGCGTGGGCGGTGGGTGAGGCGGGTTCGGCGACGTAGAGGGTGAGGGTGAGTCCGGGTTCGGAGACCATTTCCACGCTTTCGTAGGCGAGTTCGAGATTGCCGACGTCACGGTGGTGGAAGTGTTTGGTTCCGGCGCCGTGGGCTCTGACGTTGTGGGCGCTCCAGCGCCGGCGGAAGGCGTCGCTGCGGGTGGACAGTTCGCCGACGAGGTCGTGCAGGTCTTTGTCGTGGGGATCGCGGCCTGCCTCGGTATGCAGGATGGCGACGCACGTGTCGGCGGCCAGGTCCCAGTCGGGGTAGAAGTCCCGGGCGGCGTCCAGGTGCAGGAACGTGAACCGGGCGAAGTTCGGGCAGTCCTCGGGTGCGGTGTCGTAGACGGTGGCGTGCATGGCGCGGCCGAGGTGGTTGGCGGCGAGCAGGTCCATGCGGCCGTTGCGAACGATGGCCGGAGCGGTGAACCGGTCGAGGACCCATTGCAGGCTGGGCCGGGGTGTCCATCGTTTCGTCGGGCGGCGGCGGGGTCGCATGCCCGCGCTGGTGCCGTCGGCGGCATGGGCGAGGTGGAACAGGTGGGCTCGTTCGGCGTCGTCGAGTTGCAGGGCTCGGGCGAGAGCGTCGAGGACGGAGGCGGAGACGCCGGCGATCGCTCCGCGTTCGAGTTTGGAGTAGTACTCGATGCTCACCCCGGCGAGGGTGGCGACCTCGCCGCGACGCAGTCCGGGCACGCGCCGTCGACCGATGTCGGGTATTCCGGCCTGCTGCGGGGTGATCTTGGATCGTCGGGAGACGAGGAAATCGCGGACCTCGGCGCGGTTGTCCATGTCATCGACGGTACGACGCGTCAGCTGGGTGCCGGGGTGCTCTGTCAGTACACGTTTCACTGGTGACTCCCTGGCGCCGGCCGGATGGGGTTTGCTTGGTTGGTGGCCGCCCCACGAACTGCACAGCCGCCCGTTTTGTGACGGTACGAAGCGCGAGGTGGTTGGCGAGCCATCAAGATCTGAAAGGTTGTCTCTCGATGAATCCGACGTACGATTTCTCCGGGAAAGTCGCCTTCGTCACCGGTGCCAGTTCCGGCATGGGCTTGTCGACCGCCCGCGCGTTCGCGCAGGCCGGTGCCGCCGTCGCGCTGGTGGACATCAACGAGGCCGCCGTCAACGCCGCTGCCGAGGAGCTGCGCGCTCTGGGCTCCCCGGTGCTCGGCATGCGTTGTGACGTGGCCGACGAGGCCAGCGTCGCCGCCGCGGTCGCGGCGACGGTCAAGCAGTTCGGCCGACTGGACATGGCTTTCAACAACGCCGGCATCCAGGTTCCGCCCAGCGATGCCGCCGACGAACGGGCCGAGATCTTCGACCGGGTCAACGCGATCAACCTGCGCGGGGTGTGGGCCAGCATGAAGCACGAACTGGTCCAGATGCGCAGCCAGGCCAGCGGTGCCATCGTCAACTGCTCCTCGCTCGGCGGCTTGGTCGGCCTGCCCGGCCGGGCCGCGTACCACGCGTCCAAGCACGGTGTGCTCGGTCTGACCAGCAGCGCCGCGCTGGAGTACGCACCGCGTGGCATCCGGATCAACGCGGTATGCCCCGGCACGATCGCGACCCCGATGGTCACCGACATGATCGACAAGGGTGAGCTTGACCTGGCTGAGGCGGTGGCCAACCAGCCCATCAACCGGCTCGGCGAACCGGAGGAGATCGCAGCCACAGTGCTGTGGCTATGCAGTCCCGGCGCGAGTTTCGTCGTCGGGGTGGCCTTGCCCGTCGACGGTGGCTACACCGCCCGCTGAGCGGCGGTACCAGCACCTCAGAGACGGGCCGCCAAGCCTACTGGCCAGCGGGTCTTTCGGAGGCAGAGACGCCGAACAGCCATCGAGTCGCCCGACAGTTCGGAGACGATCACTATGAATAGACGCGTCGTCGCGGCCCTGGCCATGGTTCTGCTGACGTCGGTGTCTGGGTGTGACACCCAGACCGAGGAGCCCGCTGCCGTGCCGTCCACGGCAGCGCCCCAGCCCGAGACATCCACGGGAGCATCGATGAGCACGGCACGGATACGGTTCACCACCGGCGACATCAGCATCGTGGTGCGTCTTGCGGACAACCCGACGAGCCGCGACCTCGTCTCACGGCTTCCGCTGGCCTTGACCTTCGAGGAATTCGCCGGCCGGGAGAAGATCAGCTACCTGCCGCACAGGCTGGACACCGACGGCTCGCCGGGCAGCACCCCGAGCAACGGCACCCTCATCTACTACAAGCCCTGGGGCAACCTCGGCTTCTACTACAACGCCACCGGCGGACACGACGACAACCTCATCCCACTCGGCACCGTGGAGACCGGCATGGATCAGCTGGACCGGCTCGAACAGGGCCAGATCACCGTCGAACCAATCAGGTGACCATCACCGCAGGCCTCCATCGCGGCGTGACCGCAACCTGATCACCGTCGCCGCCCTGCTCACCGGTGGCAACACCGAACAGCTCACCTTTTACCTCGTGAAGGATTCTCGATCATGCGTGGCACTGTCTTGTACGCCCCGGGCGACGTGCGGGTGGAAACCCGTGACGACCCGCGCATCGAACAACCCTCCGACGCGATCATCCGCATCGCCGCAGCCTGCGTGTGCGGGTCGGATCTGTGGTCCTACCGCGGCATCGAGCCCGTCAACGGTCCGACACCGATGGGCCACGAGTACGTCGGCATCGTCGAAGAAGTCGGCAGCCAGGTCACCACGATCCGGCCGGGCCAGTTCGTCGTCGGCTCGTTCGCCGCATCGGACAACACCTGCGAGATCTGCCAGGCCGGATACCAGACCTCGTGCGTGCACCGCGAATGGATCGGCGCGCTCGGCGCCCAGGCCGAGTACCTACGAGTGCCGCTCGCCGATGGCACCCTCGTGGCCGCACCCGACCGCCCGTCCGACGATGTGATCGCGGGCCTGCTGGCCGCCTCCGACGTGCTGGGCACCGGCTGGTTCGGCGCGGTCGCAGCCGAGGTGCAGCCGGGCAAGACCGTCGCCGTCGTCGGTGACGGGGCCGTCGGCCTGCTCGCCGTGCTCGCCGCCAAGCACCTGGGCGCCGAGCGGATCATTGCGATGAGCCGGCACACCGACCGGCAGAACCTCGCCCTCGAATATGGGGCGACCGACATCGTCACCGAACGCGGCGACGAGGGAGTCGCACAGATCAAAGACCTCACCGGCGGGCTCGGCGCCCACTCGGTCATCGAGGCCGTCGGCACCCAGGAATCGATGATGCAAGCCATCCGCGCCACCCGGCCCGGCGGCCACGTCGGCTACGTCGGCGTCGCCCACGGCATCCAACTGCCCGGCGAGGAACTTTTCTACTCCCACGTCCACCTGCACGGCGGACCCGCGCCGGTACGCCGGTTCCTGCCCGAACTCGTCGACCTGATCACCAGCGGCACGATCGACCCGGGCAAGGTCTTCGACCTCACCCTGCCCCTCGACCAGGCCGCCGAGGGCTACCGGGCGATGGACGAACGCCGCGCCATCAAAGCCCTGCTGCGTCCCTGAGCCGAACACGGAGCACACCATGGAACTCAAGCCCGTCGCCGCCACCGTCAAGACACCCGCACAGAACTTCACGGGCGACGTCTACATGACACCGATCTACAGCGGAACCGGCCCGTCCCGGATGACCGTCGCGCTCGTACGGTTCACCCCAGGCGCATACACCAACTGGCACTCCCACGCCGTCGGCCAAACCCTGCACGTCACCGACGGCATCGGCCTCGTCGGCACCCGCGACGGCCGCGTCCTGCGCGTACGCGCCGGAGACACCGTGATCTGCCCGCCCGGCGAGGAACACTGGCACGGCGCAACGGCCGACACCTTCATGAGCCACCTGGCCATGCTCGAAGCCAACCCCGACGGCAGCGACCCCACCACCTGGCTCGAACCCGTGGTTGACGACCACTACCAGCACGCCAACCGGGCCTAAGAAGCGCTACGGCCGACCCGAACACAGGGTCGATGTAGCAACGAACCCGCATCGCCACAGGTCAGCGGCGATGCGGGTTCATCCAGATGTCCACGGTGGATCAACCGGCAGTCGAACCCGGAAAGCCTCCGCGCTGCCAGTTGCGCCAGGACGGAACCGCTGCTCAGCACCGGCCGCCATCACGATGCCTTGTTGGACCTGCTGGCGCCGGTCCTGTAGCGGTGCGGCACGCCGTCGACAACGCGCCCAGCACACCTGCCGGATCATGCACGATGCTGTGTCCGTCACTGATCACCCGGCGGGTGCCGGGGTCGACCGGGTCCGTGTCCGCCCAGCTCACCGGCACGACGCCGATCTCGACATCAAGGCCTGACGAACGTCGTACGCGGACTTCTCTGAGCGGCCCCCAGTCGTCCAGTCGGACGACCTCACCACCGAGCAGGCCTGTCCAGACGTCCGGCTCCGCATGACGCGGGTTGTCCGTCAGGATCACGATGTCGACGTCGGAGTCCATCCGCGCAGCTCCGCGTGCCCAGGAGCCCACGACCACCACCCCGCGGGCGTCCTCGCGCTCAGCCGCCCATCCGGTCACCATGGCGACCACCGATCGAACTTCCTGGGCTCGCTCCCCCGTCACCATGCGGCCGAGTGTGCCACGCAACCGGGGACATCGAGGACCATGGCGCTGCCTCAGCCGGGCAGGTCACGCCTTGTCGGCGGCGTGAAGCCGTCCGCCTCCTCCGCGGACGCCGACCAACTCGCGAGCAAGCGGAGGGCGTCCTGGCTGCCGTACCGGGTTCGGCGTGGTAGGCGGTCAGGGTGAGCCCCGGGTCGGCCGGGAGTGGCATCGCTTCGAAGCCCAGGCTGAGGTCCCCGACGCCGGGGTGTGCCCGCTCATCAGGCATCTTGACAGCGAAAGCTAATAGCATTAGCTTTTTGGCTACAGCGAATAGCTAACGGCGCCTGGGGCTTCGCGGCGTTCCTCGCCGCCCCAGCCCCGCGCCTCACCCCCAACCAGCCAAGGAGCCCCCCGATCAGCCGGATCCGAGTCGGCGCCGCCGCCCTCGCCGCCGCAGCCGTCATGTTCATCCTCTACCCCGCCCTCCGCCCCTGGCACGACGAGTCCACCGCAGCCGGCGCCCTCGCCGCGCTGTCCGCCAGCACCTGGGTGCCTTCGCACACCTTCGCCATGATCGGTTTCATCCTGGTGCCGCTCGGCCTCCTCGCCCTCGCCCAGGCCGTCGCCGCCACCCGGGCCGGCCGCACCGCCGTCACCGCCTTCGTCACCAGCGCGATCGGCGCCGGTCTGGTCCTGCCCTACTACGGCGCCGAGGCGTTCGGCCTGCACGCGATCGCGACCCAGGCCGCCGCCAACCCGCAGATCGACCTGATCGCCGTGGCCAACCAGGTACGGTTCGACCCGGTGGCGGTCTCCACCTTCGGGGTGGGCCTGCTGGCGCTTGCTCTCGGCACTGCCCTCGCTGCGGTGGCGGTCTGGCGCAGCGGCCTGATGTCCAAGCTCAGCGCGGTGCCGTTCGCCCTCGGATTTCTGCTCTTCCTGCCGCAGTTCTTCGCTCCGCCGGCCGTCCGAATCGGGCACGGGGTGCTGGTGGGCGTCGGGCTGCTCTGGCTCGCCACGACGCTGTGGCGGACGAGCCCCGAGCGGTGACCGTCCGCCCGGGACGGGCGCGGGGCCGTCTTTGACCGGACGGTCTCGGCCCGCGGGCACCGCCGACACGCGGGGTGGAAACCGCCTGACGCGTCCGCTCCGCGGCACCGGCATCTGGTTGTGGTCGGTCGTCGCGGCTGCTCAATGGCTCGTCGGCTTATCCGGCGTCGGCAGGTGACGGGCGAGGAGCTGGGCCAGGTGCTCCCCGGGCCGGTCGGCGAGCGCGTCGAGCTGGGTACGGCAGCTGAACCCGTCGGCGAGCACGACGGCGTCGGTTGCCGCATCGCGTACCGCGGGAAGCAGATCGTGCTCCGCGACGGCGACGGAGACGTCGTGGTGGCCCCGCTCGACGCCGAAGTTGCCGGCCAGGCCGCAGCAGCCACCGAGTCGCCGGACTGCGGCACCGGCCCGCTTCAGCAGCGCCGCGTCGGTGTCCCAGCCCAGCACGGCGTGATGGTGGCAGTGCGGCTGGGCGACGGCGCTGGCCCCGGTGAGGTCGGGCGGGGTCCAGTCGGGAGTGGCGCTCAGCAGCTCGGCCAGCGTGCGGGTGGCCGCTGCGACCTCCGCGGCGGCGTCCGCCTCCGCACCGTCCAGCAGCTCGAGCGCGTCGGAACGCAGCACTGCGGTGCAGGACGGTTCCAGGCCGACCACCGTCGCGCCAGCCCGTACGTGCGGGGCCAGCGCGGCGACGGTGGCGCGGACCTGGCGGCGGGCGCCGTCGAGCTGGCCGGTGGAGATCCAGGTCAGCCCGCAGCAGACCGGCTTCTCGGTCACGCGTACCCGGTACCCGGCCTGCTCCAGCACCGCCACGGCCGCCCGCCCGACCTCGGGTGAGAAGGCGTCGGTGAAGGTGTCAACGAACAGGACCACGTCTCCGTGCCGCCCCTGGGACGACGGCAGGTCGCGCCGGGCGAACCAGCGCCGGAATGTCGTGGTGGCGAAGCCTGGCAGCGTACGCCGGGCGTCGACCCCGGCGGACCAGGTGATGAGCGGGTGCAGCACGGCCGACCGCATCATCACGTTGACCACCCGGGTCACGGCCGGCACGCGACCCACCAGCCGAGCCCAGCGAGGCAGCCGGCCGAGGAGGTAGTGCGACCGGGGGCGGATCCGCCGGCGGTAGCGCTGGTGCAGCGCCTCGGCCTTGTAGGCGGCCATGTCCACCCCGGTCGGACAGTCCGCGGAGCAGCCCTTGCAGGCCAGGCAGAGGTCCAGCGCGTCGTGCAGCGCGGCGGAGCGCCAGCCGTCCGGCCCGAGCCGTCCGGAGACCACGTCCTGGAGTACGCGGGCGCGTCCCCGGGTGGAGTCCTTTTCGTCCCGGGTGGCCAGGAACGACGGGCACATCACGCCGCCGGACCCGGTGGTGTCGGCGCGGCACTTACCGACGCCGGTGCAGCGGTGCACGGCCATCGACAGGTCACCCCGGTCGTGCCGGTAGGCGAGCGCGAGGGTGGGTAGCTCGGTGCGGCGTAGCGGCGGCGCGGCGGCGACCCGCACGTCGGCGTCCAGGGGCGCCGGTCGGACGATGACGCCCGGGTTGAGCACGTCGTGCGGGTCGAAGACCGCCTTGACCCGCTCGAACAGGGCGATCGCGTCGGGCGAGTACATCAGCGGCAGCAGTTCGCCGCGGGCACGCCCATCCCCGTGCTCGCCGGACATCGACCCGCCGTGCCGGGCGGCCAGCCCTCCGGCGGCGTACAGGAAGTCCTTGAAGACCTGGGTGCCGTTGGCGGCGGTCAGCGGGAAGTCGATGCGGATGTGCACGCAGCCGTCGCCGAAGTGCCCGTACGGCACCCCGGTCAGCCGGTGCTCGGCCAGCAGCGCCTCGAACTCGCGCAGGTACGCGCCGAGCTTCTCGGGTGGTACGGCGGCGTCCTCCCACCCGGCGTGGGCGGGCGCGCCGGCGGGCGTACGGGCGGACAGCCCGGCACCGTCCTCCCGGATGCGCCACAGGGCCGCGGCGTGGGCCGGGTCGGTGACCACCATCGCCTCGAGCGCGCCCGCGCCGGCGGCCAGGCGCTGCGCGGTGTCCAGCACCACGGGCCGCTCGTCGCCCGCCAACTCCACCAGCAGCCAGCCGTCGCCCCGGGGCAGGTCGGGCACCGCGGCGTCACCCCGGCGGGCGCGGACGACATCCACGATCCGCCCGTCCAGACCCTCGCAGGCGATCGGGGCGTACGGCAGGATGGCCCGCACCGCGTCCGCGGCCTCCACCATGGACGGGTAGCCGAGCGCCACCAGGACGCGTACGGGGGCGTCGCGAACCAGGCGGACGCGGGCCGCGAGGGTGAGGGCCAGGGTGCCCTCGGAGCCGACCAGCGCGCGGGCCACGTCGAAGCCCTGCTCGGGCAGCAGATGCTCGAGTGAGTATCCGGATACCTGGCGGCCGAACCGGCCGAGCTCGGTCCTGATCGTGGCCAGGTTTCCCCGGACCAACTGCCGGAGGTCCGTCAGCAGCGGCGAGGCCTCGGTCGCGCCGTCGATCGCACCGAGGCGCAGGCGCTCGCCGGTGCCGGCCACCACGTCGAGACCGAGGACATTGTCGCTGGTGCGCCCGTATCCCAGGGCCCGCGACCCGCAGGCGTTGTTGCCGATCATGCCGCCCAGGGTGGCGCGGTTGTGGGTCGACGGGTCGGGGCCGAACCGCAGGCCGTACGGTGCCGCCGCGCGTTGCAGGCTCGCCTGCACGACGCCCGGTTCGACCAGCGCGGTGCGCGTCTCCGGGTCGATCTCCAGCACCCGGTCGAGGTGCCGGCTGGTGTCCACGACGATGCCGGGCCCGACCGCGTTGCCGGCGATCGAGGTGCCGCCGCCGCGCATCGTCACCGCGACCTCATGCTCCGTCGCGACGGCCAGCACGGCGAGCACCTCGTCGACATGTCGGGGCAGGACGACCACCCGCGGCGGAACCCGGTACAGCGACGCGTCGGAGGAGTAGAGGGAACGGCGCAGCGGGGAGTCGTCGACCTCGGCGACGCCGGCGCGGCGCAGCGCGCCGACGAGGTCGCGGGCAGTCGCCGTTTCCGGCGTCCGCCCTGGACCTCGCCGCGCTGCGATCGAACCCGCACCCATGACTATCCCTGTTCGGTTGCCGCGGACAACGCCCGCTCCACCACGTGCTCGGCGATGGCCAGTGAGGACGTCGCCGCGGGCGACGGGGCGTTGCGGACCGCGACGACCCGCCCCACGATCTCGATTCGGAAGTCGTCGACGAGGTCTCCCCGGCGGTCGACGGCCTGGGCGCGGACACCGGCCGGGGCGCGGACCAGGTCGGCGGAGGCCAGCTCGGGGACGTAGTGCCGTGCGGCGGCGACGAACCGTCCCTTGAGCAGCGACCCGAGAATCTCCTGCACGCCGGTGCGCCAATGCCGCCTGGCGAGCCGGGGGAATCCCGCGTAGCCCAGCGTCGCGAGCAGGTCGCCGAGGCGGACGTCGCGGCGGCGGTAGCCCTCGCGGGCGAGGGCGAGCACGGCATTGGGGCCGACGTCGACGGTCCCGTCGATCCGGCGGGTGAGGTGGACGCCGAGGAACGGGTATCGCGGGTCGGGTACCGGGTAGATCAGGCCCCGTACCAGCGACGACCGCGCCGGCCGCAGGTGGTAGTACTCGCCGCGGAACGGCAGGATCCGCGGCGAGGCGTCCCCGCCGGCCAGCCTGGCGAGCCGGTCGACGTGCAGCCCGGCGCAGAGGATGACCTGCTCGGCCACGACGTCCTGTCCGGTCGTGGCGAGCAGCACCGAGTCGCCGCGCCGGGTGATCCCGGTTACGGCGGTGGCCAGGCGGACCTCGCCGCCGAGGCGGGCCACGTCTGCGGCGAGGGACCGCGCGACCTGGCCGAAGTCGACGACGGCGGTGTGCGGCGAGAGAAGGGCGGCCCTTCCCCGTACGTGGGGTTCCCGGTCCCGCAGGCCGTCCGGCCCCAGCATCTGCACGTCGGGCACGCCGTTGGCCCGCGCCCGCTCGAACAGGTCGGCCAGCCGGGTCTCCTCCGTCGCGTCGCGCGCGACGATGACCTTGCCCAGCTCCTGATAGGCGATGTCGTGCTCGGCGGTGTAGTCGCGCAGCAGCCCGACCCCACGCCGGCACAGAGTCGCCTTCAACGATCCCGGTGGGTAGTAGACGCCGGCGTGCACGACACCGCTGTTGTGGCCGGTCTGGTGCCGGCCGACCTGGTTCTCCTTCTCGAGCACGATGACGGAGCTGCCGGGGCGACGGATCAGCAGCTCCCGGGCGACCGCCAGCCCGACGATTCCCGCGCCGACCACGACGTAGCTCATGACACCGCCTCCTGGTCGGCGATCGGCCCGCTGATACGAACTTCCGCCACTGAGTGATAGCGCACCAGGAGAACGTACGGCCCGAAGCGGGAACGCGGCATGCCGCGCGGCAGGAAACGGACCTTACGGCTGGCTCAGCGCCTCCTTGGCGACAATGTCCCAGCGCACCAGGGTGCCGCTCTCAGGCGGGTCGTTGGGCGTGACGATGCCTCGAACGTCGCCCAGGAGCTGCCAGGAAGGCATGTCGTAACCGCAGCTGAGCCCGTCGCGCCCCTGGATCAACGGCGCCGGTGCGACCGACCACCTTACGGCGTCGGCGCTGCGCGCGATGCCGACGACCGTCCTGGTGTCCGTGCGACCGCACTCGCCGCTGGCGCCCGAGAAGGCCTCGAAGATGATGTACCAGTAGCCGTCGGGCGCGCGAGTCATGTCCGCCTTGCCTACGCCGAAGTTGGCCCAGTCCGGGGTCGGCGACAGCTTGATCTTCCGGCGGGCGCCGGTGTACTCACCGGCGAGCTTGTCGAACCGGACCACCGCGCGGGTCTGATTCATCCGCCCGGTCGCGTCGTGCCCGTGGAACGTCAGGATGTAGCCGGACCCGTCCTTTTCGATATCGGGCGTCCCGATCTCGTCGTCCCAGGCACCGACCGCTCCGGGTCGAAGCAGAAGCGTGCTGTTCGACCAGTTGCGCCCGTCGGTGCTGGTGACATATCGAATGGAGTGCAGGCTGCGCCCCTGCCCTGGGCCGCCGTAGTTCGGGTCGTGGTCGCGCTGCTCGAACACCATGACGAGGCGGTCTCCGTCGGCGATGACGTCCGGCGCGTACACCCAGGTGCTGTTGACGCTGTCGTCAAAGCTGCAACTCTGGCCGTCCTGGACCGTCTGCAGGGCGGACAACGGACGTCCTCCGTCCACCGGTGTCCAGGTGGCTCCGCTGTCGCTCGAGGTCGCCATCGCCACGCCCTGCGGGATGGAGCAGTTGGCCCCCGTCGGGCTGATGAAGGTCCGGTAGTACATGAGGTACTGCCCGTTCCAGATGATCGAGGTGCTCTCGGCGTGACGGGCGATGGTGTCGGGAAACGGCGAGGAAGTCGGCTGGGCCAGCGTTGCCGTCCCCTTGTACAGCTCAGCCGCCGCGGCGGTGGGCGCGTCGCTGTTCGTCAGATCCGGGTCGGGCACAGCTCCAAGTTTGGGCCACCCTGCCGCGAAGTGGGATTCGAACGGGCTCGCGCCGGTGGTTCGGCCAATGATCGTCGCCGCAGAAAGGACAACGAGCAGGATAGCGACCAAACCTCGCATGTTCTTGGTCATGTATCTCCACGCCGCTTCGGGGTATGGGGAGTTCACGGACTGCCTGTCAAGGCCGGCGCTTCCAGCCGTTTTCTCGAGCCGGCTTCCGGCGTTCCAGGCCGCATGAAAGCGTAATGTTCATAAGCCGGAACGACGACTTCGCTATTCCTCGCAGTTCCGCGTCCAGGCGGCAATTCATCTTGTGCGAAATCGCCGGTCGGGAGCAGACGTTCAGGCCTTGTCCGTAACCAGGGCAAAGTGACCAGCTGTTGCCACAGGTTGTTTTTCGGCCACGGCGGCGAGGAACACGGCGACGGCTCACGCGGATCTGAGCCGTCGCCGCGGTCCCCAACCGTCAGTGGCGCGCCCAGCGGCCGACCACGGCCGCCGCGCGGCCGCCGCGGCGTACCGGCTCGGCGGCGGCGAGCAGCCGGCCGTCGGCCAGGAACTCGATACCGGTCGCCGCGCCGATCTCCTCAGTCGCCGAGAAGGCGTGCCCCGGGGGAAGGCTGGCGGCGTACCCGGTGATGAACTCCGGCTCCGCCTGGGTGCTGGCACCGTTGCGCTGCGATGCCCGCGGCGCCGCCAGCGCCTCCGGCAGGGTCATTCCCAGGTCGATCCGATTGACCAACATCTGCAGGACCGTGGTGATGATCGTCGCTCCCCCGGGCGTGCCGACGGCCAGGAACGGCCGCCCGTCGGCCAGCACGATGGTGGGCGACATGGAACTACGCGGGCGCTTGCCCGGCGCCGGCAGGTTCGGGTCGGGCGCGGTGCCCTGGGTCGGGGCGAAGTTGAAGTCGGTCAACTCGTTGTTGAGCAGGAATCCCCGACCCGGCACGACCATCCCGTTGCCGCCGGTCGCCTCGATGGTCAGCGTGTACTCCACCACGTTGCCCCACCGGTCGGCCACCGTCAGGTTGGTGGTGCTCTTGCGGTCGTCGCGGGTGTCCGCGGCCGCCGCCGCCGAGCAGCCGCCGTAGGCGCCGTCGGGGACGCCGGGTGCGACCGGCTTGGGTAGCGCCGCCGCAGCATCGATCAGGCACGCGCGTTCCCTGGCGTACGCGTCGCTGAGCAGTTCGCGGAGCACGTCGCGCGGGGTGTGGTCGCCGACGTACCGGTTGCGGTCGGCGAACGCCAGCGCGCTGGCCTCCAGGTAGTGGTGCATCGCCTGGGTCGCGGTCATCGACCGCAGGTTGAACTGCTCGAGGATGTTGAGCGCCTCGCCGACCGCGGTGCCGCCGCTGGACGGCAGGGACATGCCGTACACCTCGAGGCCGCGGTAGTCCGACCGGGTCGGCTCGGGGAAGCGGGTGCGGTAACCGGCGAGGTCGGCGGCGGTCATCCCGGCCGGGCGGATCGGGTACGGCCACGTACCGACCGGTTGCGCCGCCGCCGGCGGGTGCTGCACGGTGGCAACCACGTCCCGGCCGACCTCGCCCCGGTAGAACACGTCGGTGCCCCGCTTGGCGATCAGCCGGTACGTCGCGGCGAGGTCCGGGTTGCGGAAGGTGCCGCCGACCGCCGGTGGCTGGCCGCCGGGCAGGTACAGCGCGCTGGTCGAGCTGAACTGACCGAACGCCGTTTGATTCCCGGCGATCTGGCTGGCGAAGGTCTCGTCGACGGTGAAACCGTCCTCGGCGACCCGCTCGGCGGGCTTGAGCATCTGCGCCAGCGAACGGGTGCCCCAGCGGTCCAGCGCGTCGCGCCAGGTGAGCAGGGTGCCGGGAACACCGGCCGACAATCCGCTGATCCGTGCCTCGTCGAACTGGTACGGCCGCCCGGTGGACGGGTTGACGAAGCTCGTCTCCGTCATCGACGCCGGTGCCGCCTCGCGGCCGTCGATGGTGTGCACCCGCCGGGTCTTCGCGTCGTAGTAGACGAAGAAGCCACCGCCGCCGATGCCGGCCGAGAACGGTTCGGTGACGCCGAGCGTCGCCGCCGCCGCGACCGCCGCGTCGACGGCGTTGCCACCGCGGCGCAGCACATCCAGCCCAACCGCCGTGGCGGTGGCATCCACCGTGGATACGGCACCTCCGTAGCCGACGGCCGTCGCCTCCTTCGGCGGCTCGGCCGGCTTCGCCTGAGCGGGAACGGCGGCGCCGACCACGAGCGTTGCCGCGGCGATGGCCGCGGTGATGAGGCGAGGTCTCATATGGTCTCCCCTGATCGACATACGTGGACCTACTGCCTACTCCCCTGGTCGGCAGGAGGCAACCCGGAGCCGGTGGGACCAGGTCACGCCCGCGACTGGTGTTTCCCGGGTAGGGCAGAATCGGCGGGCGATGGAGACGGCGAGAATCCTCACCGCGCTCGCCGACCTGGCCCCGGCCGGTGCCGAGCACGCCTTCGACGTGTCCGGCGCCGGCCGCCCGCTGGTCTGGCTGCCCGAGGCCGACCGGGGGCCGCGCAACGTCCGGCTGGACCGTCTCGCCGCCCTGGACGCGCTGCACCGCGACGAGCGGATCCTGCGCCGCGGCCTGGCCTTCGTCCTGGGTACGACCGACCTGGACGGCGGTCGGCGGATCCGCCTGCCGTTGCTGGCCCAGCCGGTACGCCTGGAGCGCACCCGCCGCGGCTACCGGGTCGTCCAGGCAGGGGATTTGGAGCTGACCTCGCTGATCGAGGACCGGGGTCTCGCCGCCCGGCTGGAGGCGGCGCCGGGGCTCGCCGGCCCGGGCTGGCTGGGCGCGCCCGGCACCAGGGCGTGGATCACCGCGGCCGCCGAAGCGGCCGGGCTCAAGCTGGACGCGGTGGTCACGGCCCCGCCTCGCGCCATCGACGACACCGCCCTCACCGGCGTCGCCGCCGCGGCGCTCTTCGTGACCCGTGACGTGCTCGCCGGCCGGCTGCGCGACACGCTGCTCAGCTGGGCGAGCCGGCCCGGGCTGGCGGACACCGCGCTGGCCCGGCTCTACTCCACCGGTGAGGCCCACCAGCCGGAGGCCGACCTCGGCGGCCCGCTTCCCGCGACCCGGCCGGGTGATCTCGCGGCGCCGCGAGCTCACGGCAGCGACCGGCCCACCCACGAGAGCACGCAACCCCCGGATAACAGTATCGACGTGTTGTCGCCCCTGCCGCTGAACGCGGCGCAGCGGGACGTGGTCCGGCGGGTCCGGGCCGAACCGGTCGTGGTGGTCTCCGGCGCACCGGGCAACGGCAAGAGCCACACCCTGGTCGCCGCAGCACTGGACACCGTGGACCGGGGCGGATCGGTGCTGGTGGCCACCCAGTCGGTGCACGCGGCTGACGTGCTCGGCGAGTTGCTGCGTCGCCACCCCGGGCCGACGCCGGTGCTGTTCGGTGACGCCGAACGCCGCGACGCGATCGCCGCCGACCTGGCCGGCGGCACAGCCGCGGGTGCGGACGACGCGATGCTGCGGGCCGACGCCGACGGCGTGGCCGCCGCACGGGATCAGGTGACGGCCGTACTGGCGGGGATCGTCGCCGCCCTCGACGAGGAACGGCTCGCCGCCACGCTGCCCGGCTGGCAGCCACTGCTGCCGGCCCTGACCCACGACGCTCCGGGCGCGTTCGCCCCGGCCACCGACCTGGCCGCCGTCCGGGCCGCGCTGGCCGCCGCGACCCGGCCCGGCGACGGCCGGTGGCGGCGCTGGCGACGGGCGTACGCGGACCGGCGGCTGCGGCGACGGACGGGCGCCGGCCCGGACGTACCGGTGGAGCGGTTGCGGGCCGCGGTGGCGGCGGCGAGCGCGCTGCGCGCGGCGGCGCGGCTGGCGGCCACCGGTGGCACCGACCTGGCACCGGCCTGGCGCAGCCTGGCCGAGGCGGACGCCGCGCTGGCCACCGCCGTCGGTACGGCGATGCTGCACCGCTCGACCAGCGCCCGCCGATGGACCGGCGCCGCCCGGCGCGCCGCGAGCGGCCTCGGCACGGCGCTGCGCGCCGGCCGCAACCGCCGCCGCGAACTGCTCGCCGACCTGGACGCCGAGGCCCTGGTACGCGCCCTGCCGCTGTGGGTGGGCACGGTGGCCGACGTGGAGGATCTGCTCCCCGCGGTGGCCGGCATGTTCGACCTGGTGGTGCTCGACGAGGCGGCGCACATCGACCAGCTCCGGGCCGCCCCGGTGCTGGCCCGAGCGCGGCGCGCGCTGGTGGCCGGTGATCCGCGGCAGCTGCGGTTCGTGTCGTTCGTGGCCGACGTGGACGTCGCCGCCGCGCTGCGCCGGCACGGCCTGGACCGCTTCGGCGACCGGCTCGACGTACGCCGATCGAGCGCCTTCGACGTGGCGGCCGGCGCCGCGCCGGTCACCTGGCTCGGCGAGCACTACCGCTCGGCCCCGCACCTGATCCAGTTCTCCGCCCGCCGCTTCTACGGCGACCGGCTGGAACTGGTCACCCGGCACCCCCGCAACGAGTGCGCCGACGTGATCGACGTGCTGAGCGTGCCCGACGCGGGCGTGGTCGACGGCGTCAACCAGGCCGAGGTGGACGCCGCGCTCGACCTGGTCCGCCGGCTCGCCGCCGACCCGCCGGGCGGCGGAATCGCGGTGGTCAGTCCGTTCCGGGCGCAGGCGGACGCCCTGGAGGCCGCGCTGCTGGCCACCTTCGATGTCGACGAGATCGAGCGCCTCGGCCTGCGATCGGGCACCGTGCACGCGTTCCAGGGCAGCGAGGCGGACGTGCTGGTCGCCTCGCTGGGGCTGGTGGACGCCGATCCGCCGTCCCGGCAGCGGTTCGTCGCCGAGCCGAACCTGTTCAACGTCCTGGTCACCCGGGCCCGGAAACGCCTGACCGTGGTGACCTCCCTGCGGTCCCCCGAGGGCCTGATCGGCGACTACCTGTCGTACGCCGGGAAACCACCACCCGCCGCCCCGGACGCCGAGCCGGCGGACGGCTGGCCGGCCGCACTCGCCGAGCAACTGCGCCGGATCGGGCTGCCGGTCCGGCCGGGCTACCCGGTCGGCCGGTGGCGGATCGATCTCTGCGTGGGCGACGCGGAGCACGCGGTCGGGGTGATCTGCGGGGTGCACCCGGACGGGGTCGCAGCGCACGTGGAACGGCAGCGGACCCTGCTGCGGGCCGGGTGGCAGCTGCACGACATGTTCGCCAGCCGCTGGTCGGACGACCCGATCCGGGCGGCCCTCGACCTGTCCTCCCGGATCGCCCACCCCTGACCGGTCAGCGGCTCATCACGTAGGCCACCACGATCGCGGCGATCAGCGCCAGCGCGGCCAGCACCGCGGCCGTGATCTTGGCGGCGCTGTACGGACGCTCGCCGATGACCTCGCCGGTCCGGGCATTGACCAGGACGCGGTACGACCGGCCGGCGTGCAGGTACGCGGCGATCCACACCGGCAGCAGGAGCAGCTTGTACGTCACGCCCGAGTAGGTGGTGTGCACGGAGGTGACCCGCTGCTCGTCGCCGCCGATGTCCGACCGGCAGTCCCGCTCGATGACCGGCGCCATCCGGTCCTTCGCCTCGGCCAGCCCCGCCTCGGGCTCCGTGTCGTACCGAAGCGCGTGATAGCCGGCCAGATAGTCCCCGTCGTACGCGACCGCCTCGGCCAGCGGCCACGGGGTCAGCTGGTCCAGCTGCTTCTCCGGCACGTACGTCGTGGCGGGCACCAGCACGTCGTCGAAGTCCCGACGGACGGTCCCCCACGCCGGGTACCACCGCGTGTGCCGCACCTGCCGGGTGCGCGTCTCCTGCCTGCCGTTCACCGTCACCGTGTACGTCTCGGTGACGTAGTAGTACTCGCCGCGCTGGCCGCGGTAGTCCGAGACGGTCCGCGCGTCGAACGTCCAGTGCGGCAGGTAGGTGCCCTTGAGCGTCTCCGCCTCGCTGACCTTCTTCAGGCTGTTCGGCGCGAACCAGCGGCTGCGGCACCACTGGCCCAGGGCGGTGCGCACGCCCGCCTGGTCGACCGCGAACGGCAGCACCGCCTCCGGCGCGATCAGCTCGCCCGCCGCGGCGTCCGCCACCAGCGGGGCGGCGCAGAACTGGCAGCGCTGGGCGAGCGCGTTGCTCTCGGTCCGGGCACCGCAGCCCGGGCAGACGAAGGTGTACGCGCCGACGCTGGCGGCCGGCTTGCGCGGCAGCGTGGCCAGCTCGGCGTACGCGTGCTCGCGCACCTCCCGGCCGGCACCGGCGATCTGCTGCTGGTGCCCGCAGTACGGGCAGCGCAGCACCGCCGTGCCCGGCGCGAACTCCACCCGGGCACCGCAGCCCTCGCACTGGTACGACGGCGGGGAGACAGCCGTGTCACTCATCGCGGCCCGCTCCCTCTCCCCCGCCGCCGCGGCCCACGCCCGTCCTGCCGGCTCATTGCGGCGGCAGCGGCGGTGGGACGCTGGCCAGCACCGCCGCGAGCTCCGGCACCTGCCCGGCCGGCTGCCACTGCGCCATGCCGGCGCGCCACACGAGCGTGTCCGGGCCCAGCGTGCCCGCGCCCACCTGCTCGGCCAGCCCACCGAGGTCGAACGGACCCTGCCGCTGCCCGGCGACGCCGACGTACCACTGCGTCTGGTTCGGCAGCGGCGGCGGCTCGGCGCCGCCCGGCTGCGCGGGGGCCGGCGCTGGCTGCGTCCCCGCGCCGCCCGACATGGACCTGGCCATCTGCTGACCCACAGCCATGCCCATGCCCATTCCGATGCCGGCGCCCGCGCCGCCGCCCGGGTTCTTCGCGGCCTCCTCGAGTGCGGTGGCCGCCTGGTACCGGGTGAACCGGTCCAGGTCCCCGACCGCGCCCATACCGGTCCGCTTGTCCAGCGCCCGCTCCACCTCCGGCGGCACCGAGACGTTCTCGATGACGAACTTGGGGATCGCGATGCCGACCTCGGCCAGTTCCTCGGTCAGCACGGCGGCCAGCCGCCGGCCGATCGCGTCCTGGTGCGCCGCCAGGTCCAGCAGCGGCACCCCCGCCGTGGCCAGCGCGCCGCCGAGCCGTCCCACCATGAGCTGGCGCAGGTACTCCTGCACCTCCTCGGTGCGGAACTGCGGATCCGTGCCGACCAGCTCCCGCAGCAGCTTCTCCGCGTCCACCACCCGCGCCGCGTAGGCGCCGAACGCCCGCAGCCGAACCACGCCGAACTCGGCGTCACGCAGGATCACCGGGTTCTGGGTGCCCCACTTCAGGTCGGTGAACTGCCGGGTGTTGACGAAGTACACCTCGGCCTTGAACGGCGAGTTGAAGCCGTACTTCCAGCCCTTGAGCGTGGACAGGATGGGCAGGTTCCGGGTCTCCAGCGTGTACGTGCCGGGCGGGAACACGTCGGCGATCTGCCCCTCGTTGACGAACACCGCCGTCTGGGACTCGCGGACGACCAACTGGGCGCCCATCTTGATCTCGTTCTGGTAACGCGGGAAGCGCCAGACGATCGTGTCCCGGCTGTCGTCCAGCCATTCCACGATGTCGACGAACTCGCCCCGGAGTTTGTCCATCAGCCCCACGACGTCCCCTCCTCGCTGCCGAGATCACCGCCGTCGCGGCGACGATAGCAAGTGCCCGCCAGCCGAAGTCGCCGCGCCGGTGCCGGCCGGGTGCAGTGCGGTTGCCCGGCCATCACCGCAGGTCGCGCGGCACTCAACCGGGAATCACGTCACGTTGTCGACCGTCGGCGTTGACGCCAGCCGACCCCGCAGGCGGGCCAGTTCGTCGACAGATCCGATCGCGGCGCGGTCTTCGGGGTGTTCGACGTAGTGCCGGACGGCACCAGCGAGGAATGCCGGGTCGACGTGCAGCCAGCCGATCGGGAGATCCTCGCTTGGTGGGTACCGACCGACGACCGGGGGCGCGTTGAGATAGAGCCTCAACCAGCGCTGCCGGCGCTTGGCCGGGGGCGGTGGGCCTCCTGGCAGGAGGTGCTCCCACGTAACCCGCGTCGTTCGCCTCAGGCGGCGAACGGTCAGGCCATCCGGATCAAGATGAAGCTGCGGACGTGTGACGAGCAGGAACGCGAGGGCGACTGAGCAGAAGACCGCCACCCCGATGATCGACGCAGGCAAGGCAAACTCAGCGATGCGCATCGAATCGCCATCGGGCACCCGCTCGGCCGCGACAAGCCCCCCGCCGAGGAACATCGACATGATCGCCTGCGTTCCGGCGTAGACCGGCGAGGGCGGCACGGTGAAGCGGCCGTCACGGATGGTGAACTGCGTCGGGCGCCCGCCACGGCCAAGCAGAGCGAACAGTCCGGCCGGAACACCGACGGCGACCGCCAGCCCGCCGAGCAGCGCAAGCAGGCCGCTCACCCCACTCATCCGCCAGGTCAGCGGCTGCAGCCAGAACGTGATCGCCAGCCGGCCCACGAAGGCCGACAAGCCGATCGGTAGCGCGGACCAACGCAGCAGATTGGGCGACACGGCCCGCAGGCTAGCTGACCGACGCCATACCTGACATGCATCGGATGCGGTCTCATCGGACAGTCGGACCGCCGCATCGAAGGCGGACGGCGGTGCCGGTGGTCGGCGTGGCCGCCATCCGACCCCTGCTGTCCTGACCCAACGGCCACGAAGCGGCAGCCCGTACGACTATTCCTCTTTGGAGGCACCGCTGATGGAATGCCGGCTATTGATCGTTGAACCACAGCCATAGAAGGACGTGCGGTATCCGCGAAGCCGCCGAACCGCCTCAAACAGCGCAGAAGGACGGGCCGACATGCTGACAGACATGGCGACAGGTCATCCGGCGTCGAGAGGGACCGGCATCCGCCGGCACCTTGCGAAGTTCGCCGTCCCGGTGCTCGTCGGCGTGCTGGTGGCCCACCTGGGCCCCAGCACCGCACGGGCTTCCGGCAATGACGACCAGGGTAAGCACACCGGGCAGGTGGCGAGGGTGATGACCCGCAACCTGTTCCTGGGCGCCGACCTGGCCCCGGCGCTCTCCGCGACCAGCCTCAACGCGTTCGTCGACGCCAACGGCGCGGTCCTGAGGCAGACGACGGCCACGAACTTCCCGACCCGGGCCAAGGGCCTCGCGGCGGAGATCCTGGAAAAGGAGCCGGATCTGGTCGGCCTGCAGGAAGTGGCGCTGTGGCGCACCGGGCCGGCGTCGGTCAATCCGCTGTTCGGCGGCCCCAAGACGGCCACCACCGTACGGTACGACTTCCTTCAGATCCTGCTGAGCCACCTGAACGCGGGCAAGGAGCGCTATCGGCCGGTCGCCATCCAGGAGGAGTTCGACTTCGAGGCGCCGGCGAACGAGAACGGCGTACGCGGCGACGGACCCGCGGCCACGCCGGACGCCGAACTGAACGGCCGGCTCACCATGCGGGATGTCATCCTCGCCCGCGTCGACGGGGGCGTGCACACATATTCGCCGTCAGGCGGCACCTTCCAGCATCTGCTGACACTGCCCATCCTCGGCGTGCCGGTCACGGTGACACGCGGCTGGACACAGGTCGACGCCAAGGTGCGCGGCGGCGACCGGTTCCGCTTCGTCAACACCCACCTGGAGGCGTTCGACCCGCGCACCCTTCACCCGAGCATCCGCGCGCTGCAGGCAGGTGAGCTCGTCGCGCCCGGGGGGCCGGCGACCGGCGACCTGCCGGTCGTGCTGCTCGGCGACTTCAACTCCGACGACGACACCGTCGTTCCCGACGACCAGCAGGCCTACCGCGTGCTGCTGGGCGCCGGGTTCGTCGAACGCAGCACCGCCGACCCGCTCAGCTGCTGCCTCCACTCCTACGATTTGACGACCGGCACGGCCGCCGAATTCGACCACCAGGTCGACCACGTCATGACCGACTCGCCGCGCACCGTGCGACTCGTGGAATCCTCCGTCACCGGCAGGACCAAGCAGAACGGCTATTGGGACTCCGACCACGCTGGAGTGTTCAGCGCGCTGCGTATCGGCTGAGGCAGCGGGCAGCGCCCGGACTGCGTACGGATGGATCCGCCACGGCCCTGTTCTCCCTCTGCGGATGGAGAACAGGGCCGTGTTCGGCGGGCAGGAGCCGTAGCCGCGGAGGCTGTTCGTTAGAGGCGGCAGGCGTCGTCTGCGAGCCCTCGGTCACCGACGACCTCAGGGCACGCTCACCGGTGCTCGCCCGGCGGCGGGCAGGCCGGCGAAGGATCGCACGGATTCGCTCCGCACGGCGCGGTGGGCGGCTATGCCGACCAGCACGGCCAGCACCGCGATGCACAGCCACGCGAACAGGTCACCCACCGACCCGTAGATCGTGCGTACCCCCTTGGTCGGCACGTACGCGACCATCGTCTGCTGGTCGCTGATGAAGTAGTTCGCACCAGGCCGGGGAAATCGGCGTCGAAGGCGTTGACGGGCCCGAACAGCGGGCGGAGCTGCGCTGGATCGGCCTGGGCCACCTGCGGCAAGGTTCGGCGGAGGGCGGAAAGAACGTGAGCCGGACGGCCCCGCCGACGACGACCACGAGGGCCATCCGGCGCCGAGGCTTCAGGTGACGCCGGCGCCGGTGGTGGCGATCGCGGCGGCGCCGGCGGTCGCGACGATCAGGGCGCTCGCCGCCGCCCCGTCACGGCCGTGCGCAGCAGGAGACCCGAAAGGTTCGCAGCGGGGTGACGTCGGCCACCCGAAGCCCGCCCGGTCGCAGGGTGTTCATCGCAACGTCACCGTACGGTCACTGTCCCGGTCTTCGATGCCGGGACAGTGACCGTCGCACGCCAGGCCCCCTGCCTGTGAACACCGGCGTCGCCCCACCGTCCCGTCTCCCGCTGAAAGCAAGCCGCCGTGTCCGAGCCCATCACCGAGCCCATCACCGACTCCATTGCCGGCCCGCTGTCCGAGGTCGTCGCCGACGTGCTGCCCGCCGACGTACCCGAGGCCGTCATCGGGGAGGTCATCGCCGAACTGCTGCCCGTCGAGGGCCCCCAGATGCTCTCCGACGACCCGGTGGAGGCCGTCGCCGCCGTCACCGAACTGGTGGAGGCCGCGACCCGGCAGGTGTTCGCTCCCGACCCGCTGGCCGACCCGGCCGTGGCGCTCACCGACCCGACACCCGCAGCGGAGCCGGCCGACCCGGCCGCAGCGGCCGCCGCCCGCGCCGGGGTCGAGATCCGCCCGATCGACACGCATGTCGACGTCGCCGCTGCCGTCGGTGTCCTCGACGCCGTCTTCGCTCCGGGCGCGGGACACCATTTCTATCCGCCGAGCCTGCTGCGTAACCTGCTCGCCGCCGGCGCCCCGGCGCTGCTGGCCTGGATCGGCGAGGCTCCCGTCGGCGTGGTGCTCGCGTTGCCGGGGTGGACTGCCGACGGCCGGCCGCTGGTGCAGTCCGGCCCCATGGCGGTGTTGCCCAGCGCCCGTGGCCGCGGTGTCTCGGTCGCGCTGAAGCTCGCCCAGCGGGCCTGGGCGATCGAGCGGGGCGTCACCGAGATCCGCTGGACGTTCGACGCGATGGCCGCGGTCAACGCCAACCTCAACCTGCGCCGGCTCGGCGCGACCGTCGAGGCGTTCCTGCCCGGCTACGAGGGCCTCCGGGACGCCGACAGTCCCACCCCGCTGCCGTACGACCGGTTGCTCGTCGCCTGGCACCTCACCGGCGAGGGTCGAGGTGCGCCCGGGTCGGCCCGGCAGTCAGCGCCCGCCGTACCCGCCGACGGCGATGCCCCGCCCGGGTGGGCGGTCGTCGCCGGCGACGACGGGCTGCCGGTGATCGACCCGTGCTGGGCTGCCGCTCCCGCCGCGCTGGTCGAGGTGCCGGCCGACATCTCCGCGCTACGCCGCGACGACCCGGCCGCGGCCAGCGCCTGGCAACACGCCGTCGGCGGCGTGCTGCGGGAAGCGCTTGTGGCCGGCTGGCGGGCGGGCTGGGACGCCCGCGGCGGCTACCGGCTCACCGCACCCACCCGCTGACGGGAATGCCACCAGGCAGGCTCCTTCTCTCGGCAGACGCCTCGCCTTGGTCGCCTGCATCGGCTGACCAAGGGACGCGGTACTCGCGCCGACCGGCGCCGTGGCCCGCACCGAATTCGGTCGCGGGCCACGGCGTGCGGAGCAGGTCGACTATCCGGCCAGGTAGGCGCGGATGATCGTCTGCTCGATCCCGCTGCCGCCGTCGGCGGTGGCCTTGACGCGCAGCGATACCGCCTGCCCGGCGGCGGGTTTCGGCAGTTGCGCCGCGAACGTGTCCGCACTGCTGGGGCTGGTCGTCACCGATTGCCAGCTGGCGCCGTCGTCGACGGAGGTCCACAGCTCGAACGAGGTGATCTTCTGTACGGTCACCCCGTGCGCCTGCCGCACGGTGCAGCTCGCGGTGCCGTCGGTCGGCTTGTTGGCCACGTCCAGCGGTAGGGCGTAGTCGACCGACAGCAGCGGCACCGGGACCGGGTTGGTGCCGGTCGGGCCGGCGGAGCGGAACGTCCAGGCGGTATCCACGCGGGTGGAGACCGGCTGCAGGGCGCTGGCGTCCAGGTGGTACCTGAGCCGGTAGTCACCGGCCTGCTGGGGGACGCTGAAGTTGGTTCTGCTGCCCTCGGCCTCTCCCACCAGTTGTCCGTCGCGGTGCAGAGTCAGCCTCCGCACGGTCTGCGTCTCCCAGTCGTAGTCCCCGGCGTGGCAGCTGAACCGCTGGTGCTGGTCAGCCTGCTCGACCAGTTCCACGTACAGGTTGCCCCGGGTACGCGAGATCGGGTTGGGGGTGCATCCGCTGGCCGACGGTGCCGGGTCGTCGTACCAGTCGGGGCGCAGCGGCTGTCGCACCCAGACCTTGCTCCGCCGGCTGCCCGGCTCGGGCCGATAGAGCGCCTCCTGGGTGACCGCGTCGTCGTAGAACGCCTCGTCGGTGTACAGGATTCCGGGGCTGACGTAGTCCACGCGGTCTCCCGAGACCCCGTCGGTCCAGCTCCCCAGCGGGCTCAGGTAGTCGGAGGTCCAGCCGTACCGCTTGTGGCCAGTGGTCGATCCGTCCCGGTCCAGGACCCGGAAACTGTTGTCGACCCGGGCGAGTTTGGCCTGATCGGCGGTGGTCCACCGGTACGTCTGATCGGCCGGGAAGTCGTTGGGCAGCGCGCGGGTCAGGTCGTACTGGTAGGGCCTGGGCCCGTCGCCGGGCGCGTGCAGGCCGAAGCTGGTGACGCCTCGAACCTGCCGACGTTCGGCTTCCGCATCGGCATGACGTAGACGCCCCCGTCGCGGGCGTCGGCGCCCTAGGCGAAGGCGAAGTCACTGCTGACGAACTGCCCGTTGCGGGCGTGCTGCTGGTAGGTGGCGCCGATCTGGCTGGCCTCGGTGGCCACCCCGTCGACGCTGCCCCGGACCTGTTTGGCGGTGGCGGCGTCGATCAGCAGGTCGGTGTCCTTGGCCACGGTCAGATCCGGATCACCCACCAGGCCCATCCGAGTGCCGCCGGTGTCCAGGTTGTCCTCGAACTGGTAGCCGACCACGCTGTACCGGCCGGCCGGCACCCGCACCGTCGTCCGCTCGCCGAGGTCGAGCGGCACAATGTCGCTGAACGCCGTCGGGTCGTCGAGGCTGATCACCCACGCCGCACCCCACTGGCTGACCGCATCGGCGGCGTCAGGCAACGCTGTCACCGTCAGGTTGAGGTCGTAGCTGGGCGGTTCGACGTAGAAGGTGACCGGGGTGCTGGCGGCGAACGCACCGCCGGCGCGGGCGGTGACCACCGCCGTGTACAGGCCCGGTCGGGCGGCCAACTTCGACCGGTCGACGCGCAGTGCCACGGTCCCGGTCTCCCCGGCCGCGAGGGTGAATCTGCTGGCCGACAGCTTGACGGCCGCGGGTGTCGTCGGCGGATCAGCGGTCTGATCTGGACCGGCAGGTGGCGCGGGTGACCATGTGGGCGACCGGACAGCAGTTGGCCGTGTCGCGGGTGGTGACCGAGGTCGGGCCGGCTGTGGACGGGCGCCGAAAGGAGTTTCTCGCCCTGTTGCGGGATCCGCCGGTGGCGACCATTGTGGTGGAGCACCGGGACAGGTTTGTCCGCTTCGGTGGCGAGTATGTGGAGGCGGTGCTGGCTGCTTCGGGGGGCCGGTTGCTGGTGGTGGACCCGGAGATGATGGATGATGACCTGGTGCGGGATGTCACTGAGATCCTGACCGGCCTGTGTGCCCGCTTGTGTGGGCGTCGGGGGGGTGCCGACCTGGCCCGGCGGGCCGTCGCAGCGGCGATGAACGATGGCGGCACCGCGTGAAGGTGGTGCAGGCGTACCGGTACGCCCTGGATCTGACCCCGGCGCAGGAGCGTGCCGTGCTCACCCAGGCCGGCGCGGCTCGGGTGGCGTACAACTGGGCCTTGGCGCGGGTGAAGGCGGTCATGGATCAGCGGGCCGCGGAACGCTCCTACGGTGTGCCTGAGGAGTTGCTGACCCCGACGGTCGGGTGGAGTCTCCCCAAGTTGCGCAAGGTGTGGAACCATGCCAAGGCCGAGGTGGCGCCGTGGTGGGCCGAGTGCTCCAAGGAAGCGTTCAACACCGGCCTGGACGCCCTGGCCCGTGGCTTGAAGAACTGGTCCGACTCCCGCACGGGCAAGCGGAGCGGACGGCGGGTGGGGTTTCCCCGGTTCAAGTCACGACGCCGGTCGACACCGTCCGTGCGGTTCACCACGGGTGCGATCCGGGTGGAGCCGGACCGCCAGCACGTCGTGTTGCCCCGGCTGGGCCGGCTCAAGCTGCACGAGTCCGCCCGCAAGCTCGCCCGCCGTCTGCAGGCGGGCACAGCCCGGATCCTGTCGGCCACCGTGCGCCGTGACGGCGGACAGTGGCACGTCGCATTCTGCGTCGAGGTCCAGCGGGCCGAGCGCACCCCCACGCGCCCGCAGGCGGTGGTCGGGGTGGATGTTGGGATCACGCACCTCGCGGTGCTGTCCACCGGCAAGATGGAGCCCAACCCGAGCCACCTCGATGAGGCGGCCCGGCGGATGCGGCGGCTCGCCCGGCGCATGTCACGGCGTGTCGGCCCCGACCGGCGTACCGGCCAGCGGCCGTCGAACCGGTGGGAACGCGCACGCCAGCAGGTCGCCGCGGCGCATGCGCGAGTCGCTCACCTGCGCCGCGACGGTCTGCACAAGCTCACCACCCGCCTCGCGTGCGAGTACGGCGCGATCGTGGTCGAA